>QNAI01000032.1 GCA_003641745.1 Verrucomicrobiota bacterium | reverse complement strand
TTTTCGGCGGGCAACGGTGTTGGATTCCGGCTCAAATAGCCCGCTATATTCGCCCGAACCCGCCTTGTTGCTCCCCGAAAATCCTGCGCATCTTTGATAACTTATTTCGTTACGGCCCCTTAGCATCTCTTAGAACAGTCTCTTGGGACAGCCCGTTAAGGCCTGACTTCAGTATCTTCGTTGTCTTTGGCAGGAACAGCGTTCCACTTGGGCAGAAGGATCAGAGCTCCCATAAGGGCTGCGATTCCAAAGGTTGTAAACAGAACCCCCCAGCCAAACGCTGCGGATATGACGCCTGGCAACGACAGGCCGAGGATCTGGCCTATGGATCCCGACCCGTTCACAAACCCGACGGCGGACCCTGCTCCCTTTCGGGTGCCAAAGTCCACTGCCGCGGCACCTGACATCAATGTTTCGGGAGCGTGCAGCAGCATTCCGATGGCAAAGAACGCGATGGCCATCGCCCATGCACCGCCAAGCTCGGTCAAGGTCGTGAACGAAAACAGAACCAGCGACAGCCCGAACAGCGATGGGACGATTACAGGCATTCGCCGGGACTGAAACAACCGATCACTTGCGTATCCGGCACATATGGCACTTATCGGCCCGGAAGCTTCGAATGCAGTACTGATCAGGGCCGACTTTCCTATGTTGGTCCCCAATTTTTCGTAGGCCATTACCGGTCCCCAAAAGAGGATCGCATATCGTGTGGGTTTGAGCAAAAAATAGGCGATTCCAATCCGGAGTATCATCGGATCGCGAAACACTCTGCAGATTCCCTTCCATGATCCTTCCGGTTCATCAATCGAGGATGCGTCCTTTTCGAGTGCGGCGGTTGTCTCGCCATGATAGAGCGCGATCGAGGGCAATCCGATGTCCTGGGGTTTGTTTTTCTGAAAGAGAAAAAAGACAATCAGTATGATGAAAAGCGCGATGGCCGATGAGAAAAAGGCAAATCTCCAATCTCCGAAAAGATACGCAACATATCCCGCCAGGGCGCTGCCCGCCATTCCTCCAATGACATAATTTGTCGACCAGAAACCAAAGACTCTACCCCGTTCATCCTGTGAGAACCATTCGCTCATGTTCTTGATCAACGGAGCCCATCCGGTTGACTGGCAGAGCCCCTGCAGAAAGAACAGGAATCCAAACAAAATGACATGGGTGGAAAGCCCCATCGCAACGGAAACAATCACGGAGGCAAACATACCGCCCAGAACAATTGGTCGGGAACCAAAGCGATCTCCCGCCATTCCCCAGACGAACTGCCCGATTGCGTAGGCGACTCCGTATGCGCCATCAATAGCCCCCATCTCGGCTTTCCCGATGTCGATGGAGGCATCCTCCAGAATTCCGACCTTGGCTATGGGAAACGCCTTCCGGGTCAGGTAAAAACCAGCATAAGCGATCCAGGTAAGCCCGAATATGGTCCACCGCCACTTCTCATAGCGAGGGTCTTTCTTGTTCGTGATCACGTATGACAAGGAATCGCTCTTCGGGCGGGACAGGTACAGGTCCGTTCTGACCGGCCTGATGGGGGTAGATTCATCGCCTACAGGATGTGTGGAATATTCCCGAAATTGCAAGGATGAGTCTGCGGTGCATCCCGGATTCACAGGGGAGGGCGCTGGCTGCCTCTGAGGAACCGAGGCAGAGACGGGCGGCCTGGAGGCATCAATCACCTCCCCTGTGTTGCCATCCCGGATGTCCGGTGCTCATCCTCGAACGGTTTCTCAATCAGTGCTCCTTGACAGGGTGGGAGAGATTCGCCAAGGGTGACGAATATGGCCGATAAGACCGACAAGTGGCCCGAGAATGTCCCGGGTAAATTTTATGTCGATCAGCAGTGTATTGACTGCGATCTGTGTCGTGAGACCGCTCCGGAGTTTTTCACGCGCGATGATGACGGGGGGTTTTCCTACGTCCATGCGCAGCCGAAGAACGACGACGATGAAGCACTCTGCATGGAAGCCCTGGAGGGTTGCCCGGTGGAGGCGATCGGAGACGACGGCTGAGGCTCGGGGTCTTTGCGCCGGTGGGCTTTGGGCCGGAGGTCTCCCGTGCCGGGGAACAGTCAGGTTCTCAAGATGATGCTGGCATTGGTTGCCGCACCTGGGAACAGGTGTGTCGGTGCCCTGGCCTTCCAGCCATCTCATCACCCCCCCCTATCTTCCCCTGATTCGTACCGTGTGAAGGGGTCAAAGCACATATCTCGCATTGGCATGCAAGATAATGAGCAATGACCCCACTGTTCGATCCGGTGTTTACATCTCCGATCTCAGTGCAGGCTTGCCTGCGCTCTTCATGAAAACCGGCGCCAGAGTGAGGGGGAGAAGAGTACGAGGATGGCGTAGAGTTCGAGGCGTCCCATGACCATGAGCAGGGAGAGCAGGACCTTGGTGTAGTCGTGGAAATCGGCGTAGTTCCGGGCCGGGCCGACTTCGGCCAGACCCGGTCCGATATTGAAGAGACAGGCGAAGACCGCGCTGATGTTTCCGTCGACGCTGATCTCGGGTTCGAAGACCGCGGTCAGGGGAATACAAACCAGGCAGATCAGGCCCAGGATCACGATATAGGTCATGATACTCTGAGCGGATTCATCTTCAAGGGTTCGGCCGTTGACCACGATCCGGCGGACGACCCGGGAACGAAATGCCCGTTCGATGCTGTTGAGGCTGCTCCGGATACCCACCACCAGCCGAATCACTTTCAGTCCACCGGCGGTCGATGCCGAGCAACCGCCCACAATCATCAGGGTCAGCAGAACAACCTTGGGAAAAGGCGACCAGGCGCCGAAATTCTCGGTGGAGAATCCCGTTGTGGTCATAATCGAAGCGACCTGAAAAGCCGAGGCGCGGACACCTTGCGACCATGAAACGGCCAAACCGTCTCGCATCAGGAAAAGGGTGACGGCCAGGGTGGATACCAGGAGTATGAAGGTGTAGGCGTGAAATTCGGTATTCAGCCTGACCTGCTTGAACCGCCCCCGGAGTACCTGAAGAATGAGCAGGAAACTCGTTCCACCGATCACCATGAAAGCCGTCGCCGCCCACTCCAGGAAGGGGCTTTCGAAAGCCGCCATACTTGCATTGTGAGTTGAAAATCCGCCTGTGGACAGAGTGGTGAACATGTGGCAGATCGCGTCGTACCAGCCCATGCCCCCGATTCGATACACGAGTGTGCAGACCGCGGAGAGCCCCAGGTAGAGCATCCAGAGATTCTTGACTGCGGATTGGACGCGGCTCTCGACGAAATCTGCGGTGAACCCCGAGGATTCATTCGCATACAGAATGCGCCCTCCTGCCCCGAGAAAGCCCAGGATGGCAACGAAGAAGACGACCACGCCCATGCCGCCGATCCACTGACTCAGGGAGCGCCAGAAGAGCAGGCTTTTCGGCAGGGATTCGACGTCTGAGAAAATGGATGCACCCGTGGTGGTCAGTCCGGATGCGCTTTCGAAAAAGGCATCCACCGGGCTGATGCCTTCGACGATGATTCCGTAGGGCAGGGCACCGATCAGGCTTGCCAGAATCCAGCCGACTCCAATCACGCAGAGAGCCTCTTTCTGAAAGAAACGGCTGGGGCCTTTGCGGCCAAAGAGATAGAAGCCGAGCCCGATTCCACTGGAGAGCAGGATACTCAAGGCAAATCCGCGGACGGCGCGTTCCTCTCCTGGTTGGCCGGAATAAACCAAGGCCACCGCCAGGCAACCGACGAAGGCGATCGCCAGGGCGAATAGAATCGCGCTCAAGAGCCTGAGGACCAACGAGTAGTTCATTCCGTCAAACGGTCAACTTGAGCAGATCCTTGATCCTTTCCTGATGGACGATAACGACAATATGATCACCCGCCTCGATGACATCGTCGGCGCCCGGGGTCTTGGCTTCCGACTTATGTAGCAGGGCCACCGCCACACACCCGGTCGGCCAGTCGATTTCGCGCAATTTCCGTCCGTCCGAGGGGCTGTTCGGCTTGACTGTGATCTCAATGATCTTGCCCACATCGCCGGGAAGGCTGCCCAGATCGATATAGGGTGCACGACTGATATATCGCAGTATCTGATTCGCGGTCGCAACGCGCGGGGAAACGGCCAATTCGACCCCCATGGCGATCTTCATCTGTTCCAGTACCTCGGCATAGTCGGTCCGATTGATGGCGAGCATGACGTGGTGTGCCCCGAGCTTGGAGGCCTGAAGGCAGGTCATGACATTGTCCTCATCGATTTTCGTGCAGGCGACGAAGAAATCGGTGCTGCCGATCTGCTCCTCCTCCAATAGCTTCAGGGACGTTCCGGTTCCCTGGATGATCGTGACCTCGGGGAAACGATCGGCAAGTTTGCGGCATCGGGCGGGGTCGTTCTCGATGATCCGGATCTTGAAGCGCGGATTGCTCAGGAGCCGGACGAGGGAAACGCTCATCTCTCCACCGCCCAGAATAACGACCCGGAGTCGATCGCCGCGACCGGCATTGGGATCGAAGGAGGACCGGGTGTCGAAGAGGGCGTCCGGATGCCCGAAAACGGTGATATTGTCGCCCGCCTCCAGCACGGTGCCGGCATCTGCGACCATGGTCACATCGCCTCTCTGCACCATGCCGATCCGCATTCTATTATTCAGCTTGAGCTCGGCCAGGGTTTTACCGATAGCCTTTGATCGTCTGGTGACCTCGACCAGTTGAACTTCGATTGAGCCGCGAGCGAAATCCTCAACGGCGACACGACTTGGATTGCGTATCGCTTTGGCCAGCTCAACCGCCGCGAGACGTTCGGGATTGATCAGATAGTCGATGCCGAAGTGATCCTGATAGTTGATGATCGAATTGTCTCTGAAAGTCTGATCGTGGATCCGGGTGAACGTGTTTCTCGCACCGAGGGCCCTGGCCAGCGAGGACGATACGAGATTGGTCTCATCGTTCCTGGCCATGGCCAGGAAGTAATCACACTTCTCGACACCTGCTTTGATCAATGTTTGGGCGGAGCTGCCACTCTCCTGGAGCACACGCACATCGAACTCCTGGCGGAGTTTCATGGCTTTCTCCTCGGACCGCTCGATCACGGTCACATCGTGATCGAATTGGCTCAGTGTCTCGCAAAGGAACGAACCGACCTCCCCGGCGCCTACAATGATAATTCTCATTCCAACGAATCGGTATGCGATTCGTCGTTCAGGAGCAAGAGGTTAGCACCGTTGCTTCAGAGAAGGCAGGACCAGACGGCTGCGGTGATCGCCCCGAACAGGAAAAGGGGAATGAGCACCACACCGATGAGGGTCGCGACGATCGAAACGGCCCCGATGGTGATCTTGGCCGCTCCTACCGCGACGGTCACGATCCCCGTGCCGATCGCGATGATGAGCATCAGGGGCAGCATCACAGCGACGCCAATGATCAGGATGGGCAGGGCCAATGGGAGTACCGGGAGAATCAGGGAGGCTGCGATCAGCGAAAGGAAAACAATGGCGATGGTCTTCATGGTTGTGCTTCTTCTCCAGTATACACCCGTTTCCCCTGAAAAGTTGCAGAAAAACAACGAAAAGAAGAATTCGAGAATCGCTCGGATGCCTTCATTGTTAAGGCAGAATGGAAATCAATTAACATATGCTTGGCATCCGGGCATTCTGCCACAACGTGCCATCCATGCGTGGTTCTCGAAAAGCATTGGTGTGGTGCCTGATCGGGCTGCCCACGGTCCTTTTCGGGCAGGAGACCAGTGATCCGGATCTGGAGGAAACGCCCACGATCACCCTCCCGGAATTCACATTGGTGGCGCGACGGGTGGCCAATGAAGAGCCGGTGGTTACCTTTGCGATGCCGGTGACTCTTCTGAGATACGAACCGCAGGTTGACCTGCAGACCCGGAATTTTGGGGAGGCACAGGGAGATGTCACCATCCGTGGTGGCATTTTCGAAAATTCGGCGTTCCAGATCGGAGGCTGGAGTCTGTTCGACCCCCAGACCGGTCACTATCTGGCGGAGATTCCCATCTCGCCCCGTATGCTGGACCGTGGGCAGGTGCTCACGGGGGTCGATCATGCCGCGACAGGATTCAACGCGACGGTCGGCACGATTCGATTTGAGTGGTCACCGATTCGGACCGGCGGGTATCTGGAGGGCGGATTCGGCAGCGGCAATCTCTATCGCGGCGTGGCCTATGGTGCGGTCGACAACCTGGTTGATCGAGCCGGTTGGACGCTCGGTGCGGACATCGAAGTGGCCCACTCTCAGGGCGACGGAGCGCTCGTGGACGGGGACCACCGGTTCACTCGGTATGTGGGCCGGATTCAGTCTGTTGGTGAATGGTTCCAGACCGATATCATCGCTGCCTACCAGACCAAATTCTTCGGCTGGCCCAACCTCTATACCCCGTTCGGCGTCGCGGAGACAGATGATCTCGAGACCACCCTGATCGGGTTTTCCCACCGGGTGGATACGGGTGGCCGAAACTGGATCCGATTTGGAGCCTACCACCGCGACAACCGGGATGACTACGAGTTTGATCGCTACCGTCCGGGGATATTCAATCCCTTTGAACACGAGACGAAAGTGACCGGATTTGATATTGAGGGCCTGTTTGATCTCCAGGACTGGGACCTGGGCTGGCGCGCCGAGATTCTGAATGACGATCTGGAATCGACGTCCCTGACTTACGGATCGTTCACCTCGCGATCCTATATCAAGGGATCGATCACCGGATCCCGGACCTGGGTTGGTCAAAGTGGTTCTGAGACGGGTCTGACTGTCGGACTGACAGCCGAGGATACCAATCGGGACGAAGGGTTCCTGGGGCCTCTGCTGGAAATCTGGCGCTCAGGGGTTCTGGCGGACGGGCATTGGCGATTGGGTTGGCAGATGTCGCGAACCTCCCAGGTTCCCGGCTATACGGCCATCGGCTCAAATCCCGACGGCGGACTGTTCCGTGGAAATCCAAATCTCGAACGGGAGAATAGCTTTCAGACGGAAATTGACGCCGAATGGCGCAGTTCGAATCAGACGATCAAGCTATCGATCTTCTATCGCGATGATGATCCTCTGGTGGACTGGACCTATCAGGTGGATGCACCGACGGCCCGAACCGCGAATCCCGTCGCGATCGAGACAGTCGGCGCGGAAGTGGTGGCGGTTAGGCAATGGAAGGCGCTGGACCTGGTGGTTGGCTATACCTGGCTGGACAAGGACGCCGACACCATGGGGGCTGCATTCGATGCCAGTTTCTATGCCATGAATTTCGCCCGCCACCGATTCACGGCGGCTTTGGTGTGGCGGATCAGCCGTGAGTTCGAATTACGCAGTGATAACGAATTGAGACTGCAGGAGCCGAACATTCTTCGGACATCAGGAAGTGACGAGGCCGCCCTTTCGTCGTTGAGTCTGCACTACAGACCGGAGCGCTGGGCCGGTCTGCGGGTGGTTCTGGCAATCGATAATCTCTGGGACAGTGAATTCCAGGAGATCCCGGCAGTTCCGGCCACTCCCCGTCAATGGTCGGGCAGCGTGGGGTGGTCCTGGTAAAAAGACGGGTCAGTGCGATACAAGAAATTGGAGGGTCGTGCTCCTGCGCGACCGCTCGTCAGTCAACGGTCCTCGACTCGCAGTTTCGACAGGTCTCACGCCGGCGAGAGCTGGCGTTCGTAAAGGGAGCGATAGAGATCATTTGCCTCCATCAGGCTCCTGTGGGTACCTCGGGCGATTACCTCACCCTTTTCGAAGACCAGAATCTGACCGGCATCGCGGATGGTGGAGAAACGGTGGGCAATGATCAGGACGGTCTTGCCCTGCATCAATCCCTTGAGCGCGGTCTGGATTTTTTCCTCACTCTCTGAATCAAGGGCCGAGGTTGCCTCATCCAGAATCAGGATTGGAGCATCTCGCAGAAAGGCGCGCCCGATGGCGAGGCGCTGTTTCTGGCCTCCGGAAAGCATGACGCCCCGCTCACCGACCACGGTATCGTAACCTTTTGGGAGCATTTCGATGAACTCATGGGCAAATGCCGCCTTTGCAGCACTCAGCACCTCTTCCTGAGTGGCATCGGGTTTACCGATCCGGAGGTTCATCCCAACGGTGTCATTGAAGAGAACGGGGTCCTGGGGTACCAGGGCAATATTGCGCCTGAGATCAGCCAATCTCATCTGCCGGATATCCAAGCCGTCGATCCTGACGCTTCCGGCGGTTGTGTCGAAGAAGCGGAGCACGAGATGGGCGAAGGTTGTCTTGCCGGCACCGCTCGGCCCGACCAGGGCACAGATGTTTCCGGTGGGTATGGATACGTCCACTTCGCTCAGTGCAGGGACTCCGTGTTTATAGGAAAAGGATACCTTCTGGAAGTCGATGGAACCGGCCAGGCGTCCGACCTCGATAGGATCTTCCGGGTCGCGAATGGTGACCGGCTCCTCCAGGACGACTTCCAGGCGGTCAAGAGCCGCGATCCCACGCTTTATCTCATTGTTGAGGTTCCCCAGTTTCTTGATCGGTTCGTAACAGGCGTAGAGAGAGAAGATAATGGCCAGAAAGGATCCGAGCGGGACTTGAGCCTTGAAGGCGTAGACAAAGGTAACGGATATACCGACGGCCGAGATCACCTCGATAGCCGGAGTGAGACCCGTGGCGTACTTCACCACCTTCATCTGGGCTCGGATCAACGCCTGGGTGACCGCCGCGAACCGCCCGGTCTCGTAATCTTCCAGGTTGAATGCGCGGACCTCCCGGGCAACTGCCAGATTTTCGCTGAAACGATCGGTGACTGAACCGAGTTCCCTTTGCAGATTGGCCGCCCGTCTGTGCAATTTGTCACCGACAAAACGGATGGGCAGGACGCAGACGGGTACAATGGCGAGGGAGATCAGAACCAGGCCGACACCCTGCTCCGCGAGGGTCAGGTAAACCAGGACGGACAGTGCGCTGACCAGGGTGATGGGTTGCTTGAAGACTTCGTTGGCCACCGTCGTCAGGGTGACCTGCAATTGGTTGGTGTCGGCGAGGCCGCGGGAAATCAGGTCGCCGGAGGATTTGTCCTGAAAAAATGCAAGCGGCAGAACCTGGAGTTTTCGGAAGAAATCCAATCGAAGCGATTCAAGGACGCGAACACCGGCCAGTTGGATCAGGTAGGTATTGAAGTAGCCGGCGAGGCCTCGGATAAGGAAAATGATCGGAAGCCAGATGGCGGCGAGAATGACCTGCCACGTGGCGACATCGTTTGATTGGCGGTCAGGTGTTTCCCCGTCTGAGAGTTCGGCTTCAGCGGGCGGGCGCTCGGCAGTCCTTTCATCGACAGCGACGTTGTCCGGGACAGCGCTGATCCCAGGATCGGTTGTCGCTTCGGTTTGCGGTGGAAAGATCCTGGGGAAGACAAATTTTGCCATGAGAGGCAGTCCGGCCCCGTTGGCCACCCCGTAAATGAGACCACAGAGCAGCGCAGCGGCGACAACACCGCGCACGGCTTTGATGTACTTCAGGTAGGGCCGAAGACGACGGATTATCCCCGGTTCCTTTTCGGGTGCAGATGTCATTGTTCAGACCGGTCTTCAGGCCGATGTCGGCTGTCCGGCAGGTCGCCCGATCCCGGCTCAGTCTTTGGACGCGCGTACATCGAGGGCGTCACGTAAACCGTCGCCAAGGAAGTTAAGGGAGAAGAGAGTCAGCGCAAAAACCGTCCCGGGGAAGACCAGCAGCCATGGGAATTCCTCCATCTTGTCCGCGCCCTCCTTGATCAATGAACCCCAGGAACTCATGGGCGGCTGCACGCCGAGTCCGAGGAAACTCAGGAAGGCCTCCAGCAGCATTACCGCGGGGATGGTGAGTGTGGTGTAGACGATGACCGGCCCCATGACGTTTGGGATCATGTGGCGGAAGATGATGCGCCTCTTGCCGAGACCGAGAGCGTAGGCGGCTTCGATGAACTCCTGCTTTCGCAGGGACAGAATCTGACCCCTGACGATACGGGCCATGGTCAGCCATTCGACCGCTCCGATGGCCACAAACAACAAGATGATGTTCCTTCCGAAAAATACCATCAGCAGGATGACGAAGATGGTGAAGGGGAGGGCATACATGATGTCGACCAGACGCATCATGACGGCATCGGTTTTACCGCCGAAGAATCCGGCGACCGCTCCATAAACAACCCCTATGGTGAGTGAGACCAGGGTAGCGCTCAGGCCGACGGCCAGCGAGATGCGTCCCCCATAGAGAACGCGGGCGAACATGTCGCGTCCGAGGGTGTCGGTCCCGAGCCAGTGCTGCAGTGAGGGCGAGGTTGCGCCAAGTTCCAGGTTCTGTTCCTGGAAAGTGTTCGTGATCAGGAACGGTACGAACAGGCAGACGAAGGACAGCACGATGATGACCACGCCCCCGAAAACCGACAGATGGTTCTTCTGCAGTCGGTGCCAGGCATCCCTCCAGAGCGAACTGCCCTCTTCGAGGTCGGCCACCGTGGGCACTGGAGCGGGAATCTTGTCCACCGGAGGGGATACCATACGAGAAACCTATTCGAATTTCAGCTTGGGATTCAGCCAGACCTGAATCACATCGACCAGGAGGTTGAAGACAATGATCAGGCTCGCGTAGAGGATGACTGTTCCGAGAACCAGGGTGTAATCGCGGTTGAAGGCCGAGTTGACGAATTCCCGTCCGAGACCGGGAATCTGGAAGATCGTTTCAACGACGAACGAACCGCTGATGATCCCGGCCACGGCCGGCCCGAGGAAAGAAACCACCGGCAGGAGACCGCCTTTGAGCGAGTGCTTGAGGATGACCCGGACCTCGGATACGCCCTTGGCCCGTGCGGTCCGGATAAAATCCTGGGAAAGGATCTCCCGCATCCCGCCACGGGTCAGACGGGTGATATAGGCGGCGTAAACCCCGCCGAGAGTAATGGCGGGAAGCACGCGATCGATGGGGCCATACCATCCGGAGGCATTGAACCAACCCAAAAGGATGGCAAAGATCAGGACGAGGATCGGGCCGAGGACGAAGGTCGGCAGACAGATGCCGACCATTGCGACGGATGACGGGAGATAGTCGAGCCAGGTATTGGGCCGCAGCGAGGCGATGACCCCGAGGGTCAGGCCGATGGCGAGTGCGACGAGCAGAGAGAGCACACCGAGTTCGAGGGAAACCGGCAGCTTCTGTGCGATGATCTCATTGACCGTGCGATTGGGATACTTGAAGGACGGTCCCAAGTCGCCGTGCAGCACCAGTTTCCCGAGGTAATCGAAGTATTGCTGGTAGAGTGGCTTATCCAACCCGTAATGGGCTTCAAGATTGCGCAGGACCTCGGGGGTGACCGCCTTCTCCGCTGTAAACGGTCCGCCCGGAACGAACCGCAGCATGAAAAACGTCATCGTAATGATAACAAAGAGAACGGGTATCGCCTGGAGGATCCGTGTTGATATGAACCGCAGCATAAAAAGGGGGACGCCTGACTGCGGCATTAATGGTCGAATCGCGACCGATGGAAATCAAAAAGTGACCACGGCGATCCGGGAAGGTCCTGAATATCGACGTCTCGGTGAAGCACGGATCGGCGGGACGACCATGCAAAGAAGAAGGCGCGCCTTGCGGGCGCGCCTGAAAATTACGGAGTCAACCGAACCGCTGCACGAATCAGGAGCGATCTCGACGGACGAACCTCTGAGTGGCTCCCAACCCGATCAGGGCGAATCCCAGAAGCGCCAAGGTCGCACCACCATCGGGCACGGATGTCGTCACATGGGTCTTCTGTATCTCACCAATTCCCAGAATGACCCTCTTCAAAGTGACTCTCGGATTCTCGGTCTTTCTGGGTTCCTTGAAGATGTCTTTCGGGAATTTGAAGACAGGCCAATCGATCTTGGGCTGCTCTTTCCTGGGCCATTCAAAACTTGGGAAGGTCTTCTCTTCTTTGAGCTTTTCGAAGAAGGAGCCGAAAGACCCGATCGCAGATGCGTTGATTGCGGTACCGATCAGCAGGGCGAGGAGAGTGATGAGGAGCTTTTTCATTGGAACGTGATTGGCCTGAATCATGAATAAGCTGGATTCGTTCCATAAACCGAACCAAAGGTGAGCGATCAAACCCACTTATTGGCTAAGCTTCGAAAAGACAGGAAGTTACAGATTTCAGGATCCCAAGTTTTTTTGAGATTTGCTGATCCGATGAAAAGAGAACCGTTTTACAATTGTAAAAAATCCCGACAGTTTTGGTGGTATGGTTGCGTGTCCAGTTCATAAGATTATGATAAACAAAATTTTATGACGATTTCGAGAAACCGTCGGGTTTATTTACACTATGTCAGGGTTTTTCCTACATCCTGAGTCAGGCTCGACCCCGAAGTCGTCCTGGATTTCGTGCCTCCCGTTCCAATGCGGAGCGACACGCATAAATTGATGGGTATCAGGGCACCAGTGTCCTGTTCAAATAAGTTCCCCCCCGATCGGCTCACCTGATGGTACCGTCCGAAGCGGCTGGCCGGGACGTCCAGCCCCACCTTCAGGCCACATGGTAGGGCGCGACGTCCCTGGCGCGCCGTCTTCGACTTCCTGGGACATCCACCAGGGCCTATTCGGGCGCGTCAGTTCCATCCTCTTCCAGATAGATGTGCTGGTAGGGGTGGTGATCAAGGATGGTGGGATGGAAGCCTTTGACCGACGGTTGGCGCAGATTGACCTTGGTGTAGAAGTAGATCGGGATGATCGGCAATTCCTCCATCAGGATGGCTTCCATTTCCTGGTAGATCTCAAAGCGGGCCACGTCATCTGGCGCCTTGAGTGCGAGTTGCGTGAGTTCGTCATAGCGGTCGTTGGACCAGCCGGTGTCGTTATTTCCACCGTCGGTGACGAACATCTCGAGAAAAGTGTGGGGATCGACAAAGTCGCCGATCCAACCCCCTCGACAGATCTGGTAGGAAAGTGTGTCCTGGCTGTCCAGGTACACCTTCCATTCCTCATTGACCAGACTCACGTCGATATTGAGCCGCTTCCGCCACATCTGTTGCAGTGCTTCGGCCAGGACGCGGTGACTCTCGGAGGTATTGTAGAGCAACTCCAGTCGGGGCAGTCCCTCCCCATTCGGAAAACCGGCGTCTGTCAGGAGCTGTCTGGCGGTTTCGAGATCACCCTCAAGACGCGCCCGGGCCGTAAAGCCGGCGGTACCGGGAGGGGTGAAATGATAGGCCGGGATCTGGCCTCCCTTGGTCACGTTCGTGACCAGGCTCTCGCGGTCGATGGCCAGTGCCAGGGCACGGCGGATGCGTACATCGTCGAACGGGGGTTCGGTCACGTTTGCTCTCAGGAAATAGGTGCCGAGATAGGGATCGATGTGGAGGAGGTCGGGATTCTCCGCCTTGTAGACGTCGATCTTCGAGAGCGGGATGCTGTTGGTGTAGTGCAGTTGACCGGTCCGGAACATGCGTTCCTCAGTGTCCTGGCTTTCGATCGGGTAGAATCGAATTTCGTTCAGCGAGACATTGTCGCGATCCCAATAGGTATCGCTCTTCTCCACGGTGATCATCTGGCTCATCCGCCAGTCCTTCAGATTGAACGGCCCGTTGCCGACGAAATTTCCGGGCAGGGTCCACTTCGTTCCCTTCCGGTCGAGTCCGCCGAACTTTTCAACCGTCGGGATATGGATCGGGAACCATGAATAGTGGTTGAGCAGGTTGAGGAAAAACGGGGTGGGATTTTTCAGCGTGATCTCAAGGGTGCGATCGTCGGGCGCCTTGAAACCGACCCGGGAAAAATCGGTCAACTCCCCCGCATTGAATTCGCGCGCATTGACCACGTAGTGAAGCATGCTGCTGTACTCAGCCCCCAGGGTCGGGGTCAGCATGCGTCTGTAGCTCAATACAAAGTCCGTCGCGGTGACCGGATCTCCATTTGACCACTTCGCATCCTCTCTGAGGTGAAACGTATAGACACGCCCGTCCTCTGAGATTTCCCAACTCTCGGCCACGCCGGGGACTGGATGGAGATCGACCGGGTCCTCTCTCACCAGACCTTCGAGCACCGCGGTGATGATATTGTGTTCGGGTACACCCGTGACTGTCTGGGGGTCGATGTCCTGCGGTTCGGTGCCGTTGCCCACGTGGAGAATACCGTCGCGAATTCCCGACTCCACATGGGTTTCACGCTTCCCGCAGCCGAGAAAAATGAAGGCAATGACCAGGAGGGCAAAAAGGGAAAGAGATCTCAAATTCGGCATGATCGTGACTATTCAGGCAGGGGTTCCAGGTAAACGAATTTATACGGGTGTTGGTCGAGCGGGTGGGGTGCCCAACCTCGAACCCTGGGATCGACCAGGCGGATGGTCGAATAGTGGTAAAGGGGTATGACCGGGACCTGGTCCAGTAGAATCTCTTCAGCCCGTCGAAACACGTCGTGGCGGCTCTGGCGATTGAGATCGTGACGCGCCGCATCGATCAGTCGGTCGAATTCGGGGTTTGACCATCCGGTCTGGTTATCGGCATTGGCTGTGGTCAGAAGTTCGAGAAAACTCAGAGGGTCCACGTAGTCCGCCACCCAGCCCGATCGGCAGATCTCATAGTTGACCATCCGGCGATTCTCGAGGTAGACGCGCAGGTCTTGGTTGAGGAGAAGGCATTCGATGCCGAGTTCGCTCCGCCACATCTCCTGGATCGCCTCGGCAATCAGCCGATGGTTCTCAGAACTGTTGAAAAGAATTTCCAGGTGAGGAAACCCGATGCCCTCCGGATAACCGGCTTCAGCCAGCAATCGACGGGCGAGGTTGGGATTTGAAGTCAGACCCGAGGGCGGCGTGTAGCCTCCGATTCCGCGCGGGGTGAAGGACCCGGCCGGCATCTGGGCGCCGCGGAGCACGGTTTCCGTCAGTTTCATCTTGTTGATCGAAAAGGCCAGGGCTCGCCGGACCCTCACATCCTTCAAAACGGGGTGGTTCACGTTCAATCGATAGAAATAGACGGAGAGGAACGGTTCGATGCGCAGGGCCGGATCGGCGGCACGGCGGTAGGTGTCGATCTTGCCCAGGGGAAGAGCCTCGGTGATGTGCAGCTGCCCGGCGCGGTAGGCCCGCTCCTCCGCCTCCACCGAATCGATGGCGTGGAAATTTATTCTGCGGAGGCGAACCGTCTGCCGGTCCCAGTAGGTCGGGCTGCGCTCGACCCGGATCCACTGATTGGGTATCCACTCCATCAGGACAAATGGGCCGTTTCCGATCAGATCACCCGGGCGCGTCCAGCGACTTCCACGCTCATGCACGGGCCCGTGTCGGGAAATCTGCTCGATCGGCACCGGCAGCCAGGACCAATGGGTCGCCAGCTCCAGAAGAAAGGGGCACGGCGCCTCGAGGCTGATGACCAATTCGCCGGAGGAAACGGCTTTGACTCCAACCTGCCCGAAGTCGGCGACTTCGCCGTGGTGATAGCCCCGGGCGTTTAGGATGGGGTAAAGCATGGTGGCGTTTCCGGAAGCCAGGTCGGGACTCAGGATCCTGCGAAATGATTCGAGAAAGTCGGTTGCCGTAACCGGCGAACCGTTCGACCATAGTGCACCGTCCCGTAATAGGAATGTGTATACAAGGCCGTCCTCGCTGACGGTCCAGCTTTTGGCCACTCCGGGCAGCGGAGCCCCCCCGTCCGGATTGGGTATCACCAGTCCTTCAAAAAGCGAGTTGATGACCTGGGATTCGGCCAGGGTTGTCGCCAGGTGGGGGTCGAGGTCCGGGACCTCGGCCCCGAGGCTCCGGTGCAGGACCTGGTGGTGCACGCCGCGATCGGCGGCCGACTCCGGTCGTCCGCAGCCGGCAAAGAGAAGGGAGGCGAGAAGAAGCAGGCCTTGAAACGCCGGGATCCAGCGGGTGGACCTGCCATGAATCGTGAACGATTCGTTCATTCCGGGCGTGGATGGAGTATCAGGAGGCAGACCGCATGAGCGGCGATGGCCAGGCCGCGACCAATCTCGTCGATCGATTCGTTGGTTGTTGCCTTGATGCCGATTCGGCCCGGATCGACGCCGATCGATTGGGCCAGCCTGCTTTTCATGGCGTCGCGGCGGGTTCCGATCCTGGGCGACTCGGCAACGAGGGTCGCGTCCACGTTGACCACCGAAAAGCCGCTGCGGCCGACCATTTCGACCACGCTCCTGAGGAGCATCTGTGAGTCGGCGCCTTCGAAAGCAGGGTCTGTATTTGGAAAGTGGTGTCCGATATCGGGTAAGCCGGCCGCTCCGAGAATCGCATCGCAGATCGCGTGGGTCAGGCAATCGGCATCGGAATGTCCGTCCAGCCCGAAGGGGGCGTCGAACTCTATTCCCCCCAGGACGAGGCGTCGGTTCGCGGTGGTCCGGTGGATGTCGTAACCATGACCGATCCTGAATTCGGATCCGCCGGGCGGGATGGATTTCTGTGTCATGGGTGGTGGGTTCAGGCCCGTCTCTCAAGGAGAGCCTCGATGAGGTCGAAGTCGCGGGGGGTGGTCAACTTGAGATTGGGCGCCCTGTTTTCGAGTAGCGATACGGGATGCCCGAAGGACGCGACCGCCGCCGCGTCATCCGTGATGTCCTCCCGCGTCTCGAAGACCAGGCGATAGGCATCGGTGATCAGTTTCCGGTCGAAGACCTGTGGGGTCTCCATGGCCCAGAGCCGTTTGCGGGGGATGTTCAGCAATTTCATGTGCCGCAGGTCCGGATGATCGGCCGGGGCCTCCTTGATTGTGTCTGTGACCCTGCGAGCCAGGCAGACCGCACCATCGGCGCAGACGATTTCGAGGAGGTCAACCAGTTGGGCGGGCTGGATCAATGGGCGGGCGCAGTCGTGGATGAAAACATGAGTGGTTTTTTCGTCCAGTGCCTGGAGTGCGTTCCAGACCGAGTCCTGTCGTCTGGGACCGCCCGGTGACCAGGCTACGATGGCGGAATCGGGCAGTTCCTGTCGGATCAGGGTTTCAATGGTAATCCGTTGCTCGTCGTCCCGGTAAGCAACCACGTATTTGGAAGCGACGCCGGAGTCACGAAATGCTCGAAGCGAGTGGGTGAAGGCACAGGCCCCTCCCAGGGGAGCGAGTACTTTATCGGTCGTCGTTCCCTTCATTCGAGTGCAGTTGCCTCCCGCGAGGAGGACGGCGGTGCTGGTTGCGGCGGCGTTCATGGGCAATTCCCAAGTTCAGCCTGGATGGCGGTGGCGGCTTCCGCGGGATCGGCGGCCCTGAGGATCGGTCGGCCGACGACGATGTGGCTCGCTCCCGCCCTCATCGCATCGACCGGAGTCATGACTCGCTTCTGTTCGTTGAGATCGGCGCCGACGGGACGGATACCTGGTGTGACCAGCGCGATGCCGGGGCCCAATCGCGCTCGGAGAATCGACAGTTCGAGCGGCGAGCAGACCAGACCCTTCATGCCGGCGTCGATCGCCAGTCGGGCGAGGCGGAGGACCTGGTCGACCGGTGCGGCCGCAACGCCCGTCTCTTCCAGTCCGTTCCGGTCGGTTGAGGTCAGTACGGTGACTCCCAGCAGCAGGAGATCCGGATTTCCGCCCTCCTGGGCCTTGAGCGCCCATCGCATCATCTCGGAACCTCCGGTGGTGTGAATGGTCAACATCGAGATGGGCAGTTCATTGAGGGACTCGACGGCTCGTGCCACGGTGTTGGGGATGTCGTGGAGTTTCAGATCCAGGAAGACCTTGTAACCACGCCTGGCGATGTCCTCGACGATGGATGGGCCATACCGGGTGAACAATTGCAGGCCGATCTTGACCCAGGCTACCGAGGAGCCGATCCGGTCGAGCAAGCGTTCGGTTTCTGTGCGATCGGGAAGATCGAGAACGAGAATCAGGTCGGTGGGCATCCCATCATCTTCGGAATCAACACTCGCCGTGGCACGACAAAAAGCTTTCGATTTCGGGCGTGGAGACTCTCACCATCTTCTGTCCGGCCAAACTCAACCTCTTCCTGGCTGTGACCGGTCGGCGGGAAGATGGGTTTCACGAACTGGTGTCTTTGGTTACGCAGGTGTCCTGGGGCGATGATCTCGAGGTCGAAATCACACCGATCGATGGCCAGCGTCTGATCGAATGCAATGATCCGGACATTCCAACGGATTCGGCCAATCTGGTCTGGCGGGCGGCCGAACTGTTTACGGCACGGACCGGTCTGCGATCCGGCTTTCGTTTTCGTCTCACGAAACGGATACCGAGTGGCGCGGGCCTTGGTGGTGGCAGCAGCGATGCCGTAGGGGCACTCAAGGGTATGAACGAACTCAGCGGTACGCCTCTGAGCCATCCAGACCTGCTTGATCTGGCGGTCGAACTGGGCTCCGACTGCCCTCTTTTCCTTTATGAGGGCCCGGTCGTCATTCGGGGACGGGGCGAACGGATTGAAGCCGTTTCCGCAGAGGCCAGGGACGCGATCGCCGCGCTGAGATTGGCTCTCTTCAAGCCATTCTTCGGAATCGATACGGCATGGGCTTATCGCGAGATGGCCGACAGAGCGCCGGGAACTTACCTCCGGTCGAGTGAAGCAGAGAATCGGCTGGAGCAGATTCTGTCATTTCCGGATCGGCTTTCCGAGTGGAGCACCAACAGCTTCGAAACGGTGGTTGGGCGGAAATTTCCGGCCATCCCCGTCCTGCTCAGCTGTCTCCGAAGGGATTTTGAGGGCGCCTCATTCATGTCGGGAAGCGGAAGCGCCTGCGCGCTGGCTGTGCGGTCGGATTCAGAACTGGATCGGGTCGGGAAACGGGTTCATGAGAGTTGGGGCACAGGGGGATTCCTGGCCGATGTGAGACCACTCTGAACTCAGAGTGATCCGTATTATTTCATCGTTTTCACCGGTTTCCCTTGTCCGCCACCACCCTTTCCCCTAGGGTTTTTATGATCGATCGGATCGTTATAACTACATGACTGACAAGGCTAAAGGGGAACTGATCTTCGAGGGAATCGCCGCTTCGGCCGGTATCGCCTATGGTCAGGCCTTCGTGGTTGAACAGAATGAACTGGAGATTCCGATCTATAGGGTCGACCCAGCGAAACGAGGGCACGAAATCGCTCGGTTTGAGCAGGCTTTGCTGGAGACGCGTCAGCAGATCACGAAAGTGCAGCAGGAGATCGCGCGCAACCTGGGAGATGATGAGGCCCGGATTTTTGACGCCCACTTACTCGTCCTCGAAGATCAGGCTCTGATCGAAGAGTCGATCCGTGAACTGGACAAGACCGGATACAATATCGAACACGCCGTCCAGGCTGTGGGGCAGAGATACGTGGACGCGTTTGACCAGATTGACGACGAATACCTTCGCGAACGTGCCAGTGATATCCGCGATGTCATACGACGGGTCCTGCACAACCTCACCGGCCATAGTATGGTTAATCTGAGTGGTCTGGTGGAGGGACGAATTCTCGTGACGCACGACATAACGCCCTCCGAATCCGCCGCTTTCGATGTGAGTCGTGTTCTCGGGGTGGTCACCGACGTCGGTAGCAAGACGAGTCATGCGGTCATCATGTCGAGATCGATGAAGATTCCGGCGGTGGTCGGCATGCGCGACCTGACATCGAAACTTGATCAGGACGATTGGATCATAGTCGACGGGTATGACGGCATCGTTATCGCGCGCCCATCTGAGGCGACCCTTTTCAGATACGGGAAGATTCAGCTCCGCAGAAAGAGCTTCGAGGACAAAATCCTTTCGACTGCCAGACTGCCCGCTGAGACTCTGGACAAGCATCGGATCACGCTCCTGGCGAATATTGAGAGTGCGGACGAGGCGACCGTGGCCAAGGAAGCAGGAGCGGACGGAGTCGGACTGTTCCGGACGGAGTTTCTTTTCCTGTCGGAATCCGGGTTCCCCAGCGAGGAAACTCAGTTGGCGGCTTATCGCCAGGTGGCGGAAACCTTTGAAGACGGGCCGGTGGTGATTCGAACCCTCGACCTCGGCGGGGACAAGCCGAGTGCGAGTTCGCAGGTCCACCTGATGCCGGAATCGAATCCGTTTCTCGGGTTCAGGGCCATACGCTACTGCCTTGAGAATCCGGGTGTTTTCCGCGAGCAATTGCGGGCCATCCTGCGAGCGAGCGCTTATGGAAATGTCCGCCTGATGTATCCCATGATCAGCGGTGCTGACGAGCTGCGACGGGCAAATCTCTGCCTGGAGGAGGCAAAGGAGGAGTTGCGGGATCGGGGACAGTCGTTCGACGAGGAAATCCAGGTCGGCAGCATGATTGAGATCCCGAGCGCGGCCATGACCAGTGATATTCTGGCCGGGATGTGTTCATTTTTCAGTATTGGAACCAACGACTTGATCCAATATCTGCTCGCCATCGATCGCCTCAACGAGAGGACGGCCCACCTTTATGAGCCCACCCATCCCGCTGTCTTGAGGACAATCCGATCTGTGGTCGATGCCGCCCACAGCCAGAAAATCAAGGTGAGCGTCTGCGGCGAAATGGCTGGAGATCCGGTCTATGTGCCACTCCTGCTCGGGCTCGGGGCGGACGACTTGAGTGTGGCCCCGGGCAGCCTGCCGGCTGTCAAATACCTCATTCAGAACATGAAGCTGTCCGATGCGATCAAGTTGACGGGGAGTGCGGTGAAGAAAACTGATCCGGCGAAGATATTCGAAGAAGCGAATCAGTTCTACCGCGATCGGATAGGTTCGATCGATTGAAAAAGGGGTCAGGCCGTTGTTTGTATACGATTTCTAATCGTATACAAACAACGGCCTGACCCCTTAAGACACCCGATTTCCGGTTGCGAGCAAAGTTTCGAAGCAGGGCTCCTTCTCCTCCTTGGCCACAGCGGTAACCTCGACCTTGGTGAACCCGGCCGTCTTCAGGAATTTGTGCAGAGTGCTCTCCTTGAACCCGAGCCAGAGATCGACATAGAGGTCCCGCGCTTTTTCAAATGTGTGTTCTTTGAGATCGAGGATCAAAACGGTTCCGCCGGGTTTCAGGATCCGGTAGGCTTCGGTGACCGCGACCTGGGGGTGGCGGGCATGGTGCAGGGCCTGACTCAGAATCGCCAGGTCAACTGATTGATCGCGCAGGGGAACCTCCTCCATATCGCCCAGGCGATATTCGAGGTTGGCGAGCCCGTTTTTTGCCGCCAGTTCAGTGCCCACCTCGACCATGCGTGGTGAATTATCGATGCAGGTCACGTGTTCGGCCCGGCGGGCGATAAGCTGTGAGATCAATCCTTCGCCCGCCCCCAGATCCGCAACCTTGATCGGTGGGATGAGGTGGAGCAGGAAATGCCCGATCGCCTCCCATGAACGTCCCGGACAGTAATTACGGCCCAGACGGCCTGCAATGAGGTTGAAATACTGTTCGGCCACCTGGCGTCTCCGAGCCATCGAACGCTCGAGGTTTTCACGGTCCCGCTGAAGCTCCGGGCGATCGGCCATCACTTCAAGGGTGGTTTCGATCAGCACTCTTTCCTTGGAGCCAAGGTTCGGGTCGATCGAATAAAAGGACTTCTTTCCCTCCCTTCGATCGACCACGAGATCGGCTTTGCGGAGCAGGGCCAGTTGCGAGGAAATCCTGGACTGAGCCATATCCAGAATCTCCTGGATTTCGGCGACCGACAACTCCTCCCGCTGAAGCAGGCAAAGAAGTCTGAGCCGCGTCGGATCAGCCAGCAGCTTCAGTATCTCCCAAGGCTGTTTCAAGACCGACGGAACACCCTATTTCTGGTCGACGAAGCGGCTGATGGCTTTCACGACGACCGTATTTTCATGGTCACCGATCTGCACCGTAACTTCATCGCCGACCTGTTTGGAGAGCAGGCTGGCGCCCAGCGGCGTCTTGTAGGAGATGATCGAATTCTCCGGGTCGCCGTCCCAGGCTCCGAGAATCGTGTAAACGATCTCCTCGCCGGCTGTCTTGTCGTTGAGTGTCACCACGCAGCCGACACCGATCTGTTCGCTGGATGCGTCGGTGAAATCGGTTACCTGGGCCTGGGCGAGTTCGATCTCCAGTTGTGCCTTTCGAGAGAGCAGAATGGTTTGATCCTGCTTGGCCATCTTGAACTCCGCGTTCTCGCGGAGATCCCCATGTTCTCGGGCGGACGCGATGGAGCGGCTGTTGTCGGGGATCTTTTTCCTGACCAGGTCCTCATACTCCTTCACCCGGGAATCGTGGCTGTCACGCGAGACCAGCAGGCGTTCGCTCACCTGCTCGGACTCACCGGCCACCAGTGTCTGGACGGCCGGGAACTGCTTGATGAACCGGGCGAGAAGCGACTTCTTGGTCAACTCCTCGAATCCCTGGTTGAGCATGAGGTTGTTGGCCAGGTCGCGCGCCGTCTCAGGATCGGCGGTCGCCAGGAGGTCGGGGATCAGGTCGGAGTCGTCACTCAGTTCTTCGCCAAGCGGGATTCGTCGTGTGCCTGCGGTCTGCAGAGCCTCGTAATCGATGGCGAAGAAAATGGCATTGAGCAACCGGGGGCTGATCAGGTCGTTCAACAATGCGGAATACTTGCGGGAATTCCGGTTCTTGACCACCCAGAGGAGCACGGGCGCGCGCAGATTCTGTTCGGTCTGCCACCGCGCCAGTGTGACGGAAAGCTCCTTGGCCGAAGCATGCTCGAGGAGGAAATTGATGCAATCCGTGGTCAGTTTGCCCTGGCTGTTCTTCAGCACATTGAACGTGATTTCCTTCCACTCAATCGGGTGCGCCTGTTTCAAGACTTCGAGCAGGCGACCATGAAGCGTGGTGGGAAGAGCCGAGGCGATTTCATCGAGCAGATGGGTGTCCTGCACCAGCGTCTCCACCGCGGGTTCGATCGGGTCATCCCGATCCAGGAGCGTTGCGAGGTCGTCTCGCACCCACGCGCCGTGCAATCGCTCCGACGCGGTCAATTGGTTGCTTTCGGCCACCACTGTGGAGACCGATTCCAGGATGGGTTTCAGCTCTTCCGCCCGGTCGTTGTTTCCGGCCAGAGCAACCAGGAGCTTTTCCGCCAACAGGATGCGGCGACGGGCGGAAGCCGTGGCCGAAAAATCCTCCAGGATCTCGTCTTCGATGCTGACCGGTTCCTCGCGAACGGAGTAGCATTCGGTCTTCTTGGCGGGTGCCGCGATCCTGGGATCTTTGGCCAGCAGCTTCTTCGTTGCCGTCCACCAGCGCTTGAATTTGGCTTCGCCGACCACATCGGGAAGAACCGATTCGAGCTCGACTCCGGTGGCGGCTTCGTTCGGATATTGCTTGAGCAACTCGATTACCAGATCGACCGGTTGGTCGGTGATCATCTTTTCAATCACTTCCGGTTCAGTCTGCTTGCGGGCCAGGATATGCTCCGGCGCCAGCACGTCCATCGTCGTCACGCAGAAGGCCGGATCCATGCGGTGACCCTCCTTGCCCTCGAAGTCGATGATCAGCTTTCCGTCGGTATCATCGTAGGAGATGATCTTACCGAAACCCCAGCTTCGGTGGATGCAGTAAGTCCCGGGCTGCATGGCTTCCAGTTTTGACCGGGCAGCCTTCAGTTCGGGTTTTCGTTTCAGAATCTCGAGAACAGCGTCTTCGTTCATAATCTCTTCGCTTGTGTATAAACTAATAGTAGAGTCGGGAAAGTTGCACCTTGTCAAACCGCCTGTGGTCGGCCTCTGTGGAAAGGCCCATGAAAACAGTCGATCGAGAACGCAGTGGTTGGAACGTGAGTTGCCATCTGCTCCGTCGTTTCCTCGGTGGACACCGCCGTCTCGATCATCTTCTGGACAACCTGTCCCTTGATCCCGACGAGGCCAGGCGATGCCGGTATTACCTGACGGGAACCGTCAGGAACCTGCGGCTTCTCGAGACCGCTCTGGACCGTCTGATTGCCAGGCGACCCCGGGATAAGGTATGGGCCATCCTGCTTCTGGCGGCCTTTGAGCTCCGCGAATATCCAGATCAGGCGCCCAAAATTGTCCATTTTGCAGTCGACAGAGCCAAGAGCCTGACAAGTCGACCTGAATCCGGCTTGATCAACTCGGTTTTGAGGCAATTGCCCGGGATCCTCATGGAAATAAGTGGATCGACCGGGTCGGATTCTGAATCCTTGGGTCTGCGCTACAGCCATCCTGATTGGATGGTCCGGCGGTGGTTGAACGCGTTTGGGACCGAAGCGACACGAGCTCTTCTTGAGTGGAACCAGCAGCCCGGGCCCGTCCATGCACGGGTCGTGAGAGGGTCCGGACACGACTTGAACCTGCCCGATGGATTCAAGGAAACCCGGTGGGAGGGCTTTGTTGAAATTTCATCGGCCCCGTGGTCGGATGTGACGAAATGTCTTCGATCCGGAGCCATCTATATTCAGGACCCTGCGACTCGACTGGCTCCCGACCTTCTTCGAGATGAGCCGCCGGCGACCATCCTCGATCTGTGCGGGGCTCCCGGCGGCAAGGCATTTTTGCTCGGCGACCAGATCGTCGCCGACGGCGGATTCGTGGTCTCGGTGGATCTGCCCGGACCCAGAATTGCGCGATTGAAGGAAAATGCGGGTAGAATGAGTCATCTTCCTGTTCGAATTCTAGCTTCAGATGTCCGGAAATTGACGGAGGAACGTCTCGAAGCCGACGGATTGCCGACTCGGTATGCTGCTGTCCTCGTCGACGTTCCCTGCTCCAATACCGGTGTGCTGCGACACCGGGTGGATGCCAAGTGGCGGGTTGTCGAAAAAGACATCGCGGGTCTGATCCGCCTGCAGGGCCATCTCCTGGAGGCTGCCGGACGATTTGTTCGACCGAACGGTAGGCTCATCTACAGCACCTGCAGCCTGGAACGGGATGAAAATGACTCCGTGGTGGATGCATTCGTCTCCGCCAATGCAGAATTTGAGAGACTCTCCGGAGGGTTGTCCAAACCCTGGGAAACTGGACATGATGGTGCAGGTTCCTATCTGTTGCGGAGAAAATCCTGAATTTCCCCGCTGTTTTTCCCTCGAAGCACCTGACCATGAACCGACCCGGATTGCGTGATGAGGTGGAGCTGGACCGTGACTATGTCTCACCGGAGGTCAGACCGTCGCTGATTGGGCGATTAGCGCCGTCACTGGTATTTTACTCGCGTATTTTCGGTATCGTGTGCCGGGGGTTTCTCGCTGCTCGAAAGGGACGATTCGACCAGACCCAGCTGATGATTCGGTCTCATGAGACCCTCCGCGTTCTGGAACGACTCGGGGTTCGCGTCACGGTTGAGAACGCCGGTGTTCTGGCCCGCCTCAAGGGACCTTTTGTTATTGTGGCCAATCACATGAGCACTCTGGAAACATTTGTCCTGCCGGGCTTGGTGGTTCCTTTCAGCCCAATGACTTTTGTGGTGAAGAAGAGCCTCGTGGAAATGCCGTTTTTTGGCCCCATCATACGCAATTGCGATCCGATCGTCGTGGGACGATCCAATCCGCGGGATGATCTGAAGGCGATGCTCGGGGGTGGAGTCGAGCGACTCCAGAGCGGTACCTCGATCGCCGTCTTTCCACAGACCACCCGCACCGTGCATTTCGATCCGGAGTCCTTCAATAGTATCGGGGCAAAACTGGCCAGACGGGCGGGAGTGCCCCTCGTCCCGCTCGCCCTCCGATCAGATGCCTGGGGAACCGGACGAATGGTCCGTGAGCTCGGTCCCTTCCGACCGTCCCTCCCGGTGCATTTCGCGTTCGGGAATGCCATGGAAGTAAAGGGGAACGGTCGTGCGGAACACGATGCAACGGTCGAGTTTATCCAAAAAAACCTGAATCGATGGTTTCCCTGAAAGGGGTCAGGCCGTTGTTTGTATACGATTTAAAATCGTATACAAACAACGGCCTGACCCCTTCTGTCCCTACTCCGGATCGGTGAGGGCGAGCGCAGAAATCAGCGAGGGGACAAGAAGAGCGGCGCCCAATCCATAGGACCAGGCCGAACCGAAAAACCAGAAGACGAAACTCGCAATGATCGGTCCGATCGCCCGGGCCAGGGATCCAAGCGATCGAAAAGTCCCCAGCACCTGTCCCTGGCGATCGTCAGGGGTATAGAGCGATACGAGAGCGGTGAGCGATGGTGTGGTCAGGCCGGCTCCGATTGCCATGATGGTCAGGCCGAGGTAGAGAACGCCGGTTGTGCCGGCAAGAGCCAGGACTGCGAGTCCCATGGAAACCAGGAACAGGCCGGTGACCGCCACTCGGCGTTCTCCGAGTCGAGGCACGATCCGCCTGACGATCATGCCTTGGGTCAGAATCAGGATCAGGCCGATAAAGATCATCATATAGGTGATCTGAATCGTGCTGAAGCCGAAGCGATCAACAGCGAGGAAGGACAGGGTGAACTCCATGCCGGCAAAGGCGAATATGAAGAGGAAGTAGACGTGATTCGTTCGCCGCACAGGGGGATCATGCCTGACTCGGAGGAGTGAGATCGGATTGCGCTCACGCAGGTTTGTGGATTCGGATCGCTTTTCCCTTGGCAGCGATTCGGAGAATCGTCTCCAGATCCAGATCAGATTGACCAGTGCCAGGATGAAGGCGGCCAGAGCGGGCACCGAGAATGGGTTGATCCCATACCTGGCAAGTCCGGGGTGGGTAACGAGGGGATTGATCAGGGCGAAGGCGCCACCGATGGCGGGGCCGGTTATGAATCCGAGCCCGAAGGCGGCACCGACCAGCCCCATGCCCTTGGCCCGATCTTTTCGGGTTGTTACGTCGGCAACCGCCGCGGTGGCCACCGAAAGGTTGCCGCTCATGGCGCCGCCGAAGAGCCGAGCCAGAACCAGGAGGAGGAAACTGCCGCTGAAGACCCAGATCAGATAACTCAACGCGGTTCCGGTGACCGTCAGGAGGAGAATTCGTCGACGACCATGATGATCGGAGAGAGCACCCCAGAACGGAGCGAAGGCAAACTGCAGAATGGCGTAGAGGGAGCCGAGAACGCCCCCGAACAACACCGGCGCGAAATGGTCCCCGGTACCCGAGATCTCAGCCACCCGGTCCAGCATCGAGAGCAGGCCTCCAAGGAGTCCGGCCGATCCGTCCTTCTCCAGGTAAAAGGTCAGCATCTCCGGAAAAAGGGGGAAGATGATGGAGAACCCGGCCAGATCGATGTAAAGGGTCAGAAAGATGACGCCGAGAGACAGCGGTCGAGCGGAATTCGGGGTGCGATTTGAAATGGGCAAACTCAAAACGTGCGGTTGGTTCGCCGTAGAAAGCGCAACCGGTCCATGACCACAAGCGGATTATTCCACTAGCCCCTCAAAGGGAAGGATGCCTCGACGGTGTGAACGGCGCCTGCCGGTGTCAGTTGGCTTGAATACAGGCTGAACCGATCGACACGGAATGGCGGGCCTTTGGGAACCCCGCCTCCAATTCATCCGGGACACGTCGGATTGTAACCTATTGAGTTACAGATTGATCTTTCGTCATGGGCAGGCTGATCGATTCCGATTGCCCGGTCGTGCGGTCCGTCTAGGTTGGCGCGATGGAACCCTTGAGGGATGACGTCGTTAACCTTGGTGAACTCAAGAAACAGGTCCTGTCGTTCGCTCAGGAACGCGACTGGGAGCAGTTTCATTCACCCAAGAATCTCTCGATGGCTCTGGCCGCCGAAGCCGGCGAATTGATGGAGCATTTCCTGTGGATCGATTCCGAGGCATCCCGAGCCACCGTGGCGGAAAAACGACTTCGTTCGGCCATCGAGGAGGAGCTGGCCGATGTCGTGATCTATGCCCTGGAATTCGCCAACCAGGCGGGGGTTGACATGACTGCGGCCATCGAGTCGAAGCTCAAGCAGAATGCGATCAAATACCCGGTGGAGAAGTCGAGGGGCCGATCGGTCAAGTACACCGAGCTCTGAGTCGAACGCCGGATGGAAAACCGTTTTTACAATTCGTTCGACCTGGAGTCGCTGCCCGGGAGTCGTCCGGATGACTACCGCAGCCCTTTCCAGATCGATCGTGATCGCATCATATACTCGACGGCCTTTCGGCGGCTTCAGTCCAAGACCCAGGTATTCGTTTCCGGGGAGTTCGACTTTTATAGGACGCGGCTGACGCATTCGATCGAAGTGGCCCAGATCGGGCGTTCAATCTGTCAGTTCCTTCAGGTTCAGGGGGATCCTCTGGCCGAAGATTTCTACATCGATTCGGATCTTGTTGAGGCGGTCTGCCTGGCCCATGACCTCGGTCATCCGCCCTATGGGCATGCCGGCGAGCGAAAATTGCACGAGCTGATGCGCGAGCAGGGAGGCTTTGAGGGCAACGCACAGACCCTGCGGTTGTTGGCCGC
>QNAI01000031.1 GCA_003641745.1 Verrucomicrobiota bacterium | reverse complement strand
TCGGGCGGACGCGGCCAATACGGCCACGCCGTGATCAAGATCGAGCCGAACGAGAAGGGCAAGGGCATCGAGATCCTCAACAAGATCGTGGGCGGCGTCATTCCGAAGGAATACATCAAACCAACCATGGACGGCATCATGGAGGCGGCCAACAACGGCGTTGTGGCCGGTTACCCGGTGATCGACTTCAAGGTGCACATCATCGACGGCAGCTTCCACGAGGTGGATTCTTCGGAAATGGCCTTCAAGATGGCGGGCATCTTCGCCGCGAAGAACGCCATGGCCAAGGCATCACCGATT
Source organism: Verrucomicrobiota bacterium (assembly GCA_003641745.1). GTDB lineage: Bacteria > Verrucomicrobiota > Verrucomicrobiia > Opitutales > Opitutaceae > B12-G4. Next base: position 28,231 of record QNAI01000031.1, on the reverse strand, counting down.
CTGCTGGAACCGGTCATGAAGGTCGAGGTGACAACGCCCGAGGAATACCAGGGCGAAATCATCGGCGACCTGAACCGCAGACGCGGTCGTATCCAGGGTATGGATAGCAAAACCAAAGTCTGCATCGTCACTTCTTTCGTTCCCCTCGAGACCATGTTTGGTTACGCCACCGATGTGCGTTCCCTTTCCAAGGGACGCGCGAGTTATTCAATGGAGCCTTCTCACTTCGAGCAGGTTCCCGCCGGCATCCTTACACGGATCGTCGAAACCTCCTCCAGGGCACCCGCCCGGACCTAAACCAGGGTTGTCATCATGAAAGGGCAGCGAATTCGCATCCGACTTCAGGGCTTTGACTATCGCGTCATCGACCAGTCAGCATTGGAAATTGTCGACACGGCCAAACGTTCGGGGGCTCGCGTCTCCGGCCCGGTCCCGTTGCCGACCCGAATCGAGAAGCTTTCCGTCAATCGGTCGCCGCACGTCGACAAGAAGTCGATGGAGCAATTCGAGATTCGGACCCACAAGCGACTCCTCGACATCATCGAACCGACGGCCCAGACCGTCGACGAGCTCAAAAAACTGAACCTCCCCTCGGGCGTCGATATCACCATCAACGTATGATTTCTTAACAGAGCACGGCCGACGGCCCCGCAGAGGTGGGGCGTGGCTAATGTAGGTTTCAAACGGAACCATCCACCTACCGCTTAGCGTATGATTCAGACAATTTTAGGAACCAAACTGGGTATGACCCAGATCTACGACGAGAACAACGTTCTCGTCCCCGTGACGGTGGTCGAAGCAGGACCCTGCCCGGTCGTACAGGTCAAGACGACCGAGAACGACGGTTACAATGCGGTTCAGCTCGGTTACGGCACGACCAAGGAACACCGGCTGAGCAAGGCCAGCCTTGGTCACCTGAAGAAGGCCGGCCAGGAACCGCTCCATCGACTTTCGGAAGTCAGGGTCAATCACGATCCCGAGTGCAAACCGGGCGACCTGGTCACAGTCGAGGCATTTGAGGAAGGTCAGATGGTCGACGTCATCGGCGTGACCAAAGGCAAGGGCTTCCAAGGCGTGGTCAAACGGTTCAGAGTCAAGGGCGGCCCGGCCTCCCATGGATCAATGTTTCATCGCCGGATTGGGTCGGTCGGCATGCGCCAGACACCCGGTCGAGTCTGGAAGAACCAGAAGATGCCGGGTCAGATGGGTTCAAAGCAACGCACCGTTCAGAACCTCCGGATTGTTAAAGTCGACCTGGAAAAGAATATCCTTCTCGTTCGTGGCGCCCTGCCGGGATCGATCGGAGGCACCGTTGTCGTCCGGGCAGCCATCAAAAATCGCGTTAAGGCGTAAAGGGACGTGGTCATGAAACTCAAGGTTTTCAAATCAGACGGCTCCCCCGACGGGGAGCGAGAATTCGACGGACTTCCGGTCTTCGAGGACGACAAAGGCCTGCAGGCGCTCAAGGAAACGGTGGTGGCCCAGGCTGCCAACCTGCGCCAGGGCACACGCTCGACCAAGACGCGGGCCGAGGTCCGGGGCGGCGGCAAGAAACCATGGCGTCAGAAAGGGACCGGGCGGGCCCGGGCCGGCTCGAATCGTTCGCCCATCTGGGTCGGCGGCGGCGTGGTATTTGGCCCGCGACCGCAGGATTTCAGCAAGAAGACCAACCGGAAAGTCCGGCACCTGGCTTTCAGGCGAGCCCTGTTCGATCGGGTTCAGGCCGGTGAGGTATCGGTCATCGAGGCTTTCGAGGTGAACCCGGCCAAAACCAGGGAGATGGACCGCCTTATCGGACAGATCGCTCCCGTGGGCACGGTTCTTCTGGTCGACGATGCATTCTCCGACGATGCGGTGCGAGCCGGACGCAACATTCCCCGGGTGGACTTCGCCGAATCGGCGCACATCAACACGACGGAGCTCTGTCTCTTCGACCAGTTGATTGTTTCGGAGCGCGGTCTCCAGAGCATTTTGACCCGGGTGAATGGAGGTAAATCATGATCAGTCCCGATACCATTCTCAAGACCCTGCGCCTGACTGAGAAGTCGAACCGCGCCTCCGCCGAATTCGGGCAGTACACCTTCGAGGTCTATCCCGACAGCACCAAATACACAGTTCGCGAAGCGGTCGAACGCACCTTCGGGGTGACTGTCACCCGGGTGAATATCATGAATATCAAGGGCAAGATGACCCGAAGCCGCCGTGGCGGTGTGGGCTACAAGCCCGGGATGAAGAAGGCCATCGTCACCTTGAAGGAAGGCGATAAGATCGAAATCCTCTAACCACTGGACCCGCATCCATGGCTATCAAGAAATATAATCCAATTACTCCGACCCAGCGCTATCTGGCGCTCAACCACCAGCCGCATCTCGATAAGAAGCGGCCGGAGAAGCGTTTGACCAAGTCCTTTTCAAAGACGGCCGGTCGCAACTGCTATGGTCGGGTGACTTCGCGGCGCCGTGGCGGAGGCCATAAGCGACTCTATCGCGTGATCGATTTCAAGCGGTCCAAACTCGACATTCCGGCCAAGGTCCAGGCCATTGAGTACGATCCCAATCGATCGGCGAATATTGCTCTGCTGGCCTATGCGGACGGGGAAAAATCCTATATCCTGGCGCCCAAGGGCATCCGTCCCGGCGACAAGGTCATTTCATCGAACGAGACAACCTTCAGTCCGGGCAACAGTATGCCGTTGTCGGCCATACCTCCTTCAACCAAGGTGCACGCGGTTGAACTCTACCCGGGTCGTGGCGCGCAGATCGCCCGGTCGGCCGGAAATGCCGTGGAACTGGTCGGCGTCGAGGACGGTGCCGCAACCTTGAAAATGCCAAGTGGCGAAATCCGCATGGTGCGTGCCGATTGTCGGGCCACCATCGGTGAGGTAGGCAACTCGGAGCACGGAAACATCAAACTGGGCAAGGCCGGTCGCAGTCGCTGGCTGGGCAGAAGACCCCGCGTTCGTGGCATGGCCATGAACCCGGTTGATCACCCCAACGGCGGTGGCGCCGGCAAGAGCAAGGGCGGTGGCGGTCGGCAGCAGCTGATGTCTCCCTGGGGGCAGTTGGCCAAGGGCTTCCCGACCCGGCGCAAGTCCAAGGAATCGAACAATCTCATTATCACCCGTCGCAACGGGCGAAAAATCAAGAACAAGTAGCCATGGCTCGCTCAATCAAGAAAGGGTTCTTTGTCGACCCACAACTGATGGACAAGATCGAAGCGGCGACCAAGGCCAATGCCCGTCGCCCGATCACGACCTGGTCGCGCCGATCGACCATCACCCCGGATTTTGTGGGCCATACCTTCAATGTCCACAACGGGAAGAACTTCATGTCCGTCTACGTGACCGAGAATATGGTTGGCCACAAGCTGGGCGAGTTCTCACCGACCCGGACCTTCCGCACTCACGGGTCGCACACCAACAAGTAAGGACGGCTGAGAACACACCACCAACTGTTCGTCATGGAAATTCAAGCACTCACCCGATACGCTCGCATGTCACCGAAGAAAGTTCGGGAAGTCGCGCGTGTCATCAAGGGCCGTCCCGCTGCCGAGGCGATGGAATTGGTCCGATTCATTCCGCGCAAATCAGCCCGCCTCATCGCCAAGACGCTGAAGTCGGCCATCGCCAACGCGGAAAACAACAATGAGCTGTCGGTCGAAAACCTGACCGTGGTCCGGGCCATCATCGAGGAGGGACCCGTGCTCAAGCGCTTCAAGGCCGCCGCCCGTGGTTCGGCTTCACCGCGAAAAAAGCGCATGTCACATATTCGCATCGTCCTTTCGGACAAAGCAGGAAGTAACTGAGATCATGGGACAAAAGACACATCCTATAGGATTCCGCCTCGCCGTAAACCGGGATTGGCAATCGCGTTGGTATGCCAACCGCAAGGAGTTCCCGAAGATCCTGCTCGAGGATCATGTTATTCGGTCGACCCTTCTGGAGAAGTTGAAGTATGCCTCGGTACCGCGTATCTTTATCGAACGGGCGTCGAACCGGGTTCGAGTGAAGATATTCACGGCCCGCCCGGGCATCGTCATCGGCCGCAAAGGGCAGGAGATCGAGAAGATCAAGGAAGATCTGGCCAAGCTGACGGGCAAGGAGATTCTGCTCGACATCCAGGAGGTCAAGAAGCCTGAGATCGAAGCCCAACTCGTGGCCGAGAACGTGGCTCTTCAGCTCGAGCGTCGCATTTCTTTTCGTCGGGCCATGAAGAAAGCCATCCAGATGGCCATGAGCCTCGGTGCAGATGGGATCAAGATACGGGTTTCGGGTCGCCTCGGCGGTTCGGATATCGCCCGGACCGAGACCCAGCGCGAGGGCAGCGTCCCGCTTCACACCATGCGCCAGAAGATCGACTACGGCCAGACCGAAGCCCGCACCATCGCCGGCATCATCGGGGTCAAGTGCTGGATCTGCAAAAAAGAAGGGGACTCAAACTGAGGTCGTAACCAGCCATGCCACTAACTCCCTCACGAACCAAATACCGGAAAACCCAGAAAGGGTCCCTGGCAGGAAACGCCAAGGGCGGGGACACCATTGCCTTCGGCGATTTTGCCATTCAGGCCTTGAGTCGAGGTTACTTCTCGTCCTCTCAGATCGAAGCTGCCCGTGTGGCCATCACTCGCCATATGAAACGTCGTGGCAAGGTCTGGATCCGCATTTTCCCCCACAAGCCGGTCACGAAAAAGCCGCTCGAAACCCGTATGGGCAAAGGCAAGGGACCGGTCGAATACTACGTCGCTGCAATCAAACCCGGGACGATCCTTTTCGAGGTGTCCGGAGTCACCCTGACTATCGCCCGTGAGGCCATGCGCCTGGCCGACAACAAAATCCCGTTTCGCTGCCGCTTCCTGCAGCGCACAGACTGACCTTCCGGAACCCGAGAGATGAAAACCAAGGAAATCCGCGAACTCGCTTTGACCGAACTCGAGAAAACGATTCGGGACACGCGCGAGGAGCTTTTGAACCTGCGGCTGCGCAAGCAGACCGGTCAGGTGGAGAGAACCAACGAACTGCAATCCCTGCGGCGCGATATCGCCCGCATGGAAACCATACACACGCAGAAGAAGCGGGCCGATGCCGCTGCTGCCACCGAGTCCTGAACAATGTCTGAAAAGGAAAGCCAGACCCGCAACAAACGAAAGAGCCTGACCGGTACCGTGACCACGCGCATGGGCGACAAGTCGGTCAAGGTGACCGTGCCGTACAGGATCCCGCATCCGCTCTACGGCAAGGTAATCAATCGGAAGACGGTCCTTCACGCTCACGACGAGAAGAACGAATCCAAGCCGGGCGACCTGGTTGAAATCATGGAGACACGTCCGCTCAGCCGCCTGAAGCGGTGGCGCGTGATCCGTGTGATTGACGTTTCGCCGGACCTGGAGGCACAGACTCCGACCGAGCAGGATGTCGTCGCAGCAGTTGAGGATAATCCCTCAAACGAGGAATCATCGCCATGATCCAGATGCTATCCACTTTGCAGGTCGCGGATAATACGGGAGCTCGCAAGGCCTCGATGATCCGCCGGCTCGGACAACGCAAAAAGACCGCCGGAGTCGGCGATGTCATTGTCGTCAATATCAAGGAGAGCAACGCTGACGCCAGCGTGAAGAAGGGTGAGGTCACCCGCGCGGTGGTCGTGCGGACCAAAGCGCCCATCCGTCGCGCCGACGGCAGCTACCTTCGATTCGATTCCAACGCCATCGTGATCATTGACGCCCAGGGCAATCCGAAAGGAACCCGCATTTTTGGGCCGGTGGCTCGCGAACTGCGCCAGAAGCAGTTCATGAAAATCATTTCACTGGCTCCGGAGGTACTCTGATGCGCAAGACTCACGTAAAACGAGGCGACGAGGTCGTCGTTCTGGCCGGATCGAGTTCAGGCAAGCGCGGTCGTGTCCTTGAGGTTATCGCCCAGAAGGACCGGGCCATCGTCGAGGGCCTGGCCATGATCAAGAAGCATCAGGCCAAGACCCAGGAGCAGCCCGAAGGCGCCATCGTCGAGCGCGAGGGTTCGATTCACCTTTCAAATCTCATGCTCGCGTCGCGCTTTGACGAGCGCCAAGCGCGTCGGCAACCGTCAACCAAGGCTGCCGAATAACCGTTTCTGGAGATCACCAGGTCAGGCCGGAGATCTGACACAATAATACCATGGCTCCTTATCTTAAGACCTATTACCGCGAAGAGGTGGCCCCTGCTTTGATCAAAAGCCAGGGCTACAGGAATATTCATCAGGTCCCCGCGCTGGAAAAGATCGTTCTCAATACCGGCGTGTCTGCGTCGGCTGAAAAATCGGTCCTGACCGAGGCCCGGAAGGATCTCGGACTGATCAGCGGCCAGAAGGCCATCATCACAATGGCGCGGACCAATATCTCGAATTTCAAGCTGAGAAAGGGGATGCCGATCGGCTGCAAGGTCACCATGCGCGGTGATCAGATGTATGAGTTCTTCTATCGTCTTGTCTCGATCGCCCTTCCCACCATCCGTGACTTTCGCGGCATGTCCCCACGTCTCGATGGTCAGGGCAATTACAGCATCGGTATCACCGACGTGACCATCTTTCCTGAGATTTCGATCGAGGGACACAAAAGCCCGATGGGCCTCGATATCACGATCGTGACGACCGCCAAAACCGACGAAGAAGGACGCGAACTGCTACGCCTGCTCGGCATGCCTTATCGCCGTCCGGAACCCACCACCACAGCCTCTGCTGCCTGATCGCCATGGCCAAAAAATCTTCAATCGCCAAAAACCACCGTCGCGAGAAACTCGTTGAGAAATTCGCCGCCAAGCGGGCCGAACTCAAATCGATACTCGCGAATCCGAACTCCTCAGACGACGAGTTCTTTGAAGCCCAGCGCAAGCTGTCCAAACTGCCCCGGAACTCGGCCCGGACTCGGCTCCGAAACCGTTGTGCCATAACCGGCCGCCCCCGTGCCTTTATCCGGCGCTTCGGCCTGTCTCGCCTGACCTTCCGGGAAATGGCCCTTGATGGTCGGATCCCGGGGGTAATCAAATCATCCTGGTAAACCCAATTTCCAGTTCCCCGCAAGGGGACAATCCGGTGGAAGTACGGATATGATCCACCGACCGTAAGCAAACCATGAATACCGATCCCATCAGCGATTTCCTGACCCGCATCCGCAACGCCTCAAGGGCGGGGCTGGCCCGATGCGCCGCGCCGCATTCCAACCAGAAACTCGGCATCGCCCGCATCCTCAAGGCGGACGGCTATATTGCCGATTTTTCCGAAGGCGCGGACGCCAACCGCCACAAAACGATCGTGGTGCACCTCAAGTACGTCGGGGGCCAACCGGCAATCAACGGGCTGAACCGCACGAGCAAGCCGGGTCGCCGCATCTACACGTCGGCATCCGACATCCCCAAGGTCCTGAACGGACTGGGCGGCAATGTCCTGTCCACCTCCCACGGGTTGATGAGCGGGGCCATGGCCCGGCGCAAGAACCTGGGCGGAGAGATCATCTGCAACGTCTGGTAGAAGGAGAGACCCACTATGAGTCGAATAGGAAGAAGCCCGGTTTCGATACCGGAGAAAGTGAAGGTCTCCCTGAATGGATCCGAGATCTCGATCGAGGGTCCGAAAGGGCGTCTCGAAAAACGTTTTGCCCCGGTCGTGACAATCGAAGAGGAGGACGGCAATATCCTGGTCAAGGCAGTGAACAAGACCCGTTTCGCCGATGCCATGACCGGCACCGCCCGTTCCATCATCAATGGCATGGTCGAGGGAGTCACCAAGGGGTTTTTCAAGGAACTCGAGATTCACGGGGTCGGTTTCCGAGCGGCGCTCAACGGGAATATCCTCAATCTCAGTCTCGGTTTTTCACATCCGATCAATTACAAGGTCCCGGAGGGGATTACTGTAACCGTGACGGACAACACCAAGCTCAAGGTCGAGGGTATAGACAAGCAGATGGTGGGGTCTGTCACAGCAGACATTCGTCACTTCTACCCGCCCGAACCCTATAAGGGCAAAGGTGTCCGAATCGTGGGCGAACGCGTCCGACGCAAGGAGGGCAAGACCGTCGCCTGATGCCGTCGGGCATTCGTCTGGCTGAAGAAAAGGAATTATCATGAATATCGTGAAGAAACGCGACCTGCAGCAGAAGCGTCGTTGGCGAATTCGCCGGAAGATATCCGGAACCGTCGATCGTCCGCGCCTGTCGGTCCATTTCAGCAACAAGCATATCTACGCGCAGTGCATCAACGACGAGAACGGCAACACTCTGGTGAGCCTCTCGACCTTGGACCAGGCCCTGCGCAGCGACAAAAACTCCGCCAACGTCGAGGGCGCCAGTGCCCTCGGGAAAGCGTTCTCGGAGAAAGCAAAGGCAGCCGGTGTGTCCAAGGTCGTTTTCGACCGCAACGGCCGCCGTTTCCATGGTGGGGTCAAGGCATTCGCCGACGCCGCACGCGAGACCGGTCTCGAATTTTGATCAAGCTATGAATTACGGACAACGTTCTAACCACGGTGGACCCAACAGGGGTGGACCCAACAGAGGTGGACCCAACAGAGGTGGACCCAACAGAGGCGGACCCAACAGAGGTGGACCGCGTGGCAATCGCGGACAACCCCAGGAGACGGAGGCCCCGGAGTTTGCCGAAAAAGTCGTCTTTATCAACCGCTGTTCCAAGGTGGTCAAAGGCGGACGGCGATTCAGCTTCTCCTCGCTCGTTGTGACCGGGGACATGAAGGGCCGGGTCGGCGTGGGTTACGGCAAGGCCAACCAGGTGCCCGAGGCGATTCGCAAGGGAGCTGAGCAGGCACGCAAGAACATGGTGCCGATTCGCCTGAGAGGCGACACCATCCCACACGAGGTCATCGGCCATGCTGACGGCGGCAGGGTTCTCCTGCGCCCGGCCACCACCGGTACCGGCGTCATTGCCGGCGGTGGGGTGCGCGCCGTGCTCGAAGCGGCAGGCGTAAAGAATGTTCTTTCGAAATCCCTCGGCTCAAACAACCACATCGCAGTGGTGCAGGCGACGCTGGATGGTCTTCGTCAGCTGAAGCTGGCGGAAGATTTTAACAAGATCCGCGGAGCAGTCGCGGATTAGGGAGACCCCCACCAGGGATATACCATGAGATTGCACGAACTTACTAACACACCAGGAGCGGTCAAACGGCGCAGGCGAGTCGGTTGCGGCGAAGGCGGAGGGCACGGCAAGACCTGCGGACGCGGCGGCAAGGGCCAGTCGGCTCGTTCGGGCAGCTCGGTCCGTCCTGGTTTCGAGGGCGGCCAGATGCCCCTTTACCGCAGGCTTCCTCACCGCGGCTTCAACAATGCAAACTTCCGAACCGTTTACGACACGGTGAACGTCGGGGAGCTTTCCAGGATTGACGAGTCGATCACTGAGGTGGACCGAGAGGTTCTGATCAAGGCCGGCTTGATCCGAGGTCAGGCTCGGTCGGTCAAAGTTCTAGGAGGCGGCGAGATCACGCGCAGCCTGAAAATCAAAGCGGCCAAGTTCTCGACTTCCGCCAAGGCGAAGATCGAAAAAGCAGGCGGCGAACCCGTAGTTGCCTGACGACGTCAGGGATATTCTGAGTTTCCATGTTTTCGGCCTTCACCAATTGCCTCAAGATCCCCGAACTTCGTTCGCGGATCTTCTTCACGCTGGCGCTTCTTTTCGTCGCTCGCGTGGCTGCCAACATCCCGTTGCCGGGACTCGACCCGGCCCCGCTGCAGAGTTTCTTCGCAGCTCAGACTTCCTCGGGAGGCGGAAGTGTGGTGGGTCTCTACAATATGTTTACCGGCGGTGCCCTGTTGAAGGGCGCGGTCGGAGCCCTCGGGATCATGCCGTATATTTCGGCATCGATTATTTTTCAGTTGATGGCGGCAGTGGTGCCGTCGCTGGCCCGTCTGCAGCAGGAGGGTGATGTTGGCCGCCAGAAGCTGACCCAGTACACCCGTTACGCGACCGTCCTGATCTGTCTGGTCCAGGGCACTCTCCTGATCCTTGCGCTGGAGAATCCGGCCAAGCTCTTTCCCGGGTATGATGTGAATCTTTACGGTTCCATCGTCATCACCGGGAAGATGATGTTCCTGATCAACTCCACCATCATCCTCACTGGAGGCACGATGTTGCTCATGTGGTTGGGCGAGCAGATCACCCAGCGCGGTATCGGCAACGGGATCTCGTTGCTGATCACAGTGGGTATCCTGTCTGATCTGCCGGGCGCGGTTGCGGCGACCTATCGCCTCTTCTTTGCCCCGGTTGGTGTGACCCGCCTCGGGTTGCCCGAAGGTGTGCTGATGCTCTTCCTGCTTCTGGCCGTGACTGCGGGTATCGTGGCGGTGACCCAGGCCCAGAGAAAGATCCCGGTCCAATACGCCAAGCGGGTTGTGGGTCGGCGGGTTTACGGGGGGCAAAGTTCCTTCCTTCCCCTGAAGGTCAACTACTCCGGCGTCATGCCGGTCATCTTTGCCAGTGCCATCCTGCTTTTCCCCCAGCAGATATTCTCTCAACTGGGCGCTGCGCTGGACCTGCGCTGGCTGACTGATTTTTCCAATAATCTGACCCGGGGACAGTGGGTCTATTACCTCGTGATGGGGTCGCTCATTCTCTTTTTCAGTTACTTCTGGGTATCGGTCATGTTCAAGCCGATCCAGATCGCGGACGACCTGAAGAAATACGGCGGCTATATTCCTGGGGTTCGACCCGGCGAGCCGACCGCCCGCTTTCTGGACTTCATCATGACCCGGCTGACTCTGGCCGGAGCCATCTTCCTGACCGCAATCGCGATTTTTCCCGACGTTCTGCTCTTTGAATACAATGTTCCCTACCGGATCGCAGTCTTCTTCGGTGGCACCGGAATGCTGATCACTGTCGGTGTGCTTCTCGACACCATGCGCCAGATCGAAACCTTCCTTCTCCAGCGCCATTACGATGGCTTTCTCAAGAAGGGTCGGATTCGCGGACGCGGCGCCAACCGCAACGTGGCTCTGGGAAGCGGAGTCGAATTTAAGAGTGTGGCTATACTCTATGGAACCCTCGGCGCAATTTTCCTGGTGGGTATACTCGCCTGGGCTCTGCAGAAATTTTGAGTTCATTCTTTACAACGGCACCTGACCATGCCAATTCGGTTCTCTTTTCGACGGTCGGATCGGCTAGATCACGGATCGTCGTCATTGGAACTCCGGGACCCGAGATGTGCCGTCTCCTGGAGTTTCTTCGTTCTTTGACTATTGAGCACGTTCTGTTTTCGGATCTGATCCAAAACGAGCGCGATCGTCGTACGCTGTCCGGACACGCCCTTGAAAAGGCGGAGCGGAATGGTGTATCGGCATCCGACGAGATCACGGTTGCGGTCGCCCGCAAATGGTTCTGGTCGCGAAAGAACGGGTGCGGGTTCGTCCTGGAGGGCTTCCCCCGCAACCTGGCTCAGGCCCTGGTTCTTGATGAATGGCTGGAGGCGAGGGGAGAGACCCTCGACCAGGTTGTTCATCTGGTCGGGACCGGAGAGAGCGATCAAGAGACGGAACTCGTGGCCGAGTATTTCGAACGTCAGTCGATTCTGGTCAGGATCGCGCCTGACGACTTGGATCAACTGGTCCGGGTAAGTGATGCGCCGGAGGTCGCCGTTCTCCCATGATCTCGATCAAGAGTCAGGATCAGATTACGCTCATGCGAGAGGCCTGCCGGGTGGCAGCCGAAGTTCTGGATGCTCTCAAGAGCAATGTCCAGGTGGGTATCACCACATTCGAACTCGACCAGATCGCCAAGAACCTGATCATTGAGCAGGGTGCAGTCAGCGCCTGCCATGATTATGCGGTCGGCTCCCGACGCTTTCCCTCGTATAGCTGTCTCTCCGTCAACGAAGAAGTCGTCCATGGAATCGGTTCCCTGGATCGAACCCTTCGCGACGGAGACGTCGTGGCGCTCGATGTGGTCGTCTCGTATCATGGCTATATCGGCGACAACGCCTGCACCGTTCCGGTGGGCGTGATCAGTCCGGAAACACAGAATCTACTTCGCGTCACCAAAAACGCCCTGCAGAAGGGAATCGCCAAGGCGGTTCCCGGCAGGCGGGTCGGTGACATCTCTTCTGCGGTTCAACGTTATGTTGAGACCAACGGATTTTCCGTGGTTCGCGAATTTGTGGGCCACGGGGTCGGTGTCAGCATGCATGAAGAACCCCAGATCCCGAATTTCGGTCGTTCGGGAACCGGTCCGAAACTGAGAGCCGGGATGACGTTGGCCATCGAACCCATGGTCAACCTGGGGCGTTCAGAGGTCGAAGTCCTGGCTGATGGTTGGACCGTGGTCACTCGTGACCGCAAACCTTCCGCACACTTTGAACACACCGTGCTCATTACGGACGGGTCGCCGGAAATACTCACCGTGCCCGTCTGCAAGCCCGTGATCTCGGGCCTATGAGATCAAAACAGAAACACTCTTCAGCAACTCACTAACCAACACATTTATGCCACGCTTACTTGGGGTCGACATACCCGGCAAAAAGAAAATCGAATACTCCCTGCGATATATCTACGGGGTCGGTCCCGCTCGCGCCCGCGCAATTGTCGAGACGCTCGAATTGGATCCCAATATGAGAGCCGACGATCTGACCGAGGAGCAGATCAATCACGTGATGGCGGCCATTACGGAAAAGCGCTTCATGGTCGAAGGCGATCTGCGCCGCGATATCGCCAGCAATCTCAAGCGACTCCAGGCCATCAACTGCTACCGAGGCCTGCGCCATCGCCGCGGTCTCCCTGTCCGTGGGCAGCGCACCAGCACCAACGCCCGGACCCGCAAGGGCGCACGCCGAACTGTTGGCATAATCCGCAAGAAATAACCACCACCAGCTATGGCAGAGGAAAAAGAAACTCCCCACAACGTCGAGAAGGGCGAAGAGACTCCCAAGGTCGAGACCCCCAAGGTTGAGACCCCCAAGGCGGAAGAGCCCAAGGTCGAGACTCCCAAGGTCGAACCGGCCAAAGCCGAGGCTCCGAAAACCGAGACCCCGAAGGTTGAGACTCCCAAGGTCGAACCGGCCAAAGCCGAGACCCCGAAAGCCGAGGCTTCGAAGGCTGAGACTCCCAAGGCGAAAGAGCCCAAGGTCGAGCCCCCCAAGGACGAAGCTCCGAAGGTTGAAACTCCCAAGGTTAAACCGGCCAAAGCCGAGGCTCCGAAGGTCAAAAAGCCCAAGGCAGACGCTCCTGCCGGTGAGACTCCAAAGGATGAAAAGCCCAAGGCAAAAGCCCCTTCCGGTGAGACTCCTGAGAAGGACGCTGAAACCGAGGCGGAAGCCGCTCCTGAGACGGTGGGTGGAGTTCCCAAGGCTCCCACCGCCAAGGATCTCCTCAAGGATGAGATCGGTGCGATCAAGGTCCGCAAGGCCAAGGGCAGTAAAAATATTTCTTCCGGGGTGGTTCATATCGCGGCCACCTTCAACAATACGATCGTCTCGATCACTGATCAGAAGGGAAACCTGATTTCCTGGTCCAGCGGCGGGAAGATGAACTTTCGCGGTTCCAGAAAGTCGACCGCCTACGCGGCGCAGATCGTCGCTCAGGATGCGGCCCGAGCCGCCATGTCGCACGGACTCAAGGAAGTCGTGATCCGGGTCAAAGGCCCTGGCATGGGTCGCGATTCAGCGATTCGCGCCATGCAGGCAGTCGGCCTGGAGATCACTTCGATCGTCGACGTGACTCCCGTGCCTCATAACGGCTGCCGCCCACCGAAGCGTCGCCGCGTTTGATCCGCTCCAGAATTCCACACTTACCGATTTCACCATGGCTCGTTATACAGGTCCCACAGCCCGAATCAGTCGCCGTTTAGGCCAACCGATATTCGGCTCCAGCAAAGCATTTGAAAAACGGGGTTATCCCCCGGGAATCCACGGTCCCCGCTCACGCCGCAAGCACAGTGAATATGCGGTCGGTCTGATGGAAAAGCAGAAGCTCCGCTATATGTATGGGCTTCTCGAAAGGCAGTTTCGACGTACCTTCGAACAGGCCAAGCGCGAACGCGGCGTCACCGGCGAGCGCTTTTTCCAGTTGCTGGAGACTCGGCTGGACAGCGTCATCTACCTGCTTGGTTTCGCCCGCACCCGTCGGGCTTCCCGCCAGTTCGTCAACCACGGGCATGTCCGGGTCAATAACCACAAGGTCGACATTGCGAGCTTCCAGGTAAAGCCGGGCGACGAGATAGAGATTCGCAGCTCAACCTCCTCGCGGCAGTTGGCAACCCGCTGCATGGAGGAGACGCGTATGCGCAATGTTCCCGCCTGGTTGACCCGGCACGATGACTCCTTCCGAGCGACGGCAAATCGTCTGCCGACCCGGGAAGAGATGGATCCTTCGATCAATGAACAATTGATCGTCGAATTTTACAGCCGCTACTAATCTATACCTATTCCGACCTCCGACCGGAATGCGGAGGCCCTCACGCACGTTCCGCCACCACACAATCACTGCCATGCCAAAACGTATTGGAAAATTCGAATTGCCGAACCGGCTCGTCAAAATCGAGGAGGGCGCTACCGACACGTATGCCAAGTTCGTCGCCGAGCCCTTTGAGACCGGATACGGACACACGATCGGAAACTCATTGCGCCGTGTGCTCCTGAGTTCCATCGAGGGTGCCGCCATCGCTTCGATCAAGATTGACGGCGTCAACCACGAGTTTCAGAGCGTGGATGGCATGGTCGAGGATGTCACTGACATCGTCCTCAACCTGAAGAAGATCCTCTTCGTCGCGCATCGACGTGAGCCGGTGACCCTGTTCATCAACGTGACGCGTTCGGGCACCGTCACTGCGGGGGACATCGAGCCGGATGCCAATGTCCAGATCGTCAATCCGGAGCAGACCATCTGCACGCTGGACAAGGAAATGACCTTCAGGGCCGAGCTTGAGGTACAGGTGGGGCGTGGCTATTGTCCCGGCGAGAACAACAAGTCCGAGGATCATGCTATTGGCGTCATTCCGGTCGATTCGCTCTTCAGCCCGGTTCGGCTGGTCAAGTATTCGGTTGAAAATACCCGTGTCGGACAGATCACCGATTACGATAAGCTCATCCTCGAGGTCTGGACCGACGGTCGCATCAATCCCGACGATGCGCTGAAGCAGGGCGCCGCGATTCTCAAGCATCACCTGGACGTCTTCGATCGGGTCACCGAGGAACAATATGAATTTGAGGACGAGGGAGCCGAGGTCAGCGAGGAACAGAACAAGCTCCGCAAGCTCCTCAATATGAGCGTGAACGAGATCGAGCTGAGTGTTCGGGCCGCCAACTGTCTCAATAATGCCAACATCACCACGGTGGGCGAACTGGCAATGAAGACGGAGCAGGAAATGCTCAAGTATCGGAACTTCGGAAAGAAGTCGCTCAATGAAATCAAGGACAAGCTCGAAGACCTTGGTCTGTCGCTTGGCATGAAGTTCGACGAGCGATTGCTCGACACCAAGAAAGAGGCCTGAACCAAGAGGCAAAGTAACCATGCGTCATCGCAAACACAGTAATCAACTCGGCGTCACCAAGGAGCACCGAAGTGCTCTGATGGCCAATCTCGCCGCTTCTCTCATCAAGAAGGGGCGTATTCAAACCACGCTGAAGAAGGCCAAAGCCCTCCGTCCCTTTGTCGAGCCTCTGGTCACCCTGGCCAAGAAGGGCGACCTGCACCATCGGCGCATCGCCCTGTCAAGGCTGCGTGATCAGGAGGCCGTTCGTGTTCTCTTTGCCGAGCGGGTGACAGAGTTTGCCAAACGCAACGGTGGCTATACCCGGATTTACAAGCTCGGAGACCGCCGTATCGGTGACGCGGCCGAGATGGCCTTGATCGAATTTGTCGGAGCCGACGATGCCGGCTACAAGAAGACGCGCCGCCGACCCAAGGCCAGGAAGGCCCCTGTCGCGGAATCTGTGGCTCCGGTCGAAGAAGCTCCGGTCGAGGTGGAAGTTGAGGCGAAAGAGGAAACGCCTGCGGAGAAAACCGAATCCTGAACAACTGCAGATCCCGGGGTTGATTTCGGGTCAGAGATGATCTGCCTTTGCAAGGGGCGCGCCCGAAACTCTCGGGGTCGCGCCCTTTGTGTTAACAGTCAATCTCAGCGTGGGGGCGTTGATTTATACAGTCAGCGCCATTGTCCTGATCTTCGGGCTCTGGATCTACTATGACGTCCGCGATCGGAAGTTGATCGACGCGAAGCGCCGCCGCGTCGTTTTCCACTGCATACGCTGCGACAAGCTTTACAGTGCTCCGGAGGGTACCGAAGTCTGCAGATGCCCCCGGTGCAGGTTCGAGAACTCCAGACTTCGCTTTTGATTCGATGAAATTTGCGTGTCGAATGCCCGTTTTCTTGCCAATTTGCTGACTTTTCATTCCTTCGTCCTTTCCCCGTACGCACCCATGCACCAAACGATCGCTGTTCTTGATTTTGGATCCCAGTACACTCAGGTGATTGCCAGACGCATCCGCGAGTGTTCCGTCTATTCCCGGATTTACCACCACTCAACCCCTGCCGCCACCCTGAAGGCGGACGGCGTCTGCGGTGTGATCCTGTCCGGTGGCCCGGCCAGTGTATTGGACAGGGACGCCCCGTTGCCGGATCCGGCCATTTACAGATTGAAGGTCCCCGTCCTGGGTATCTGTTACGGACTCCAATTGATCGCCCATCAACTGCGGGGCAAGGTCAACCCGAGCAAGAAACGGGAATATGGTCATGCCGACCTGAAGATCGGGAAGAAGAACGTGATCTTCCGGGGTCTTCCGGGGACGCTCCGGGTCTGGAATTCTCACGGCGATCATGTGACCAGGCTTCCGCGTGGTTTCCTCGGAATCGCTTCGTCCGAGAACTCACCCCATGCAGCGATCGAGGATCCCAAGCGCAGGATCTACGGGATTCAGTTCCATCCGGAGGTGGACCACACCGATCAGGGGCTCCACATCATCGACAATTTCCTCAAGCGGGTCTGCGGGTGTTCCGGGGATTGGTCGATGGCCGATTTCATCGACCAATCAGTGAGTTCCATACGGGAGACGGTGGGAAATGGGCGGGTCATTCTCGGATTGAGTGGAGGCGTTGACTCCTCAGTGGCTGCGGCCCTGATCCATCGGGCGATCGGCAGGCAGTTGACCTGTGTGTTTGTGGACAACGGCCTGCTCCGGCAGGATGAACGCGGATATGTGGTCGATCTGTTTCGACGGAACTTTCGGATCGATCTCCGGGTCGAAAAGGTGGGTTCCCTTTTCCTCAGAAAACTCCGTGGCGTCACCAATCCAGAAACAAAGCGAAAGATTATCGGCCGCACCTTTGTCCAGGTATTCGAGCAATCGCTCAAATCAGTTGGGTCGGCGGAGTTTCTGGCCCAGGGCACCCTGTACCCCGATGTCATTGAGAGCATCGCGATCGAGAACAACCCGGCGGCGCTTATCAAGAGCCATCACAACGTCGGAGGCCTGCCGAAGCGGATGAAATTGAAGCTGCTCGAACCCTTGAGGGAATTGTTCAAGGACGAGGTCCGCGCGGTCGGCAGTGCGTTGGGACTGCCCAAGGAGGTGGTCTGGCGGCAGCCGTTTCCGGGTCCCGGTCTCGGGGTTCGGGTGGTCGGAGAAGTGACCCCGCATCGGTTGCGGATTCTTCGAAAGGCGGACCTCATCCTTCACGAGGAAATGATGGAATCGGGTTATTACTATAAGATCTGGCAGTCCTTCTGCGTCCTCATTCCGGTCAAGACGGTCGGTGTGATGGGGGACGAGCGAACCTATGAATATGTGATCGCGATTCGGGCGGTGGAAAGCAGGGATGCCATGACCGCCGATTGGGTGCGAATGCCGTATGACTTGCTTCGGATCATTTCCAACCGGATCATCAACGAGGTCAAAGGCGCAAACCGGGTCTGTCTCGACATCAGTTCAAAACCACCGAGTACGATTGAATGGGAATAGTCCTGGTTCAGTTTATTTATCCAAACCTCTCATGAAGATGGCATCTTTAATAAATTCCTTCCGATGGGGTGCGCGCCTGACGGCCGGCCTGTTGATCCTGAGTCTGTGTGCCGGCGCGTCGGCGAGCGATGAGCTCGATGGGATCATCGCCAGGGCCCGTGTTTATGTGGGGTCCGAGGAGGCGCTCAACAACGTCACATCCATTCACTACCGGGGTGTTTTGATTTCTCAGGATGGAACAACCGGGAAGGTCGATATCATCTTCCAGAAGCCCGAATTTCAGGTGGTGATGGTCGAGGTCGAAAACATCCGTGAAACGACGGCCCTGAGCGGGTACGACGGATGGCGCAAGGTTGAGGACATGAATAACGAAGCAGACTGGGAGGTGACCCTGCTTGAAGCCCGTCAGATCCGTCGGTTGCAGGCGAATGTCTGGGAGAATCTGAACTGGTTCCGTGGCATCAAGAAACGCAATGCGGAGGTTGTCTACGACGGTCGGAAGGAAATAGACGGGGTCGAATGCGACCGGGTGTCCTATCTGCACGGCGACGGTATTCAATTCATCCGCTACTTCGATATCGAAACGGGCCGCCTTGTGGTCACCGAGACCGAGCAGGGGGGGCAGATCCGTGAGGAAGGTAAGATCACGGAGTTGGGCATTCGTTTTCCGGAACGTGTGGTGACTTCCGTCAAGGGCAAAAGCAGCACGATCCAGTTCGATCTCGTAGAGGTGAACAAGGAATACGACGAGGAATTGTTCGACGTCCCGATGCTTTTGCCCTCGACCGGATCCTGATCGGTCGTCCTTCTTTTTTCCGGGGCAGGTGGAGAAAGGGATCTTCCAACCGGCCATGGCGCCCAACTGATATGCGAATACTCTCAACCCGGGCATCGCGTTTTGACACCTCGTTCAATGCTTTCTGCCGACGGGCCGAGACGTCTCCGGCCTTGCGACGGTCGGTCGAAAAGATCCTTGCGGCGGTCAAAAGCCGGGGCGATCGGGCTGTCTCCGACCTGCTGGAACGTTTTGATGGTGTGCGGTTGAAACCGCGTGAATTCAGATTGGATTCCGCCGAATTGGAGGCGGGTTTCCGACGGTTGGCTCCGGTCGACCGTCATGCCATGCGGGACGCTCTGAGGAATATCAAGTCGTTCAACCGCGTGACTCTCCCACGGAACTGGTCCGGACGAAACTCCCACCGTGCCCGTACCGGCGAACGGTTCTATCCCTTGAGCCGGGTCGGAATCTACATTCCACGGGGCCTTGTTTCCACGGTTCTGATGACCTGTGGACTGGCTCGTCTGGCCCGGGTTCCAGAGATCGCGGTGTTCACGCCATGTGGCGCGGATGGAGTCGTGACCGATGGAGTCCTGGGGGCCCTTCACCTGGTCGGAATTACCGAAGCATACCGGATTGGGGGCGTGCCTGCCGTCGGCGCGATGGCCTACGGCACCCGTAGCATACCCTCGGTGGTCAAGGTTTTTGGCCCGGGGAACGCTTTTGTGGTCGAAGCCAAACGACAGGTGTTCGGGACGATTGGCGTGGACCTGCTTCCGGGACCCAGCGAGGTCATGATCATCGCCGATGAGACCTCCGATCCGGCCACGGTCGCGTCCGATCTGCTTGCTCAGGCCGAACACGGGTCCGGTCAGGAACGGGTTTTCCTGGTTTCGCCATCGAGGAAACTGATCGACCGGGTTCATGCGGCGATCGGAGTTCAGATTCGATCATTGCGTCGGATCGAAGCAATCAGCCAGGTCCTCAAGAATGGATTCCTGAGTGTCGAAACCAGAGATCTCGATGAGGCAGCCACGCTCGCTGAAAGGGTGGCGCCCGAGCACCTGGAACTCCCCTTGCCAGGTCCTGAAGCGAGGCGGCTGCTGAACAAGATCACCACGGCGGGTGCGGTTATGGTCGGCCATTGGTCAGCGACGGCCTTGGGTGATTTTGTGGCCGGTCCGAGTCACGAACTGCCGACTGGAGGAGCCGGGCGCTATACATCGGGCCTTCAGGTCAGCGATTTCATGCGGCGTTCAAGTGTCATCGAATATTCGAGATCATCATTGCAGCGCGGCGCGGCCGCGGTCGCATCCTTCGGTGCCCTCGAGGAACTCGATGGGCATGGACGTTCGGTGGAGGCGAGACTCGCCCGGTGATTTCGGAATCTGATCTTGAGGCGCTGGCTCAGGCCCACGTTCGCTCTCTCAGCCCGTACACGCCCGGGGTTCAGCCCGAGGGGGACGGATGGATCAAACTGAACACGAACGAAAACCCCTGTCCGGTGAGTCCGGAGGTGGCCCCTGCGGTTGAATCGGAGATCAAGCGGCTCCGACTCTACCCGGATCCTCGCAGCGAAGCCCTTCGTGTTGCGGCGGCGGAGATCTGCGGGGTTGAGCCCGAGCGGGTGATCGTTGGCAATGGATCCGACGATATCCTGAACCTGTTGGTCCGCGTTTTTGGTGGTCCTGAACGCCGGACCGGTTTCACCGTCCCGGGTTATTCGCTCTATCCGATCCTGGTCTCGATCGCCGGCGGAGAGGGTGTCGGCGTGGAGTTCGATCGATCGATGAGGCTTCCTGTTTCGGCGATCGCCGAATCAGGGACGCAGCTCTTCTTTCTCACTTCGCCCAACGCGCCTACCGGTGTCGGTTTCGCGACGGCGGCGATCGAGCGAATCTTGAGATCCTATCGCGGAATCCTGGTCGTGGACGAAGCCTACGTGGATTTTGCCGAGGAGAATGCGGGCAGTCTGCTCGGCCGCTATACCAATCTGGTAATCGTCCGAACGCTTTCAAAATCTCATGGCCTGGCCGGAATTCGAATCGGGTATGCCGTGGGTTCGACTGCGGTGATCGGTCTGATGGATCGGGTCCGAGACAGCTATAACGTGAACCGCCTGTCCCAGGCGGCGGCCATTGCCTCGCTGGCCGATAAGTCGCACTTCAGATCGACACTTGAGAGGATCAAAGGGACCCGCGAGATTGCTCGGGCCCGGTTTGAGAAACGGGGATGGTTTGTCTATCCCTCCGCGGCAAATTTCCTCTTTGTCGAACCGAAGAACCGCTCCGGGGATTGTGGGGAGGAGGTTGCCGGGAACCTGTACGAATACCTGCTGGCACGACGGATCCTGGTTCGGTGGTTCCCCAGTCATGCCTTGACCTCGGGTTTCCTGAGGATCAGTGTCGGCGCCGATTCCGAAATGCACGCTCTGGAGAACGCGATCGAATCATGGCTGAAGAACGCATAGCTGCGGTCAGTCGAAAGACGACTGAAACCAATATTGCCCTGACCCTGAATCTGGATGGCACCGGCAACGCGGTGATCGCCACCGGGATTCCTTTTTTTGACCACTTGCTCGAGTTGTTCACCCGGCACGGACTCTTCGATCTGGAGGTGACCGCGCGCGGGGATGTGGACGTCGACTATCACCATACGGTTGAGGACGTCGGACTGGTCCTGGGGGATGCCTTGCGCGAAGCGCTGGGCAACAAGCTGGGCATTCGCCGCTATGGATTTTTCATTCTTCCCATGGACGAATGCCTTTCCCGGGTTGCCGTCGACTTGGGGAACCGCCCCTACCTGGCCTACGACGTCGACGTCGCCGACAGTTATGTTCGCGATTTCAACATCCTTCTGGTCAAGGAGTTTTGCCGCGCTCTTTCGAATTCAGTTGGCGCCAATCTCCATGTAAGGCTCGAATACGGCGAGGATGCGCACCACGCCGTTGAATGCGTTTTCAAATGCCTGGCCCGTGCCCTTGACATGGCGACCGGCATTGATCCGAGAACTGAAGGTGCGCTCCCGTCGACCAAGGGCACGCTCACCTGAGCTTTTGTCTTGAAGGACGCCGGTTGGTCGGACAGGCGTAGCGGGATGGGTGGATCGATCAAACCGGACATCGCTGTCGTCAATTACGGCATGGGTAACCTCCGAAGCGTGTCCAAGGCGCTGGAGGCTGTCGGCGCGAACGTGCGGCTGGTCACGAAACCCGATGAGGTTTCCGATTCCGCCGGGTTGGTCTTCCCGGGAGTCGGGGCGCTCGGCGACTGTGTCGACGCTTTGCGATCAAGCGGGTTGGATGGAACCATCCGCGAGTGGATTCGGGACGACCGTCCGTTTCTGGGCGTCTGTCTGGGACTGCAGGCTCTTTTTGAGCGATCTGAGGAAGGGGAGGCCAGGGGCCTCGGGGTCTTTGAGGGCAGGGTGGTTCGTTTCCGGTCCGATTCACTCAAGGTGCCCCATATGGGTTGGAATTCGGTGTCGTTTCAGTCTCGGGCCCGACCGCTTGTCGGACCGCCTGATCTCGAGGGAGAACAGTTTTACTTCGTCCACAGCTATCACGTGGTTCCGGAGGATGAGAGTCTGATCGCCGGGGAGACAGTATACGGAACTCCTTTTACCTCCATGGTTGCCCGCGGTCGGTGCTTTGCCACCCAGTTTCATCCGGAAAAATCACAACAGGCCGGGTTGAGTCTCTACCGGGGATTTGTCACTCTCTGCTCCGATGTATAAGCATATCTTATGTTCGTCGGCCTGGAACCTCACCTGAGGGCAGTTTGCAGGTGACATCGCCTTTACCTGTTGGCATTTTGGCATGAATTCCCCTAAATGAGGGTTTCACCAATCGAATTCGGGTTTCCGAGAATGGAGACAACCCGGAAAACCCTCCTTTCTTTGTTATGTCTGAAAATGCTAGTATCAAGTTGAATGATCGCAACCTGGAGTTTCCGGTTATTGTGGGATCGGAAGGAGAAAAAGCGATTGATCTGCGCACGCTCCGAAGCGATTCCGGCGGCTGCATCACGTTTGACGAGGGATATGGGAACACCGGTTCCTGTGTCAGTAACGTAACCTTCATCGATGGAGATGCCGGCATCCTGCGGTATCGTGGTTATCCGATCGAGCAACTGGCGCAGCACTCGAGTTTCGTCGAGACTGCTTATCTGGTCATTCACGGCGAACTGCCGACCGTCGAGCAGTACGCGGCCTTTTCAGCCCGCCTGAGGGAGCAGGCCGGGATCCACGAGCGCATGCTCCATCTTTTCGAAGGCTATCCCCGTGATGCCCATCCCATGGCAATCCTCAGTGCGATGGTGAATTCGTTGGCCTGTTATGATCCTCACCTGGCCACCAACGACCATAATCGGGATCTTGAGAATTTCGAAGAAGCGTCGGCGATCGCCCTTTCCAAAGTGCGAACCATTGCGGCCGTGGCCTATCGCATGAGTCGCGGTCTTCCGGTCAATTACTCGAACAAGGATCTGAAGTATTGTGAGAACTTCCTGCACATGATGTTCTCCGACCCCTTCAGCCCCTACACGGCTTCGCCGGAGGTGGCGCGGGCCATGAACCTGATTCTGCTCCTGCACGCCGATCACGAGCAGAACTGCTCGACCTCGACCGTGCGTATGGTCGCCTCCAGTGGCGCAAATCTCTTCGCATCCACCTCAGCCGGGATTTCGGCTCTTTGGGGACCGCTGCACGGTGGGGCCAATGTGGCCGTCATCGGGATGCTTCGTTCGATCCATGAGCAGGGGGATGATGGATCCCGGTTCATCGAGGCGGCCAAGTCGGGCAAAGCGCGGCTCATGGGATTCGGCCATCGGGTTTACAAGAACTTCGATCCCCGGGCCAAGATCATCGCCCAGGGATGCGAGGAACTTCTGGACAGCCTCGGACTCACCGATCCACTCCTCGATATCGCCCGTCGTCTCGCAGAGGCGGCGCTGGACGATCCCTATTTTCTGGAGCGCAAGCTGTACCCCAACGTCGATTTCTACAGCGGTATCATGATGCGCGCCATCGGGATACCCCTGAATATGTTCACGGTCATGTTTGCGATCGGTCGCATGCCTGGTTGGATCGCGAATTGGCACGAGGTCGCAGCCGATCAGAACAGCCGCATCTATCGTCCCCGCCAGATTTACCAGGGGCCGGTCAAGCGAGAATACGTGTCGATCAAGGAGCGGACCTGAAGGGGGAAAAGGTAGGCTGTGGACTGTAGGCTGTAGGCTGTAGACTGTGGACTGTGGACTGTGGACTGTGGACTGTAGGCCAGACACTGGGTCATTGCTCAAGATTGGTGCAAACGGCGGGGTCATTGCTCACATCTTGCATGTCAATGCGAGATGTGAGCTTTGACCCCTTCAAACGGACCGCACCCACCAATGCGAGAACCCCTTCAAACGAGCCGCAACCCGCAATCCAACCCGCCTACCGCTTGTTTTTCTCCGGAGGCGTTCGGAGGATTTCTTCGAGTTCCAATCCGGTCAGGCGCTTGATTCCGCTGATCAGACGCCAGAGTGCAACCACCATCACAACCGTAACCGGTATGACGATGACCGGCCAGCTGAGCGAAAGCATCTTTCCCAGTTCGGCGGCGAATTCAGGTGTGCCGCCGGGACTGTGTATGATCACCCTGGCTAGGACGAAATTGAGGACTGCACTGAGGAAGAAGGCGCCTGCGAGCAGGTAGGTCGAGGTGAGGAGCAATCGATCGAATATGTCATGTTGGGACCGTTGGTCCAGTTCGGTGTCCACTCGTGCGACATCGATCATCTTCTCGTTGTAGAGAAACGTTCGAACCAGAGGGAAGGGGGTGTAGAGCGAACCGAGTACTGCCAACCCGAACGTGAGAGGGATGGCGGCTTCCTTGACCGCGAACCAGAAAGGTGAAATTCCGAGTAATCCAAGTCCTCCGGTCAACAGGATGCTGACCAGCCCCAGGATTGAGAAAAAATTCCACTTCCGACGGGTGATCAGATCGTAGATTCCGTAACCCAACGGGAGACTGACACCGATGACCAGGGCCCAGACAGGTCCCAGACGGTCCGGTTTACTCAGCTGTATCAGAATGACGGCCGGGATAACGAGATTGCATAGGAGGTTGATCCACAGGTTTTCCGGCTTTTCCACCGAGTTCGTGTCTTTCTTGGCGTGTTCGCTCATTGTCAGGATTCCTTCACGGTGCCTTTATGACTGTCTTTCCGGCTATTCAAATCTGTTTCTTGTGTTAGGTTTGTCTCCATGACTTCCGATCAGGTTCTTCTAGGTGTCAATATCGACCATTCGGCCACGCTTCGACAGGCCCGGTATCGAGGGATGGATCGAACAACCGGCGGTATGGTCGAACCCGACCCGGTACTCATTGCCTTGCTCTGCGAAAAGGCGGGTGCCGACGGTATCACCGTCCATCTGCGCGAGGACCGCCGGCATATCCAGGAGCGGGACGTCCGCCGGCTGCGCGAATCGATCACCACCCGCCTGAATCTCGAAATGGCGTCGACCAGCGAGATGATCCGACTGGCACTTGAGATCAAACCGGATGCGGTCTGCCTGGTGCCCGAGAACCGGGAGGAGATTTCGACCGAAGGGGGGCTCGATGTTGTGGCACTGTCCTCGAAAGTGGGGGACGTCGTCGCGGCCATGAACGAGTCTGGCATCGAGACGAGCCTCTTCATCGATCCGGATCCGAAACAGATTGAAAAGGCCGCGCTCTTGAAGGCGCCGTGGATCGAATTGCACACGGGCTCGTTCGCCAATACGTCCGGGAACGAACGCGAAAGGGAATTCGAGCGACTCAATCAGATGGCGGCACTCGGGGCTTCGTTGGGATTGACCATAAACGCCGGGCACGGAATCAACTATGTCAATATTTCGGAGATCATGCGGATTCCACACCTCCATGAGTTGAATATCGGCCACAGCATCATCTCCCGGGCGCTTTTATTCGGCATCGATGAGGCGGTGCGGGAAATGAAGGCGAAGATCCTGTCCGCCACCCCGATCTGATCTTTTAAAACCTGACCATGGACCTGACTGGCAGTTCATATGCCGACCCGATTCTGAGCTGTGCTGAATCCAGTCGGTGGGAAGAGGCGGTTCTCGGGACGGACCTGGAGGCGGCGTGGCGCGCCATGAATGCGGCCGGAGCGGCAGTCGGTGACGCCGTCCTGCTCGACCGACTTGAGATTTCGGAACGGCCCCTTGTCCGGACTCTGGTACTGGTGGGCAAGGGCCATAACGGAGGCGATGCCCTCATTGCCCTGCGCCGGCTGTTCGACCGTCAGCCGGGCCTGCAGGCACTCGTTGTCCTGGCGGCGGGGCTGGAGTCGCTGAAACCGTTGACGCGCCGGGCGCTTGAGCAGCTCAATCCCAACCGGGACCGTCGTCTCGAGGTCGTCGGATGGAGAGGCGGCGATACGGAACGATTGACCCGGCGCCTCGAGTCCGAACCTTTCGACCTCTGCCTGGACGGGTTGCTGGGAATGCAATTCAAGCCCCCGCTCAGGAGCGCGGTTCGCCAGATGGTCGATTGCGTGAATTCGAACCCGGGCATCGACCTGCGCGGCGCGGTGGATCTGCCCAGCGGTTTGGGCGATTCGTCGGATGCGGCGCCTTTCCGGGCTGATTTCACCTATGCGACCGGCATCGCCAAGGCACCCGTGGTGGATGAGGCAAATCGTCGGTGGGTCGGGCGTATCCGCTATCTTGATATAGGCTTCTTTTTCGCACGGAAGCCTGCGTCCGACATCTGGATGCTCAAGGACGCAATCCTGGACCCCCACCGGCGTCTTCGACCTCCGGAATCCGACAAGCGCACTTACGGTCATGTCTTTATCTTGACCGGCAGTCGGCCCTATCCGGGGGCATTGCTCATGTCGGTGCGGGCGGCCCTGCGGAGTGGGGCGGGCCTGGTCACGGCCTTTGCCCCCGAATCATTGGCCGCAACGTTTGCGCCGCAGGCACCCGAAGCGATGTGGGTGCCGTGGCCCGAAACGCTGGCAGGTTCCCTGGCACTGGAAGGAAGGCACCTGCTGATCGCCCGTCGCGATCGCTGTTCATCGCTTGTTGTCGGTCCGGGGCTTGGATGCGAGGCCGAAACCCTGCAACTGGTGACCGAGGCCGATGCGGTGGTTGACCGTCCCATTGTGGTGGATGCGGATGCGCTCCAGCAGGGCGTGGTCGACGCACTCGCCGACCGTCAGGAGCGTTCCAGTCCGATCGTGGCAACCCCCCACCATGGTGAATTCAAGCGGATCAGCGGGCTTGACCCCTCGGACCAGGCCCTGCGCGATTTCAGTCGCCGCACGGGGATCATCACCTGCCTGAAAGGACCCGTGACCCGCATTTCCGACGGCGACCGGGTTTTTGTCAGCCCGTTTGGTGGTCCAGTCCTGGCCCGTGGTGGCAGCGGTGACCTCCTGGCCGGGATTTTGGGGACGACTTTGGCCGACTGCCCGGGGGCACCTCTTGAAGCGGCTTGTCGGGGAGTGGTCTGGCACGGTCGAGCGGCCGATTGTCTGTCGCGGGCTCGCGGGCAGGTTGCCGTGCAGACGACTGAGATCCTGGATCACCTTGCGACCGCACTTCGGTGCCCGGATCATGGCAGCTGAGTTGACCCGACGACAGGCGCTCCTGGTCCTGAACGGATTGCCGTCGATCGGGCCGATCAGCCTGAATCGTCTACTCGAGGCATTCGGGGATGACCCCGCAGCAGTTCTGGATGCGAGTTCCTCTGCGCTGCGCCGGGTCCCGAAGATCGGTCCGGTAACGGCCGATATCGTCTGTGGATGGCCCAAGCATTTCCGGTTGGAGCGTGAAGAGGCCAAACTGAAAGCGGGCGGGACTCGCTTCATAACCCGCGAGGACGATGGTTATCCCGAGCTTCTGAAGGAGATTCATGATCCTCCCATCGGTCTCTATTCCCTGGGAGAATACAAATGGGCGGATCGCGCCGTTGCCATTGTGGGATCCCGTCGGTCAACCCTCTATGGCCAGTCGGTTGCGAAACGATTTGGAGCGGACCTTGCCCGGGCCGGGTTCTGCGTGTTCAGCGGATTGGCTCGGGGCATCGACACCGCCGCCCATGAAGGTGCACTGAGTGTCGATGGGGCAACGGTCGCCGTTCTGGGTTGTGGACTCGACATCATCTACCCGCCGGAAAACCTCGATCTCTACCGTCGGATCGGCGAAACGGGGGTGGTGTTTTCAGAATTCCCCTACGGACGCCGGGCGGATCGCCAGACATTTCCCATGCGCAACCGGGTGGTGGCGGGTGCTTGTCAGGCGGTGATCGTGATCGAATCCGATACGAATGGTGGCGCCATGATCACGGCGCGGTTTGCAGGCGAGCAGGGTCGAATGGTCTATGCAGTCCCTGGACGGATTGATCAGGCCACGAGCCGGGGGTGCCACGCTCTCATACGGGACGGGGTCACCCTGGTCACGTCGGTCGACGATATTCTGCAGGAATTTGACTATCTCGGGGGCATGCGGCCCATGCCGATTCCGGAGCGAATTGAGGGACCGGGACCGG
>QNAI01000030.1 GCA_003641745.1 Verrucomicrobiota bacterium | reverse complement strand
CGACGACGCCTTCTGTCCTGGGCCCGTCAATACGGATGGAAATACTGGGATCCAAAGAAACAGGAGAGCGTCGGTCCACGCGACAACCTCTGGTTCGCCATAGCGCTGCTCCTGTCCGATGACCGCCGTGAGAACGAGCTGGGGCAGTCTCTGCTCGGAACCGCTTCCCTGGCCGATGCCACCCATACGCCGGCCACCCTGTTGGCCATTCTGGGCGCTCTGCCGGACCGACTTTCACCGGCCACCTCCAGACACCTGGAGGACCTGATCACTCAGTCGCTTCCGGCCGCCGCCGGGCATTGCTGGCACGACGGCAACGTCAACCACCCGCTGGCCGCCTGGTGCACCCTCATACTTGGCGGTGAACGCACGGGCAATAATCTGTCGGTCGACCTGGGCGTCAACCGACTCCATCACCTCCGTCAGACGATCGGTGACCGGCGACACGTTTTTCACCGCCAGTCATCCCTGTCTGAATACAACAGCCCGACCTACACCGCGCTCAATCTCTGGTTTCTCGCGATGATCGCGGAATACGCCCAACGAGCCGATGCCAGGGAAATTGCCCGTTTCCTGGAGGAAAGACTCTGGTTGGACGTCGCCCTCCATTTCCACGCGCCCAGCCAGCAGTTCTCCGGACCGCACTCCCGGGCCTACCTTGAGGATTCCCTGGGCGGGTTCTCCGGACTTCACTGCACCTTGGCTGCCGCTCTCGAGGATTCGGTTTTTCTGGATCCGACCGCCGCCGGCAGCATCGGCCATGCCTCTGCTCTGCTCCAGAACGCCCTGGTCTCAATCATCCCCTTTCATCTTCCGGATCGGGCGCGCGAATTGGCTCTGCGCAAGCCTCTGCCATCCCTGGTTCGACTCACCACCTACGGAGAAAGCTACCACGAAAACAACACCTCAGTCGGATTCGACGACGACGTCTTTCCCGGGGGCTGGAGCGAATTGACCAGCTACCAATCTGCGGAGTTCGCCTTGGGAACCGCCACCCGTCCCTATGTAAACGCCGGCCAGGCCGAAGCCTTTGTTGCGCGCATCCGGCGAAAGGAAACGGTTGATACCCGAATTGATTTCCGGTCGATCGTATGTCGGGGCGTCTTCAATGACGCCCGGCCCGGGCAACCAAATCGTGTCCACGTGACCGGAGGACAAACCGATGCCACCTACCTCTATGAGGAGGGCCGGACCGCCGTCATGCAGCACGAAAACCGTGCGCTTGTTCTCTACACTCCAAAGAGATCCGGCAGAGGATTCTTCACCGCTTTCCAAGTCGACCTTATTTTCGCGCCCTCAAATCCCTTTGACCGCCTCCGAGCCGACGGCGACTCCATCGGCGACCTTCCGGTCAACCTGACCGCGGGATCCCGGATCACCTTCCAGGACTTCCGCACCTGCGGCGTCGTTCTGCCACTGACCCCCGTGCCGCAGGCCGGACCGAATCCGATCACCATCCACGAGATCAACGGCTGCCTGATCATCTCAATCAGCAACCACCGGGGAACGCCGGTCGATCCGCCCCCCGACGAGATCCTGAGATGGCGAAACGGATTCTACTGCGAACTGTGGCCCCAGGATGCCTTCGGCGATTTCGGCGATTTCCAACGGCACGCCGATGCAATCCGGATCGACGAAACCCCGTCACCCAACGGAGAACGAAGCGTGGTCGTCCATTCCGGGGTCGACACGCTCCATCTTGTCCAGGACCCGAGATCCGAGCGCATTCTCAAGCAGACCGTGAACAGGCAGGACAACCGGGTCAGCCATTTTCAAGCGATCGCTTTGGACGGTGGTGAACCGTTGATCCCGGAAGGAACCCTCTATGGCCGGGAAGCCTGGAGCGCCCGAACCCGCCCCTCAAACGAAACATGAAAGGCGAGGTCCTGAAAGGATACGGTTTCATCCTTCCCTGGCTTCTCGGGTTCATCCTGCTCACGGCGGGGCCAATGGCCTATTCGCTCTACCTGAGCTTCACCGCCTCGAACCTGCTTTCGCCTCCGCAATGGGTCGGCTTGGAAAACTTCCAAAGGATGCTCTTCGAAGACCCGCTCTTCTACCGCAGCCTGCTCAACACTGCCATCTACGCCGGGTTGAGCGTCCCCCTCGGCCTCATCCTATCCATCGGTCTCGCCCTTCTGCTGAACGCACCGGTTCGCGGTATCGGTTTTTTCCGGACACTCTTCTTCTTTCCCTCCGTGACCAACATGGTTGCGGTGGCCGTGCTCTGGATGTGGATCTTCAATCCCGAATTCGGCCTGCTCAACGCCGGCCTGCGGATGATAGGGATCGAAGGACCCTTCTGGCTTCAGAGCGACGTCTGGGCCAAGCCGGCCCTCGTTCTCATGTCCCTCTGGACGGTCGGCGGGCAGATGATCATTTTCCTGGCCGCCCTCCAGGGCGTTCCCTCGGATATGCTGGAGGCTGCCGCCCTGGACGGGGCCGGCCGCCGTCGCCGGTTTTTCGCCGTGACCCTTCCACTGATTTCGCCGGCCATTCTCTTCAACCTGATCATGGGCATGATCGGCGCCTTCCAGGTTTTCACCCAGGTCTTCGTGATGACCGGTGGGGTCCAGCCGGGCAGCGAGGGCGGCCCAAACAACGCCACCCTCTTCATCGTGCTCTATATCTACAAAAAGGCCTTTCAGGAATTCGACATGGGCTATGCCTCCGCCATGTCCTGGGCCCTTTTTGTGATCATCCTGGCCATGACCTCCCTGGCCTGGCGCCTCTCGCGGCACCGGGTGCACTACTCAAGCAGAACATGAGGGCGTTTCTGCAGTCGTTTCTCCGGCCCACCAGGCTCGAACCCGGCGCCTCACCCGGCCGTGGCCCCGCAGTGGTCATCCGCCTCGTCGTCACCTACCTGGTCCTCATCGCTCTCGGCGGCATTTTCAGTGTTCCCGCCATCTGGATGATCAGTTCCTCGCTCCACGACCTGAGCGGGGTATTTGCCCAGCCTTTCCAGTGGATACCCGATCCCGCCCAATGGGAGAATTACCGCCGTGCCGTCAGCGTGCTGCCCTTTCCCCGATTCCTGCTCAACACCATCGTCATCACTGTTCCGGTCATGTTTGCGACGCTGGTCTCTTCGGCTTTGGTCGCCTATGGCTTTGCCCGTTTCCGCTTTCCCGGACGCGACTTCCTCTTCGCGGTCTGCCTCGCCACCATGATGCTTCCCGGTCAGGTGACCATGATTCCGCTTTTCATCGCCTTCTCCCATCTCGGATGGATCGATACCTACCTTCCCCTGATCGTCCCCAGTCTCTTTGGTTCCCCCTTCTACATCTTTCTGCTCAGGCAATTCTTTCTGACCATCCCGGTCGATTCAGAGGAGGCCGCCATCATCGACGGCGCCGGCCGTCTGCGAATATGGTGGAGCATAATCATGCCCCAGGCCCGCCCCGCCATGGTAACCGTCCTCATCTTCAGTTTTGTCGGAACCTGGAACGACCTGTTCGGCCCCCTCATCTACATCAACAGCCCGGAGAAGGCGACCCTGACCCTGGGCCTGAACCTCATGAAAACTCAAATCATGGGCTCCGGCATCGTCGAATGGAACATCCTGATGGCCGCCTCCCTTCTCGTCCTCATTCCCAATATCCTCCTCTTCGCCTTCGCCCAGCGCCATTTTGTCCAGGGCATCACCATGGGAGGAGGCCGATCATGACCAACCTTCCGGTTCGAACCCTCCGCCGCTGCGCCCGCCACGACCGAACCTTTCTCCTCGTCGCGGTGGCCTGGCTGTTCGCGGCATGCGGTCGGCAGGCGTCGGATGACCGGCCGACCGTCACCTATAACTGTGCCGCCAATTCCAATGAGATCACCGCCCTCCAGAAGGAACTTCCGCAGTTCCTCCAAACCGAGGGCATCGAGGTTCGTCTCAATCCCTTCAGTGGGGAACAGAAACTCTATGCCATGATGGCGGCCCGACAGGCGCCCGACATTTTCTACACCAACAACGCCGTCCGTGACCGATTGGCCGCCGAAGGGCGCCTGCTTGACCTCAGCTCCTTCGCCGAAAGCGATCCGGTCATCGCACGGTTTCCGGCCGAGTTGCTCGCCGCCGCCCGCTCCGTCGATGGCGGTCTCTACGCCATCCCCAATTTCACCCACACCTGCGGCGTCTACTACAATCGGGAGCTTTTTGCCGAAGCCGGCCTGGAGCCACCCGACCCGGATTGGACCTGGGAGGACATGCGGGATGCGGCCACCCGCCTGACCGACGATCGGGATGATGATGGCCGGACCGACCGATACGGCATCTTCATCCCGGCTCATTTCATCGAGGCGTTCGAGCAGATGAACCACGCGCCGATTCATCGAAACACGATCTTCCTCGAAATATCAGCGGAAGCACGCGAGGTTCACGAACG
The DNA here is from genome assembly GCA_003641745.1 of Verrucomicrobiota bacterium. Lineage (GTDB taxonomy): Bacteria > Verrucomicrobiota > Verrucomicrobiia > Opitutales > Opitutaceae > B12-G4. Next base: position 24,231 of record QNAI01000030.1, on the reverse strand, counting down.
CTACCTGGCGCTGATCAGGGACGGAATCATGCCCGATATCCGCCGGGTCCAAGCCCTGGGCATGCAGGCGGCCCAGCTTCTGCAATCGGGCCGCATCGCCATGTTGGTCGAGGGCGTGCCGCATCCCGGTCTGATGGATACACTGACCATCGACTGGGGACTGGTCCCCCTGCCCCGTTTCGACGGGCTCGAACCCCGCTACTTCAGGTCCGACAGCGGAGGCGTCTCGATCAGCGCCGTGACGAAATATCCCGACGCCTCCTGGAAGACCCTGGTCTGGTTGATCTCAAAAGCTTCGGCCTACCAACCCAACCCTGTAGTCGGCAACGGCGACTTCGTCGATGCCTGGGTGAGAAAACATCCCGGGGCCGACGAGACCGGGTTTCGTGATGTCTGGAACCTGAGCGCGCAGTACCCGGGTGGCGATCCCCGATACTTTGTCCGGTTTTCAAGTTGGACCATGAATGCGATTCTCACCCGCTTTCAACCACTCCTCGACCAACTCTGGTCCGGTGCCATCCAACCGGGCGACCTCGCCGATGCCGTGCCGAATATAAACCAGGAGGTTCGAAGAGAGCTCGAACGCCAGTTGCGGTCCCCTTCGCTGCGCCCGGGCTTCCGGAGCGCCCTCGAAAACGCACTGCGTCAGGAGGATGCCCTCTCCACCGAGTCCTCCCGACCATGAAACACTCACCGCTCCTGACCTTCGAACCATTGAAGCGAAACGGCGGAGATATTCTTCTCAACGGCAAACCGGTGGCCCAGATCAGAAGCCTCGAGTTGCGAAACCTGAGACTGAAAGCCGACCACCTCCCCATCCTGGGGCACGAATCGGGACTGCCCCTCTACTGGAGGCAATACGCCGGGCACGAAGATCCGGAAAGAAGCGCCTGCACCCACGGTGAAATTGACACCATCGAGCAAAGTGATACCCGACTGCGTCTCCATATCCGGAGTGCGACCAGGTCGGGAGACATGCGAAGCGACTACCAGGTCAGCTTCCGCACGCGCCAGCCGACCGGTCAGATCGAAATCCGGGTGATCGCCAAACTGACCATCCCCGAAGGCCGCACCTGGCAGATCACACCGAACCCGAACCACGGCGAGGTGACGTTTTGCACCCTCTGGCCATCCGGGGTCTTTTCTCCGGGTGGATCGCTACCCAAACGCTATCAATGGTGCCTCCTGAAGAAAAAGTCCGGAACCACCCTGCGCATACCCCACCACCACCTCGAGAGTCGCGACAAACACAACCTCCGCATGAGACCGGGCGACCGGTTCTGCTGGATCACTGAATCGCAGAATCCGGTGCTTGAACTGCTCGCGGGTCAGGATGTTGAGGCAGGCCTCTGCGCCTATATGTGGGACGCCCATTTCGGGCTGCGGTTCTGTCACGACCAGCAACCGATCGACCTCGTCGGCCCCTTTCAGCGATCCGTTTCCTTCCTGCTCAAAACCGTCGCACGAAAGAGTGCCGAAAAAATGCTTGGTTCGAGCAGGATGCGGCGCCTCGGCTCCGAGGCGGATACCCCCGTCTATCACGGCGGCCGGCACCGTTTCGGCCAGACATTCCGCAACACCCGGCGGTCAAACCCGACGGCCTGGCCGTGGCAAACCTGCATTGTTTCCGGAAAATCGGAAACGGTTTCCTTCTGCCGGGATGATGCGGTTGGATACGCAGATCACACTTCCCTTCGAATCACCCAGCACCAACAAGCCCACGGCCGCTGGGAGGCCACCACCCTCGGCCCTGCCTACGGTGAACCGCCCTTCACGAACGGGGGCCGACTGAGGCTCACCGCAATGATTCGCACCAGGGGTGTCACCGGAACCGTCTGGATCGCAATCCGCCTTCACCGTCGCGATCGCGGCAGTGTGTATGAACTTGATAACTACGAATGCTTCGAGAGCAGACGTATTCGCCGTTCCGAGGAATCATGGCGACCGCTCGAAGTGGTCACCCCCTCGATTCAGCCTGGGCCCGACCGGGTGCACCTGCTTCTCCAGTTCAAAGGTCGGGGATCGGTCTGGTTCGACGATGTCGAGCTCAGCCGCCTGCCGTGCGGAAAGGCCGAGCCGTGAGTCACGTCGATTTGATCACTTTCGCCCGTCTGGCTCCGGGGCGATTCCGCCTGACCGGTCTGCCGCCCCGGAGCGGTATCGTGCAGATTGAGGTCACCTTCAAACTGCCACCCGGGTATCTGCGCCCCTTTTTCTGCTTCGCCCAACGGCCTGGCCCCGGAACACGTTACACCTTTCCAAATTTCGAATTCAATCCCGCACCACCCGGACAACGCATCGGCCCCTGGCCCGGTTGGCGAGAGATTCCCCAACTGCCGACGATCCAGCTCGAAGGTGATGGTCAGACCGCTCCCGGCCGCTTTTTTTTCCTCGGCGACGAGGAGCCCACTCGCCGCTTGCGAGCCTGTTTCGTGCTGGCGAAGGCTTCCGGCGGAAACATCACCCTCACCGTAGACGACCCCAGACTCAATCCGCTGACCGGTCGGCTCTTCCCGGGCGGGATTGGACCGGCGCCCGCTCACCCGGTACAACTTCGACCGGATCTTGTCGGCAGACATCCGCGACTTCTCTTCGACCACCAGGCCCTTCGGTCCATCCGCGAACGACGCCGATCCACCCACCGCCCCCATTTCGAACGGCTGGTGAAGCTTCTGGCCGCTGGGAATCTTCCCTTCGAGGTGTCCGCGGAATCAAAAGCCCTGGCCGGTTCCGAACGGCTCTCACCGGAAGACCTTGTGCTTGTGCGCGCCCTGCTCGCACTGGCTGATCCGAGTGATCGATCTGTCAAGGCGGCCAGGAACGCACTTCTTCGCTATCTCCGGACAGCCAGTCGAAAGGGGTATCCGCCCATGGGTGTCGACACGCAGAGCGGCGAGTCACTGTTCATCGGGTGCCTGGCCTACGATTGGCTTCACTCATGTCTTTCATCCCGGGAACGAACGTCCGGGCAGCAGGCCCTGCGCAAGATGGCCGCCATCTGCCGGGACCATCTCGGACCCGATCGCCGGGACTATGCTCAGGCTCACTACCTGGGATGCGGACTCGGTCTCCTCGCCTACAGCTTTCTCATGTGGGAGGACGATCCCGACGCCCGCTTGTGGGCCGCCGAACTTCGCGGCGCATTCGGCCTCGTCCTCAAAATGCTGCCACCCGACGGCGCCTACCCGCATGGAATCAACCTCTGGGTCTATGAATACGGTTTCATCCTGCGCTGGCTGGAGCTTTTCCGCCAATGCACGGGTGAAGACCTCTGGAAAACATCACCCAACTTCTCGAGGACCTCCCGCTTTCGTGCGGCCACTACCTCCCCCGATGGCCTGCACGCGATTACCTTCGGAGACCCTCAGTACCAAATCGCAGGAGACAGCTGGTGTCACTTCCTGATCGCCGCTCGCACCGGTTCACAGAATGCCCAGGAGTTTGGCAACCGCCTCATCGACTGCGAACACGCCGGAATCGATCACCGTCATATCCCTCCGCGCAGGCGGGTTTACGAATACCTGTGGCACGATCCCGGGCGGAGCGCTGCAAAACTGAGGGACGGTCTTCACATCTTCGAAGACACCGGCCAGATTTTCATCCGCCGGGCAGACAAGTTCCTCACCGTGCGATGTGGCCCTCCACTCGGAGCCCACCGCCGCGCCAGAGGCGAGTGGGGCGGTTATGGGCACACAGACCCGTGCCAAGGTGCCTTTCTGCTCTGGTACGGTGACCAATTCGTGGCCAGCGGACCAGGACCGGTCTACCGCCGGGAAACCGGAATGCACAATACCATCACTGTCGACGGGCGCGGCCAGGCCGGAGACCGCTGTGCTTGGGCGCCTGACTTCCTGGCCCAGAATTACGTCCCGGACAGCCCGGAGGTGATTTCAGAAAAAAATGAAATTACTGTTCGCATGGACCTGACACCGAGTTACCTCCGCCACCTGGGGGTGGTCCGGCATGTGCGAACCCTGCGTATCGACGCCGGAATGAACATAGTCGGGAGAGATGAGATCAAGCTGCGCCGAACACGCCTTGTCCGCTGGCACCTGCACTCCTGGTGTCCGGTCAAAGTTCTTGAAAAAGGCGACGCACCGGAATTCGAACTCGGTTCCATCTGCCATCTCGTTTTCCGTCGATCAATCGGCTCCCGCCTCACCCGGCGGACCGAGTCCTTCGTGCCCGCCTATCCCAATGACGGACGGCGTGGCACGGCTGTCTCGATCCGACGCAGAACGGACCAGACCATCTTCAACTGGCGGCTCACCTGGAATCAGACCGCCAGATAGACGGACGGGGTCATTCCTTGCATTCTTGCATGCCAATGCGAGAATCAAGGTTTGACCCCTTCGAACGGGGTCCGAACAGCCACTGCCTGTCCGCTGACACAGGACACTGACCTCTGATTGCTGATCTCCGACCTCTTCCGCCCTCGGTCCTCTTTCCCCCTCAGGCTGGATACAGATCGCTCTTATAGATCGCCTCGTCGAGGACGCCGGCTTCGCTGGTGCAGCGATCCGTCACCCAATGGGTGGCGTAGGCGCGGCGCCAGCGATCGGATTCGTTTCGGTGCGAGGTGTGCAGCACCCATCCATGGTGAATGAGCACCCCGCCCTTGCGGACGCAGCCCAGGGACTCCCTGCTCAGGTCGACCATGTCCGCCCGCGGCGCCTTGTTGTGAGGCTCGCCCGGGATCGGTTCGTGCGGTACCAGGCCCAACCGATGGGAGCCGTCGATATATCGCAGACAGCCATTCTCCCCGTCTACATCGTCGAGCGCGATCCAAGCCGTGATGACGTCGTCCGGCGGCGAGCAGAGAAAGTACGCATTGTCCTGGTGGTAGGGTTTGGCCGATCCAAAGCGCGGCGGTTTCATGAAGATCTGATCCCGGGCCAGCAACGGCGTCCGCCCGAGCAGACCCTCCAGCACCCCTCTCATCTTCTCGTTGAGAGCCGCTCTGCGAAATACCGCGCTTTTCAGGAATGGATTGTCGATCTTGCGCGGGGCCAGCGTCCCGTCCTCCGACCGGTCGGCCGCATAGCCCTCAACCGCACCCTTCAACTCCTCCCTGCTGACATCCATCGCTTCGCGGCAGATCTCATCGGCTTCCTCAGGCGAAAAAATCCCCTCGGCCACGACCCAACCCAACTCACGATACTTCTCCCTTAATTCATTGCTCATGGTTCCTCCCGTTCAATCCGCCAGAAGAATCGGTACCGTAGAATACGAGTCAATGACGATCGCGCCTCAGGTGCCACGCCATTCCCTTCCTGCTCTATTTGAACTTTCATTTCGGCCATCGAGCAATGTGACAAGTTGCCTACGCCCGTGATTTGAGTCTCGATTGGCGTCATACAGCCCTCTAGAAACACACCATCGGCTCGGCAACCCTTGCCCGTCATCCCCCCCAACCCCAAATTCACAATGTTGTTCGAAGGAACCAAGGCCGAACAGATCAAGCATGACTACGACCGTGACGGCTATGTCCGTCTGCCCGGCTTTCTGAGCCCGGATGAGCTGAGAGCGCTGCTCACCAACCTGGACCGTTACGTCGAAGAAATCGTGCCCGGCCTGCCGAACACAGATGTGTTCTACGAGGACAAGGAGCAATCGAATTCCCTGAAGCAGCTGATCCGCATGTGCGAACACGATGCTTTTTTCCGGCAGATGATGGATGACAGCGATTTCACCCGACTGGCCGAATTGCTCCTCGGCCGAAACACATCGTCTCGAAACATGCAGTTTTTCAACAAGCCGCCAAAGATCGGCCTGCCCACGCCGCCCCATCAGGACGGGTATTATTGGATGATCAATCCCTGTGAAGGCCTGACCATGTGGTTGGCTCTTGAGGAGGTTGACGAGGAAAATGGGTGCGTTCGCTACGCGACCGGTTCCCACCTCAAAGGCATGCGTGCTCACAGCCGGACAGATACCCTCGGGTTCTCCCAGGGTATCACCGATTTCCCGAGCACCGACGACAAAGCCAATGAAGTCATCACGACGGCCAGGCCGGGCGACCTTCTGGTGCATGATGCCAAGACCGTCCACTGGGCGGACGGGAACACATCGCATACCCGCACCCGCAAGGCCATGGGACTCGTCTATTTCTCAGACCGGGCAAAGATCGATACCGAAGCCCAGACTGTCTACCAGAAGAAGCTCACGGAGGATATGGAAAAGGCCGGGAAGATCTAACGCCGTACATATGTAGCCACATCGCCTGCGGAGAGCCTGTCGAGCTGCTATGTCGACGTGCCCTGGAAACGAGTATCGGCAAAGTGGCCCGAAGACACTCAAGACTCCACCTCAACCTGGATATCCACTACCCCGCCCTGCCCTATCTACAACCTCCGCGGGTGAGGTCCGCACATCGACATCCGCTATCTGCCATCTCACATCTGCCATTGAGCGGGTTTTGCCCCGCCAAAACCCGCTCATGCGTCCCCATATCTACCTGACCTCCGACAAAGTCGGCCAACTTCGATCCGTTGAAGAGTTCAAGACAGGCATTCAGTCCGGTCTGGGGCACCGCCTCTGGACCGGTGTGCTGACTCGGGCCGAGGCGGACCTCCACAAGGATCCGCTCACGCCTTCATCGGAGTTCCCTGAACGGGAAGCCATCCATGCCCGCCACAGCAATGCCGACTGGACGGTCTGCTTTGCCGCCGGCCAGCGTATTCTTCGCGCCGCCCTCGTTTTTCTCGCGACCGGCGACGACGCGTTCAAGGCGGTCGCCCTTCGGCAGATCGGGTGCCTCTTCGATCTGAAGGACTGGCCTCTCTGGTGCGACCATGCCCACCTCCATCAAGGATCGCCTCCGGTTGATCTTCGGACCGGCATGCTCTGCACCGACCTATCCCTGGCCTATGACTGGCTGCACTCGTCTTTGAGCGAGTCCGAACGACTGACCATGGTCGAAGGCATCGACCGCAGGGGTATCCAACCCTACCTGGAGCGCCTTCCGCAGAAACCATTCTGGCTGACCAGCAGGCACAACTGGACGACCTGTGTGGTCGGCGGTCTGGGCAAGACCGGCATGGCGCTGGGCGAAGATCATCCGCAATCGCGGGAACTCATCGACATCGCCCTTCCCATCATGCGCGATTGCCTCAAGGCGTACGGACCAGAAGGCGAATTCAACGAGAGCGTCGGTTATGCCGGAGCCATCCAGCTCCTGGTGACCTTCTTCACCAGCTACCGTTATCATACCCGGGACAGGGAAAACGAGCTGGTATCCGGGCCTTTCCCGGACGCCTGTCGATGGGTCATGCACCTCACCTCCCCGCCTGGAAATACCGTACCCTTTGGTGATGCCCATCGCGGTCGGCCGGTCGCCGCCCAGTATTTCGCCGCCGTCGCCGCTGCAACCCGTGACCCCGTCCTCCAATGGTTTTTCGTCCACCACCACGAGGCCGAGCAAAAGATGCGGCACGACGTCCACGCCACCCTCTTCTACGACGACACCGTGCCGGCCGAGCCACTTGAGGGATCAACGCCACTCGGCCATGCCTACCACACCTACGGGAAGTGCATCAGCAGCCGGACCGACTGGAACCCCACCACCACTGCTTGCATGGTCACGAGCAAGGCGGGTCGGGAGGTGAACCACGCCCACAACGACGTCGGACAGGTCTGTATCGACGGATACGGAGAACCCCTGATCATCGATCTCGGTTCCTGTCTCTACCCGAGTCATGAGTTCCATGACCGGATCCATGAATTCTATAACTATTCGGGCTTCGGTCACAATATCCCCATGGTCGGTGGCCGCGAACTGCGCATGACACCGGACGCTCAAGGCCGGATCGTCGACTCATTTTTCGACCGGGACAACGGCGCCTGGTGGGTTCTGGATACAACCGCCGCCTACCATGATGTTCGATCCATCGTTCGAACCGTAATTCATTTCTTTCCCGGAATCGTGATCGTTATGGATCGGATCGACCTTGAGCATCCCGAGGGGATCACCCTGAAGTGGCACACGGTCGATCGTTGCGAACCAACCGACCATGGTGCGTTCCTGGTTCAGGGCCAACGAGCCAGGCTGACCGCCAGGGTGGTCAATCTTACGGGAGGCAGACTTTCTCATCACCGCGGTCAACATGTCTACAAAGCCCCCTACGACCGGAATCGGTTGGGCGAACTGCAGACTCAGAAAAACGAGAGCTTCATCGAAACACAGACCACGGGCAGCACGGTTCGCCTCCTGAGCCTGTTCTCGGTGGCAGGGCCCGGCGAAGAATCATCCCTTTGGCAAGAGACGAACCCTGCTCGATGGACGATAAAGACCGGGCAGGGCACCGTCCGGGTGGACGCAATTTCCGAACAACTGAGTGTCAGGAACCTGAATACAGGTGTATCTTTGACCGCCACGGCGTGTCCCCCATAACAAAGTCGTGGAGGGTCGTGCTTCCGTCTACGCATAGCTACGCCGGGACAAGCCAGCGCGACCGCACAGATGGAGGAACATACGCCGGCCCGAGACCGTCCAATCAGTGCATCTCCGCCTCACACGTCCCGATGCCGCCGCGGAAGTAGTTGAACTGCACATTGGGATGCGCCGCCAGGAGCGACATAGGCACGCTCGAATCCGCCAGGCGTTTCGAAATCATAAGGGCCGTCAGTCTCATGCCAAATGGCGTATCATGGCCGCCAGCCTGCCAGATGGAGACCTTCTCGGCCTTCCAGGTCTCAACCGGCCCAACCGTCACCGCCTGGCGTGGAACCAGCGGCAGGTTGCCACCACCGGACGTCCGCGCATTCTGAATCAGGGTCAGGGGATGCAGGTCGACGACGCGAGTTTTCAGTTTACGGTAATCGCCCGGCGACGGTGGATGATCGGTGTAATCGCCTTCCCGGCGCACCGGATCATTGAACGCCCAATGCTTCACTTCACCCTGCCCTCCCTGCATGATGGCGCACCGAATCTGGTCGAACGACTCTTCATAGGCACCCGCTTCGGCCTCAGGGAAATGCAGATGCTCATTCGGCATGACCAGCTCCGGCGAGATCCGGTCAAAGCACAGCTCCCGATCGGCCCGGGCAAAGGAAAGAGGATGATCCGGTGGTGCCTCCCGCCCATCGAGAAACCACTCGTCCATACCCCAGAAATGAGCATGTTTGAGCGACAGTCCAAGGTCATTGACCAGGCGGGCGACCAATGGCAGTTGCTCAGTCGGACCGACCGGACCGCAAATGCCGACCGGCTCGGATGCAGTTGCCTGTCGCCAGGCGTTCACATACTCGAGCGCCTCCGCCAGATAGAACTCCTCCAGGGTATCATAGAAGACGACCCGGAAACCGGGCCGCGAAAGCCCTTCCAGATCGACCGCCGACAGGCATGCCGCGTCCGCCAGAACATCGGGTTCAAGCGTTGTAAAATCCCACCAGCCTTCCGCGATTGTGCTCTTTCTTCGTGACATGATTACGTTTTCTCCAGGGGACCCTTCGGCTTTCCACGAAACCGAAGGTGCCGGTGAAGGGCCTTACCCAGTATGTTTTCCTGTCGGTAGCCGTGTCCAAGATTCTGCCGAAATCCTTCGGCGTAGATTGCGCCGCACCTCTCTCCGTGCATCTGTGCCATCTTCTTGCTTCCCAACAGGTAGTCGTCGATCCCGTGATGCGATCGCAGCCATTCGCGCTGGCTCTCGTGACAGGCCAGCGCCTTCGTTCTGGCCTCAAGAGTCGACGCGATGTCGATGTAGAAGTCAGCCATGACCGGTCGGCCATACTTGTCCTTTCCTTCGATTGCATCGCTGTAATAGAGTGCCGGCACCCCCGTACTCATCGGAGGGTTGCCCGTTTCGTATAAGGGAACAGCGGCCGCAAAACAAGCCATCCGGACAAGACGCGAAGTCTCCTCGTGGTCCAGCATGTAGCAGTCGGGAGAATGAGTGATCACGATATCCGGAGCGAATCCCCGAACCACATCGGTGACCTTTCGAAGACAATCGCGGTCATAGACAATGCCAAAATCATCCAGACCGGCCCAGGCATAGGATCCGCCAAGGGATTCGGCCGCGGTGGCCGCTTCCTTCAGCCGTCGATTCCGGATGGCTTCTCGAGTGCCCGATGGAGAACCGAGATCTCCGCCGGAAAGCGTGCTGCACCTCAACTCCCAACCGGCCTGCACCAGGAGCGCCAAGGTCCCGGCACACAGAAACTCAATATCATCCGGGTGGGCAAATGCGGCTAGAACCTTGGGCATGACTCGCCAATGGAAGAGAACACCGCGGGTTTGGGCAAGCCATCAGAGCCGCAGATAGACCCTCTCAAGGATCTTCCGAGAGAGCGGTCCGTTCCCCGTCCATCCGATACGGATCTTGATATTGGTAAATTCGGGGAACTCCTTGAGCTTGAGGGTGATCTTCTCGTCGTCCGCCCCTCGAAAAGTCAGGACGGCCTCGACCTCTTTCTTCCTGGTTTTGGTCTTCGTGTAGTCCATCTCGGTCAGGACGGCTTCGAAGGCTTCCTGAACAAGGGCGAGCCGTGCGTCCGCTTTCACCTCCACCGAACCCATGATATTCTTTGAGGTCGCCGCCCAGAGTTCGGCCTCCTTCGCCTTGTCGGCCGAGGCCACGAGGGTTCCGACGAGCATGATGGTGAGTATCTGTATCGTTGTCTTCATTTGCATTTCCCTGATCGGTCGCAAACCCGTCCCGGTTGAATCGGGTTCATCTGTTCACCGCCTGGAGAGCATGGAACCCGCCAGCCCGTTCGTCCACCCCCATTAGCTTGAAAAGTATTAACCGAAGACATCGGGTAGGCTTTGAAACAGGCAAGGTGGGTTTAGAGGTCTGGTTCAGCCCTGTCCACCGCCACTCGAGAGGGATCCAATGGGGTCAGGCCGTGTAGTTTGTGGTTGGAGTCCTGGAAAGGGGTCAGCGTTGAATGGCACTAAGTTAAGGGGTATCCAGGAGGAATTCCGGTCAACTTGGCTTCGAGGGGTCAAAGCACATATCTCGCATTGGCGTGCAAGATAATGAGCAATGACCCCGTCAGCTGTTCTTCGTCGAAAATTCCCAGACCGGTGCTTAACTTCGTGCCATTCGGGTCAGCGTTCATATCTCATATTTGCCAATCTGAAGAGAGCATTCTGGTCTGATGGCCCGAAAGAATCGCATCGAGACGGCGGACGGCCTCTACCACGTCCTCAACCGAGGCAATTATCGATCCGTCATCTTTGAGAGCGAGGGGACCAAGGTCGCCTTCGGAGAGGTTCTGTGGGAGGGATGTGAGCGCTTCGGCTGGGACCTTTTTGCCTTTGTGCTCATGAGCAACCACTTCCATCCGTGCATCGCCACCCCGAAGGGGAATCTCTCCCAAAGCATGCGATCCAATGGGGTCATTGCTTGACTCTTGAGAGATGCCGGATGGCTGCTTCAGCACGGGTCAACAACGGTGACGGAAAATACGCCTGATGGGTGACCGATGATGCACCGAGTCCAGTGCGGCGGTTGGTGTGGAGCAAACGAGCGTCTTGACAGATGCATGCCAAACATGCATCACTATATGTATGAGAACAACGCTCAATATCGATGATTCGATACTGGAGAAAGCTTCCCGTTTGACCGGGGTGAAAGAAAAGACGGCATTGGTTCGAATGGGGTTGGAAGCATTGGTCGCCCGCAAGAGTGCCCAGCGGCTTGCTGCCCTTGGCGGTAGCGAGAAGAATGCCAGGCCGATTCCGCGAAGGAAAACCGCGTAGTGGTCTTGGTTGACACTTCCGTGTGGATCAATCACTTCCGCGCGAGGGAGCGCAAGCTATCCGAACTCCTTGAACACGAAGAGGTGCTGGTCCACTCTTTTGTGATCGGCGAGTTGGCTTGTGGGAATCTGGCCAACTGGAAGAGGATCGTCGCACTCTTGCATGCTCTTCCATTCGCCCCAAGGGCAGACGATGATGAAATCCTTTTCTTTATCGAACGTCACCGAGTCATGGGTTGCGGCATAGGTCTTATTGACGCCCACCTCCTCGCATCATGCGAGTTGGCCGGGAGCGTACTCTGGAGCGCTGACAAAAAGCTTCAGGCGGTCGCGAACAACCTGAAGATGGCTACCCAACCATAGAGCCACCCCAAGGGGTCAAACGTCAAAGGTAAGCCACCCCAAGGGGTCAAACGTCAAAGGTAAAGTATTCACCTGCTGGCGGATTCAGTTGTCTGATCCGACCATGCTGAGAGCGTTCTGCTGGCTTGTAGGATCAGCGGAAGCAGGAGTCAGAGTTCATAATTTGGGGAGCCGGTGTTCCGGGCATAGGGAATCGTTTTATCCAGCGGAAGCATCGCCTTGAGGCAGTCGACGGCCTTTGCCCCGTGGTACGACTGGGCAATAGAGCTTTACGCACATGTTACGATTGACCCTGCTTCTCATTGGTTCCTGCCTGGGACCTATGTAGCAACTATGTAGGAACTATGTAGGTCCTACATAGGCCCTACGTAGCACCGCGGTCTGTTCTTGTGTATCTAACAATTAACTACGTCAAAGACTTCGCCACTTCCTCCCGCTCGCCTTCCGGCGCTCCGCTCACGGAACGGTCCCTGGCAAATAATACATAGAGGGAAGGCACGACAAAGAGCGTAAAGATCGTCCCAACCGACATGCCGGCCACGATGATGAGACCGATGCTGTTCCGGGCCTCCGCCCCGGCTCCCGTCACCAGGACGAGCGGAAAGTGACCGAAGATGGTCGCTGCGCTCGTCATCAGAATCGGTCGGAGCCGGGTCATGGACGCTTCCCGAATGGCCTGCAATTTGGGCATCCCCTTCAATTGAAGCTGGTTGGCAAATTCCACCATCAGGATGCCGTTCTTCGATACCAGGCCGATCAGGGTCACCAGTCCGACCTGGGAATAGATATTCAGAGTCGTGGTCCATCCATCTGTAAAGAAGGGCAGGTTCGGATCGGGCATTTTAAGGAAGGTGAAGGTCAACGCGCCGAACATGGCCAGCGGCACCGAGCCAAAGAGGATGACAAAGGGATCGCGGAAGCTGTTGAACTGGGCGGCCAGCACCAGGAAGATCAGAATCACAGCGAGTCCGAAGGCGGGAAGAAACGTATTGCCCTCCTTTCTCAGCTGCCGCGACTCGCCGGTATAATCGATCACATAGCCGGTGGGCAGGATCTTGGCCGCCTCATCCTCAAGATAGGTCAGCGCCTGGTCCAAAGGCACGGTGGACACCCCGCTGATTTTCACGGCATTCAACTGCTGGAACCGGTGCAGTGATCTGGGTTGAACCGTGTCCCGGAGGGTCGCAATCGTGCTCAGCGGCACCAATTGACCGTTAGGACCCGTCACATAGATATCCGTCAACTGGTCCGGGTTCAGGCGTTCGATCCGTTTTACCTGGGGGATCACCTTGTAACTGCGCCCATCGATATTGAACCGGTTGACGAAGTTACCCCCCACCGCGGCCGAAAGATCACCACCCACCTGCCGCAGGTTGAGCCCAAGTTCGGCCACCCGGTCGCGGTCGACCACCACCTCGGTCTGCGGCTGGTCTATCTTCACGTCGATCAGGGGCGGAAAAACGAACATTCCACTCCGGGCCGCCTTCAATTGGAGTTGATGGGCGAATTCGAGTATTTCCTCGCTCTCGGCGGTCGAAGCGAGAACGAACTCAACCGGGAAGGAACCACCGCCCGGCAGGGCCGGCGGCAGCACCGGGAACATCTGGATGCCCGGAATAACATGCAGTTTGCCCTGTACCTCGGGTAGGATCTGGAAGATGGTCCGGTCCCGGTCTCCCCAAGGCTCGACAATCATGCCGCCGAACCCGCCGGCCGCAAAAGTGATCTGGAAGGAATGACTGTACTCTTCGATGCTTTCAAATGCCTGCTGGGCCGCTTCCGTGTAGGTAATCATCTGATCCAGCGTCGAATTGGCCGGCGTATTCACGATCCCGAACACAACCCCCTGGTCCTCGGTCGGTGCGAGTTCTTTGGCTGACTGCATGAAAAGCACCACGGCGAGTCCGCTCAACGCCAGCCACACCGTGTAAATGACGGGCCGCATATTGAGGGTGCCGTCAAGAAGTCGTCCATAAAGTCGCTTCACCCGTTCAAAATCCCGGTTGATCCTGCCGGAAAACCCCCTGTCCTCGCGCTCGGCCCGCAACAGCTTGGCCGACATCACGGGCGAAAGGGTCAGCGCGACCACTCCGGAAATCATGACCGCTCCGGCCAGAGTCAGGGCGAATTCCCGAAAGAGCGCCCCGGTCAGGCCGCCCTGCAATCCGATCGGCGCATAAACCGCGGCCAGGGTAATCGTCATCGCGATGATCGGACCGAGCAATTCACGCGCCCCCAGGATCGCTGCGTCGAACGGTTTCTGTCCCTCCCGAAGATGCCGCTCGACGTTTTCCACCACCACGATGGCGTCGTCCACCACCAGTCCGACCGACAGGACCACCGCCAACAGCGTCAACAGGTTGATGGTGAAACCGAATATCTGCATCAGGAACACCGCCCCGATCAACGAGACCGGAATGGCCACCAGAGGGACCAGGACCGAGCGCAGCGACCCGAGGAAGAGGAAGATGACGATGACCACAATCAGGAGGGTTTCCGACAGCGTCTTGATCACCTCCTGAATGGCGTTCTCGATATACTCGGTCGCATTATAGGCCACGGTTCCCTCGATCCCGACCGGCAGATCCCTCTGGATCGCGTCCATCTCTTTGGTGACCCTTCGGATGACATCGAGGGCATTCGCGTTGGGCAGGGCCCAGACTCCGATGAAGACCGCGGCCTGACCGGAAAAACGGACCTCGGCATCGTAGCTTTCGGCGCCGAGGGCCACATCCGCGATGTCCTCCAACCGCACGATGGCCCCACCGTGCTGCTTGACCACCAGACGCTTGAACTCCCCCACTGAACGAAGATCGGTATTGGCAGTCAGGTTGACCTGGATGAGTGAACCCTTGGTCTGTCCGATCGCAGCGAGGTAATTGTTGGCCGCAAGCGCCTGGCGCACCTGGACGGGACTGATATTATAGGCCGCCATCCGCTCCGGTTTCAGCCAGACCCGCATGGCAAAGGTGCGGGCGCCGAGGATGTCCGCCCGCTGCACACCTTCGATGGCGGACAACCTGGGCTGGATCGTCCGCACCAGGTAGTCCGTGATCTCGTTCTGTTTCAGGATATCCGAGGCGAAGCTCAGGTAAGCGGACGCAAACTGGCTGTCCGCCGACTCGATATTGATTATGGGTACCTCCGCCTCCGGGGGCAGGTCACCACGCACCTGGTCGACCTTGGAGCTGATTTCCGCCAACGCCTTGGTCGAATCGTAGTTCAACTTGAGGCGTGCCGTGATCGTGGATACGCTCAGGGAACTCCTGGATTCGAGGTATTCGATCCCGTCAGCCGCGGCGATGGCCCTCTCCAGCGGCGTGGTGATAAAACCGCGCACCAGATCGGAACTCGCCCCTACATAAACCGTGGTCACGGTGATCGAAGCGTTCTCGCTCCGCGGAAACTGGCGGACATTGAGTGAGCGAATGGCCTGAAGACCAGCCACGATGATGACCAGATTGATCACCACAGCGAGGACCGGTCGGCGCACGAAAAGGTCGGTAAACTTCATTCGGAATCTCCGATGCAGGGTTGGATACGGGAGCCGGTTCAGGAATCCGCCGGTGTGGGAGCGAGGTCAGCCTCCGGAGCCAGGTCGTTGAAAATGACAACCTTCACCCCGTTCCGCAACTTGAAGGCCCCGCTCGTCACCACCGTATCCCCAGGATCCAGTCCTGAAATCACCGATACAAAATCGCCCCGCCGCTCGCCCAGTCGAACAAACTGCTGATTCGCAATCGAGGCGATTTCGCCGCTCTCGGAATCCTCCTTCTCTCTGATCACAAAAACGGAATTCCCATACGGGGCAAAAATCACCGAGGTCGCCGGAATGCTGAGAACTTCCTCTTCCTCGGGCAGGATGATGGTCGCCTCGACGAACATGCCCGGGCGCAGGATAGCCTCCGAATTCGAAAAGGTGGCACGACATCGAACATTACGAGTCGTCGCATCGACCTCCGGACTGATCGTGGTGAGTTGCCCTTCCTGAAGAATGTCAGGGGCGGTGTCCGCCGTAACCTGGACTGTCTGCCCTACCGACAGCTTGGCCAGGTTCTGTTGCGGCATCCAGAAATCCACATAGATCGGTTCAAAGGACTGGACCGAAACGATAGGTTCGCCACTGCCCAGGAACTGACCAAGATCGACCTGTCGGA
This sequence comes from Verrucomicrobiota bacterium, assembly GCA_003641745.1. Lineage (GTDB taxonomy): Bacteria > Verrucomicrobiota > Verrucomicrobiia > Opitutales > Opitutaceae > B12-G4. The sequence continues at coordinate 8,002 of QNAI01000030.1, read as the reverse complement.
TCCCCAACCGACCGGAAAAAGGCGCCCGAACCGTTTTCTTCTCAATCGCGGCCAGGGTGTTCCGCACCTGGGCCTCCGCTCCTTTCTGCTTGGCCAGGGCCGCATCGAGATCCGCCTGGGAATTGGACCGGGTCTGACGCAGTTCACGGGCCCGTTTCAAACTCAGTTCGGCCAATTCCAATTCGGCTTCAACCGCTGCCAGCTGAGCCTCTTCGATCGACGTGTCGAGCCGAATCAGGATATCACCGGTCTCAACCTCGGTCCCGGACCGGAAGGCGATCTCAGTCACCGTGCCTGCCAACTCGGCGCTGGCCAGAACGCCCTGCACCGCAGCCACCGAGCCGACCGCCTTGAGCCGGGGTTGCCAGAGGGCTGCCTCGGCCACCGCCGTGGTGACTGACTCAGGAGGGGGAGAAAAGCTCTTTCCCGACGCGATCAAGGCTTTGATCTGCATTACCTTGATCCCTCCGAGTACCCCAACGATGACGAGCAAACAGAATCCGGCTAATAGAAATTTCTTGGTCATATCTCTTACTGCTCCGATTTTCACTGACGGAGGATCGCGATGGGACAAATGGCCAACCGATCCCGATCTGAGCTCGGGCGGCGGACGCCGTCACCCTGGTCCTCCGACGGTCCAAAGAACCGCAGGAAAGCATCAGTGAATCAGCCCGGGGCCAAGGTCAAACCTGACCAAAAAAAATTACTGAAGACTATCTGGCGGAATCGCCTATTCGCGTGAAGATATCGTAAGCAGGGTCACCACCGCCGCAAAGATCAGGGTGGGCACGATGACCCAGGCAGCGTTGATCGGTATGCTCCAGTGATTCACCGCCCAGGCAACCGCAATGCACTTGGCGATGATGACCACCCAGGCGATTTCCAAAAACAGCAGGTGAGCACGACTCAGTCTGCCAAGATCTATTAGCTTTGCAGCCATGCCTCCAGAATAGAGCTAATACTCAGAAACCGCTTCGCACCCCTTGGCATGTTCTGCGCAGATCCTGCCCGAGGGAGAGTTGGAACTTATGAGTTAAGAGTTAAGAATTAGGAATGCAGAAAGGATTCGGCCCTCGATGAAGCCCTGCAATCTTGAGGAGTCTTCAACCGTCCACCTTCAAACTTCGCTCCAACCACCGATGATGTGAAACGGTCTCCGAGATCCGCACCGTGCGGTCGTAAATCCAGAATCGCCGGATACCCGGGCCGATCCCGGCCTCCCGGCGCCCGTCGATTCCCCGAAAATGGGGACTGAACCGACCCCACCCGAACTGGCGGTCGCGGCCACCGTCCAAGAGCTGATCATCGACCACGATGCTGATGATCCTGGGTCCGCCATCCAGGATCACGGTGACATTTTGGATGACGCTCTCCCTCAGGACCCCATCCTCCGTTTTCCAGGAGACACGGGTGCGGCCATCTGAAAACAGCATCTCCAACCCTCCTTTGGCATCGACACTCAGAATCACGCCCCTCCCGTCCCGAGCCCGTGAATCCATCAAGACGAGTGTCCCGTCCGAGAGCGGCCGACAGATCTGGAAACCCAGGCTGACGCCTCGTCGGAAGTCACCCGTTCCCTGATCGGGTCGACCGATGTCCCTCCCGAGAAACGCAGGCAGTCGTGGCATCTCGATCGTATGCGACCGCCCCTCCTCGAGATCCAGATCGAGCACCCTGCCGTCAATGCTTTCGATCGGCGCCTCGAATTGCCCCCACAGACCCCGGATCAGATCCGGCTCAACTTCGTGCACCCTGGGGATATGCTTCTGGGTCTCTGTCAGGAAAAACCGCCCCCGATCCTCGACCAGGTCGGGATAACTCATTCGCACAAATGGATCATCGTCATAGAGCACAATCTCGGGTTGGCTCCAGGCGATCACTCGACCTTCCGGCGACTCCCGCTCCACACCTCCACAGAGCCATACCGGATTGCGGTCCTCATACCATCTCCCTCCGTGGTTGTGAAACCAATACAGGTATTTCCCACTTTCGCATCGCCAGGCGAAATTGGCCGCCCGGGGATGCTTGATCAGGCGCCCATCCGGATACGCCATATAGGTTGGTTCCGACCAACTCCTCCCCTGGTCGCGGCTGTAGGCACAGACCGGATGCCCGTCGATCGACCGATAAACGCTGAAGAACGAGCCGTCACTCATCACCGAATAACTCTGTTCCTCGGCAATCGGCCCGCCGCCGGGGGGAGTGCACAGGCCGGTCTCGCCTTCAGGCAGAGTCTTCCACCGGATTTTCCGAGGATCGTCTGCAGTATCCAGTTTTTCACTACACAATAGCCATCCTTCCGAGCGGGTGAAAAAGCCTTCCCCGAGGCCGCCGACCTTGTGCAGCGAGACATAGGCCGATCCTTCGTGCCGAAAGGGTCTCCCGACATTCCAGAAGAACCGAATCTTTCCTCCGTAGGGGTTTTCACGGTCGATCTTCGACTCCCGGACGAAGATCGGATATCTTTCCGCCGACCAGCTCCTGCCGTGGTCATCGCTGAACTTGAAGACAAAGTACCCCTGCGAATCGACCCGCCGGCAGATTCCGCCCGCATACGGTGGATCGTCTGCCACGACCTCGCGGACATTGTCCGTATTGTGGTTGTAGAAGCAAAAAACCCGGCCGGACGAAGCCTTCAGCAGGACGGCATAGGAGGCTTCAGGACCATCCGCGGGCTCAACATCAACACAGGAATCCCAGGTTCGCCCCCGATCCACGCTCCGACTGGTCACCACGTGCTGGCCGGGCTGTCCCTCGTGCCCGCTGCCCGTGGTGAAAACACAGAGCCAGGCGCCGTCGTCCGTTTTGATGATGTAGGGCTGGTCGCTGTAGCCCTCGGTCGGAAGAGGCAAACCCCGGCTGACATGGCGGGAGTCGGGAACCGGGCGAAATTGACTATTGAATTCCGGGCTCATCACATTCAGTTCGCACCTATTCACCCGACCATACGGGTCGACGTCGAGCGCATTCCTGAACTGAATCGTCTTGACTTGACCCACGGAGTGACCGCCACATTCATACTATCCCAGATTTCACGACCCATGACTAAACGAACACATTACACACGAACGTCTGCGCTGCCGGCGATCCTCGGCGCCCTTCTGATCACCGTCTCGGTCCTCCTCCCGGCCGCAATGCATGCACAGGTCAACACCAGCGTCAACACCAGCGCCGCCCGCTGGGGCCTCTCCGAGTTCTATATCGGAGGCACCTATATCGGAGAGGGATCAACCTCGCTTGATTATGCGCCGGTCAAACTCGACTTCGAGGACGACTGGGGCTTCACCCTCGGGGGCGGTTATCACCTCAACAATCACCTTTTTGTAGGCGGCGACCTCCTTTTCGCGAATTCGACTTTTAATGGCACCAGCAGCGAGGATGACTCAAAGCTGCGCCAGAGCATGCGCCAATGGGGCATCACCGCGGGCTTCGAATACAATCTGCTGGAAGGCCCGCTGACACCTTATATATCAGCCGGGCTCGGGTTCACTTACCTCGAAACCGACGTTCCCAACGCAGATCCCGAATACGTCTGCATTCCCGACTATTACTGGGGTTGGTGGTGTTATTGGGCCTATCCGGTCTACTCAGACTGGTTCTTCACCTACTACGCGGGGGTCGGCCTGCGCTGGGATATCAGTGATCGCTCTGTCATCAGATTTTCCTACAAGTCGAACTGGATAGACGTTTCCGGGGTCACCTCCCAGTTACGCCAGGATATGATTTCCCTGACCTGGGGCGGTAAGTTCTAGTGTCCCAAATAAGTTCTTTCCCCGATCGGCTCACCTGAATGCCATTCGAAGGGGTCAAACCTGAATGGCACAAAGGCAGGGGCGCGACGTCTTCGACCTGAAGGAACTTCCTGGCTCGTCCTCAGGTGAAGGCACAATCAGCTGTATTCACTGATGCGGGGATTTGCAGTGGTGGAGGCAAGAATCGACGTGCAGAGGCCAAACGAACCTCTATACGTTTCTCCATGACTCCACTGTCACTCCGCGTCGAACACCTCACCTCTCCCCTCGGACTCGACATACCGACCCCTCGTTTCTCCTGGAAACTGAAGGGCTCCGGACGCTCGGCCGTTCAAACGGCCTACCGGCTGATCGTTGCGTTTTCATCCGCAAAGGCGCGCTCCGGTCACGAAGGCATCTGGGATACCGGGAAAGTGCTCTCAGCGAATTCCCACCTGGTTTCCTATAAGGGACCGGAACTGAGATCTCACACCCGCTACTGGTGGACAGTTCAGGTTTGGGATGGCGACCGGAAGGCGGGCAGAGCATCCGCACCCGCCTGGTTCGAAACCGGATTTCTCGGCCACTCATGGCCGTCCGTCTGGATCGAAGCGGCAGAACCCAGGAAGAGCCAACCCAACCCCGCCTGGCTCCTGCGGCGCTCGTTCTCACTGGCCGAGCCACCCAAGTCCGCCCGCCTTTACATTACTGCAAGGGGCTGGTTCGAACCCTGGATCAACGGTAAACGTATCGGGCAGGATCACCTCGCCCCCGGATGGACCGACTATAATAAGCGGATCGAATACTCGACCTATGATGTGACCGGTCGGATACAACCCGGTGAGAATACCCTGGGGTCATGGCTGGCCGACGGCTGGGCCTGCAGCTGGCTTATGGGCAGCAAAAAAGGATACTACGGGGATAAACCGTCACTCCTTGCCGCCCTGCGCATCAAGCATCGGGATGGACGAATCGAATGGATCGCCTCCGATCGGAAATGGCAGTGCCGTCGATCCCCGATCACCTCGGCCGGCCTCTATGAAGGCGAAGTCTACGATGCCCGTCGTGAGGTCACTGACTGGTCGGGCCCCGAATCCGGCTCAAACCGCGGCTGGAAGCCGGTGGCTCCGACCCCCCACCCGCCCGACATCAACCTTACCGCAAAAGCTCTCCCACCGGTCCGTACTGTCGAGGAATTCCCCCCCCGGAAGCTTACCCAGCCAAGACCGGGTCTCTGGGTGTTTGATCTCGGACAGAATATCGCCGGTGTTGCCCGTCTCAGAATCCGCCAACCACGCGGCACCCGGCTGACCCTCCGTCACGCCGAAATGCTTCAGGCCGACGGTTCAATCTACACGGAGAATCTACGGGGCGCCCCGGCGACCGACACCTATACCTGCCGAGGAACCGGGACCGAGGAATGGCAGCCCAAGTTCACCTTTCACGGATTCCGCTACGTCGAATTAACCGGTTTGAAAGGTCGTCCCGCGAAATCCACTCTCACCGGCCTGGCCTGGTCCAGTGATCTCGAACCGGCCGGCGACTTCAGTTGCTCCCACCCGCTTATCAATCAGTTGCAGAGCAATATCCAGTGGGGTCAGCGCGGTAACTTCCTCGATGTCCCAACCGATTGCCCGCAACGCGACGAACGCCTCGGTTGGAGCGCCGACGCCCAGGTCTTCACCCCCACCGCCCTCTTCAATTTCGACTCAACGGCCTTCCTGCGGAAATACTGTCACGATCTGCGGGATGGCCAGAGCGCCGAGGGCGCTTTTCCCGATGTCGCTCCCGATGTTCTGAGCAAATCAGGTCTCCGCCCGGAACCCGAATGGTCCTGGCTGGGGAACGCCGCCTGGGCGGACGCCGGTGTCATCATCCCCTGGGTAATCTACGAACGGTCGGGCGACCTCGGCATCCTGCGGGAAAACTATGACGCGATGCTCCGGTGGATCGACTACCAGGAACGCACAAGTTCAAATCTCATCCGTCCAGATACCAACTACGGCGATTGGGTGGCCACAGAGGCAGTCCGATCCAATTGGGCGCCCACTCCCTGCGACATGCTCGGCACGGCCCACTTCGCCCACTCAACCAACCTGACCGCTCGCTGCGCGGATCTGCTGGGACAAGAGAAAGACGCCGCACGATTGCGTCGACTGCACGCCCGGATCGTGAAGGCCTTCAATCACCAGTACGTTGCACCTTCGGGACGACTCTCCGGAGACACCCAAACCGGGTATTGCATGGCGCTTGCCTTCAACCTGCTTCCGGAAAAACTCCGCCCGGCCGCGATCTCCCATCTGAAGCGGGCGATTGAAAAACGCGGTTGGCATCTCTCGACCGGATTCATCGGCACGCCCTTTCTCTGCCCCGTCCTGACCCGACATGGAGCCCACGATATCGCCTGCCGGCTCCTGCTTAACGAGAACTACCCATCCTGGCTCATGCCGGTGAAGAACGGTGCCACCACCATGTGGGAACGCTGGAACAGCTGGACCCCGGAGGACGGCTTTGGCCCCGTGGATATGAATTCGTTCAATCATTATGCCTTCGGAGCGGTCGGTGATTGGCTCTACCGGAAGGTCGCCGGCCTAGGCTACGCTTCCCCCGGCTACAAGAGGTTGCACTTCCAACCCCGACCCGGAGGGGGACTGACCCGCGCCTCCGCCTGGCATGAAACTCCCTACGGTCGAGCGGAATCCGCCTGGCGCATCTCCGGTTCAAAACTGGTCTGCAGATTCGTCGTTCCGGCCAACACCGCTGCCCTGGCAATTCTCCCGGCCCGAACCAGGAAATCGATCGAAGCAACCGGCCCAACCAGGATCACGCTCCGCAGGCACCAAGATGGATTCAGCAGCGAACTCAACCCCGGCCACTGGCGCTTTGTCATCTCCCAACCTGTTCTGACTCCGGTCCACGACTGAGGGAGAACAATAGGGAGGCAATCCTGAATGGCGCTGAGTTAAGGGGGGCATCTGGAGTTTTCCAACGAAGAATAGCCAACGGGGTCATTGCTCATTATCTTGCATGCCAATGCGAGTACCGAGGCAGCCACTCTGCCGACATCAGCCTATGTGCTTTGACCCCCTCGAAGCCAAGTTGACCGCAATTCATCCTGTCCCGCGCCTTAACTTGGCGCCATTCAGGTTTGACCCCTTTTCGAGACACTTCGAGCATCTCTGTCCATGATCGGCTCAGACTTTCGCAAGGCGCTCAAATCAGGACAGCGTGTCTATGGCACAATGACGGTCTCCGATGCCGCCCGCTGGCCGGACATGTTGGCCTCTCTCGGTCTCGATTTCATCTTCATCGACACCGAGCACATCGCCATCGACCGCACGGCACTCTCGTGGATGTGTCAGATCTATACGGCCCACGGGATGGCCCCCATCGTGCGCATCCCCTCGCCCGACCCCTATGTCGCAACCGTTGCTTCAGACGCCGGCGCTCAAGGCATTATCGCGCCATACATCGAGACGGTCGAGCAAGTCCAGGCGCTCCGCGGTGCCGTGAAATACCGACCCTTGAAGGGAAAACGACTGGAGCGACTCCTCGAAGGAGCACCTGCAGAGCCCCGACTGGCTGAATACCTTGAAAACCACAACCAGGACCACACGCTGATTATCAATATCGAGAGTGTCACCGCCTGGGAAAACCTGGACGACCTGCTGGCCGTGCCCGATCTCGATGCCATCCTGATCGGCCCCCATGACCTCTCCACCACGATGGGAATCCCTGAAGATTACGCGAATCCGGAATTCGATCGCGCGGTCATCGACATACTTTCCCGGGCTCGCAAGGCCGGTCTAGGAGCCGGGATACACGTGACTACCGGAGATGGATTGAATACGGAAGACCACATTCGCTGGATCGAGGCAGGAGCCAACCTGATCGTGCATCGGGCTGATGTCATCGCCGCCCAACACCTCTTGAGTCGGGAATTGAAGCAGATCCGCGATGCAGTCGGAGATGCAGCGGTTGGGGATTCAGAGGTCGATCTCAATATTTAGTGGCGCGAAAAATTGGATTTCCTGATCCGGTTCGGTCCATAGCGGCCAGGCCTGCCTGCCATCCTGTCCGGGCGTAGGACGCGAAGCCTGAAGATTCAGCGACCTGATGCCATTCGAAGGGGTCAAACCTGAATGGCACTAAGTTAAGCACCTGTCTGGGAATTTTCGACGAAGAACAGCCGACGGGGTCATTGCTCATTATCTTGCATGCCAATGCGAGATATGTGCTTTGACCCCCTCGAAGCCAAGCTAACCGGAATT
>QNAI01000029.1 GCA_003641745.1 Verrucomicrobiota bacterium | reverse complement strand
CGTGTTGATCGGCATGGACGATGCGGTGGCGGAGGCACTCGGCCAGGCCCACTTCGGGGCGTTCATGGGCAAGGGCCCGAAGGTCGGGAAGTGAGTTAGCCCGGTTGTCTCACAAACTTCAGAAGGGTGCAGAGCAAGGCGTGGTCCGCGTTCTGCATGGGCGCGCACTCGAGTGCGTAACCATGCGGGTTACGGGCCGCAACGCAGCTATCCGCCCTTGTGGTGTTTGAGGTGTGGCCCGAACCCGCTCACCGACAGACTGTACCTGGGCCTGACAATCCATCATGTTCTGCTTCACCTTCTTACAACTGTTCGGGCCACACCGGTGAGGCTTCCGGGTTAGAATTCGCCCAGGCGAAGACAGGCGGCTTCCTGGCTCCCGGTCGTCTTTTCCAGGACGGGAACCGTCTTTGTGCATCCGTCGTTGGCATGCTGGCATCTCGGATGAAAACTGCATCCCGTCGGGGGATTCAAAGGCGATGGAGGATCCCCTGGCAGCACGATCCGTTTTCTCGAGTGTTCGATCTCGGGGTCGGGAACGGGAATCGCACTGACCAGTGCCCGAGTATAAGGGTGCTGCGGGTTTTCGATGACGCTCGTGGCTTCGCCGATCTCAACCACTTTCCCCAGATACATGACTGCGATTCGATCGGAGATGTGCTTCACCACCGACAGATCGTGGGCGATGAAGATCATGCTCAGGTTCATCTCGCGGGTGAGTTCGGAAAGAAGATTCAGGATCTGTGCCTGGATGGAGACATCGAGCGCCGAAACCGGCTCGTCGGCAATGATAAGGGACGGCTTCAGAGCCAGGGCCCGGGCCACCGCGATTCGCTGGCGCTGCCCGCCGGAGAATTCGTGCGGGTAACAGCGCATGTACCGGGGCGCCAACCCGACCGTCTCCATCAACTGGACAACTTCCCGGGTCGCCTCGCTCCGGGTGCAACGACCGTGGGCGATCATCGGTTCAGCCAGGGTGTCGAAGACGGTCATGCGTGGATTGAGCGAAGCGTAGGGATCCTGGAAAATCATCTGCAATCCGGTCCGCGCCTCCCTCAATTCCCGACTGGAGAACGATCCGAGGTTCCTTCCCTCGAGGATGACGGTTCCCGAAGTGGTCGGCACCAACTGCAGGATGGTGCGGGCCAGGGTCGACTTGCCGCATCCGGACTCGCCGACCAGCCCGAGGACTTCTCCCCGGCGGACCTTGAGCGAGACGCCGTCGACGGCTTTGACCGTGCCCGATTGACGCTTCATGATGAAGCCCCGGTAGACCGGGAAATGGGTTTTCAGGTCCTCAAGTTCGAGGATGTTTTCCGGAGCGGTGGTCTGGGCGGGTTCCGTCATGGGTGGGGGAGGGTCAGGTCAGAATCTCGCCCGCCTGCGTACGGAGACAGCTGGAACTGTGGCCGTCAGTCACTGTCTTGAGCAAGATCGGCTCGGTATGGCACCTTTCCACCGCTTCGGTGCAGCGCGGGGCAAAGGGACAACCTCTGATGTCCCTGGAAAGATCCGGGGGCATTCCTGGTATGGTGAAAAGCTCGGAGCCCTTCGGTTGGAGCGACGGAATCGATTGCTGCAGGGCCTTGGTGTATGGATGTTTCGGGTGTTTATAGACACCCTCGGTTTCGGCGGTTTCCATGATGCGCCCGGCGTACATCACCTGGACCCGGTCGCAGAGTCCGGCCACCACCCCGAGATCGTGGGTGATGAAGATCACCGCCGTCCCGAGTTCGTGCTGCAGGCGCTTGATCAATTCCAGGATCTGCGCCTGGACGGTGACGTCGAGGGCCGTGGTCGGTTCGTCCGCGATCAGCAGCTCGGGCTTGGTGATCAGGGCCATCGCTATCATGACGCGTTGGCGCATCCCTCCGGAAAATTCATGGGGGTAGAAGTGTATCCGCTTGGCCGCGTCCTGGATGCCGACTTCGTTGAGCGCGTCGATGGCCAATCCGAGCGCCCAGTCCTTGGTCGCATCGGAATTATGGGTCATCAGAGGCTCGATCAGCTGGTCCGAGATTCGCAGGTATGGATTCAGGGACGTCATGGGGTCCTGGAAAATCATGGAGATGCGATCACCACGGATCTTTCTCAAGACTGGGGTCGGACACGACAGGAGATCGATCCCGTCAAAAATTGCGCGGCCGCTCTCGATGCGCCCTGGAGGTTGGGGGATCAGGCCCATCATCGAATAGCAGGTGACGGACTTGCCCGACCCCGATTCACCGACGATCCCGAGCGTCTCACCCTTGTCCACCGAGAAGGAAACGCCATCCACTGCCTTGACCACGCCGTTTCGGGTATGGAAGTAGGTTCGAAGATCTTCGACGTTGAGCAGGGGCATGACTCGGGATGCTGCCATGGTGGGGCGCGCCAGCTCTCGGGCAACCCTTTTTCTGACAGGGTCATTCCTTGCAATCATGCATGTTAATGCGTGATGGATGATGTCGGCAGCAAGCCGCCTCGGTACAAGGTTTGACCCGAATGGCACTGAGTTAAGCACCGGTCTGGGGATTTTCGACGAAGAACAGCCGACGGGGTCATTGCTCATTATCTTGCATGCCAATGCGAGATATGTGCTTTGACCCCCTCGAAGCCAAGATGACCATAATTCATCCTGACCTCGCCTTAACATGGCCATTCAGCCCCGACCCCTTCGAACAGCAAAGGACCCCCGACGTCGACCAACCCCCTTAACTTGGGACCATCCGGCTCAGATGCCTTTCGATCGCCTTCATCACCGACGACGGGCGAATACCCGAAACGGGCGACCCTCCGGTGATACGGCATCCGGGCGGCAGCAGGATCCGGCAGGCTGCATTGAAAACCGGACCGGTTTGGATCGGGTTACCGGGCCCGTAGAGGCCGATGACCGGGACGCCCTGCGCATTGGCCAGGTGCAGGCCTGCGGATTCGGTGGCGATGACCAGGTCGCAGATTGCCAGAGAGCCGGCCAGTTCTTCCAGGCTTGTCTTTCCCGCCAGATCAGTGAACCGGTTTTCATCCAGCCGATCCACGACCGTCTTGATCGATGCCCGGTCGTGGGCCGATCCCAACAGGAGAACATGGAGGTCGGCATGGGTGCGGACCAGGAACTCAGCCAATGTTTTCCAGTTTTCAATCGACCAGCGCCCTCCCGGTTCACCGTCCGTGCTGCAGAGCAGGCCGATGACTCGTCCCGGTCCGGACGATCGGCAGGCGGACGGAAGCGCCGTGGCCACCTTGATCGGCGAATAATCCGGATCCGCTCTCATCCCAAAGTGGGCGAGAAACTTCTGCAGGAACCGGGTTTCGCGCAGGGTGCGCTCATCCAGGGTTTCCGGCACCTTCCAGATGTCGGTCAACAGAGGACGGTCCTGCCCGGATCGGGCAAAACCAAAACGATGGTCACACCCGATCAACCAGGCTTCGAGATCGGAACGTGCCGTGTCGGTCAAAGTGAGAAAAACGTCCGGATACTTCAGTTGCAGGTCAACCAGCAGACGAACGTTTACTCCGTGTTCTGACAGGGGGATCTCCGATTCGAAAAGACCGCTCGGACGCAGCAGGTTAAGAAGCGGTCTCCTGCCGAGCACGGTGATGGCCCCATCCGGTCTGGACTGCCTGAGTGCCCGCAGCACCGGAATTGCTCTCAATGTCCGGGCGAGATCGTCGGGCAGGCGAATCCACAGCCTCCGATTCCGGGGCAGATCCTGATCGGGAAGGACGGCGACCTCTTTGCGGTTGAGATGGAAGGCCTGCCTGGGAAGGTTGTCGGTATCCCAGCGATCCTGCACCCATGGCCAACTGCCGCAGGCGCTGTCGCTGGATCGGATGAGGTTTTCCAGCCACCTGTTCAGCCCGATGGTGACCGCGACGGCATCCGCATCGGACTCGATCAATCGAATTCGAACGGCATAGTGCCAGAAACTGATCCTCTCGGTATAGAGACCGACCAGTTGCGCATCGAACCGCTCAACCAGGAGACCGGGTAATTCCGAAACGGTGGTCAGACGGTTCAGAAGAGTCGTTCGGATTCCACGGGTGGAGTGCTTCTGGTCAAAGAGGATGCCGTAGGCACCGTTCCTTTGGAGAATGGACAGCCCCTCGACGAACCCATCATCGTGCCTGAGGATTCGAACTCCGAATCGCTCCCGGCCGCGCCGAAGCCAGCATTCCAGTTTACCGTTTGCGATTCGCTTGTAGGGGATGGCCAGCCGGCCCTCAAGATGTTGGCAGGCCAGTGGGAGGACCGTGGCCAGTTCCCAGGCTCCGATCTGCGGTATGGCCAGCACGGTCGGCGTGCGGTCGCTGAAGATTTCACCCAGCTTCTCGCGGGCCGCCTCGCTCAGATGCATCATCACGGAGAGGCGTCGGACGGAAAGAAATGGCAGGGCAATGGCAAGAAACCGATTCTCAACCCTCTGTCGGCAGGATGTTATCGCCGTGCGGGCGTGCCACTCCCGCGGCATTTCGGGAAAAGCATGATGCAGATTGGCCAGCATCCTGAGGCGACGACCGGGCGATCCGTAGTACAGGCACCTGGCGAATACCGACGACAGAATGGCAGGCACGAATCTGGGTCCTCGTGCCACGATCCAGCCCGCGATCCTGACCAGTAACGTCACCGGGCGAACTGGTTTGTGGGGGCTTCCCCTTTGGGTCTCGAACAAATACGCGAGCCGGTCATGTGAGAACAGAGAGTGCGGACTCGACCGCGAGATTGGAAAGCTTTTTCAGGCACCCGGAGGGTCGGTTAGGGGTTGCTCGCTTTACTATGGGCCCCCCGTCGATCTGAATGCGCTTGCCCGGTGGCGCCGCAGGTCCTCAAAGTGGCGGCTTGACTTGGATGGCATTAATGTAAGCACCGTTTGGACACGACTCGAACAGAGATGGACGACAGGGTCATTGCTCACAATCTTGCATGCTGATGCGAGATTGGCTTATGTCGGCAGCAAGCTGCCTCGGTAGTGCTTTGACCCCCTCGAAGCCTTTCAAGACCAACCTGACATGATAGATCCCAAGACACTGCGGGAAAACCCGGAAAACATCCGACGGGCGATCACCGACAAACGGAACGATTGCGATCTCGATGCCGTTCTGAAGGCCGATGCCGATTGGCGGGCCAAACTGATCGAGGTCGAGCAGTTGAGGTCCGCCCGGAAAACCGCCAATACGGAAATGGCTCAATTGACGAAGGGGTCGCCCGAGTTCATGGCCAAGGTGAAGGATCTCAAGGCGACCTCGGCCCGGATGAAGGCCGAGGAATCGGTATTGAAGGATCTTGAAGCCGGTGCCCGCGAGGCCGTGCTCACCGTGCCCAATATCGCCCATGAATCGGTTCCGGTGGCCCCGGATCCTTCGGGCAACCAGGTTGTTTTTACCTGGGGCGAAGCCGGACCGGCGCCGGCTCACGCGGTTCCTCATGACGAGATCCCCTGGTTCAGTCGCATCGTCGATTTCGACCGCGGCAGCAAAGTGACCGGAGCCGGTTTCCCATTCTTTGTCGGGCCGGGTGCCCGCCTTGTCCGGGCGTTGGTGCAGTTCTTTCTCAACGAGGCGGGCGATGCCGGCTATGAAGAGGTCAGCACGCCGCTCTTCGTCAACGCGGACAGTGCGACCGCGACCGGCGCATTGCCGGACAAGGAGGGGCAGATGTACCAGACGGTTGAAGACAGTCTCTACGCCATCCCCACGGCTGAAGTCCCGCTGACCAATTTTTTCCGCGACGAGATTCTCGATGCCTCCAGCCTTCCGGTATATCGATGTGCCTATTCGCCCTGTTTCCGACGCGAGGCGGGCAGTTATGGCAAGGACGTGCGCGGGCTCAACCGGGTGCACCAGTTCGACAAGGTGGAACTGGTGAAATGGGTGCACCCCTCGTCGAGTTACGAAGAACTGGAAAAACTGCGGCGCAACTCGGAGCAATTGCTTCAGAAGCTCGGACTGCCCTACCGGGTCCTGCTCATGTGTACCGGGGATCTCGGATTCACCCAGAGCAAGAAGTATGATCTTGAGGTCTGGTCAATCGGGCAGCAACGCTGGCTCGAAGTATCGAGCTGCAGTAATTTCGAAGCCTTCCAGGCCCGTCGGGCCGGGATCCGCTACCGATCCGAAGAAACGGGTCGGCCCGAGTATGTTCACACTCTCAACGGATCGGCCCTGGCCATTCCAAGGACGTTTGTTGCCATCCTTGAGAACAACCTCCAGCCCAACGGGCGGGTCAGTATTCCCGAGGTTTTGAGACCCTGGTTCGGGGCCGACGAAATCGGGTTCGACGACTGATCCGGGTCGAGTCCCGCCATGGATCAGATCGATTGGGAAGACTGTGAGAACCGCGTCGCTCAGCTGGTTTCCCGTTCTGAACTGGATCCGCGGGCCATGGCCTTCCTTGAAACCCTGCCGTCGGGAACTCCGGTGGGTGTCGCCTGTTCAGGCGGTGCTGATTCGGTCCTGCTGACCCTGGTGCTGCAATCGCGGGTCGAATCCGACCTGAAGTGGGTTCTTCTCCATTTTGATCATGGTCTGCGTGGTCGTGAGTCGGCTGAGGATGCCCGATTCGTTTCTCGATTGGCGGGCGGTTTGGCTCTTTCCTGCCACTGCCAGAGATGGAAGACCCCGGGGGATCCGACGGAACAGACGATGCGGCACGCGCGTTTTTCCTTTCTCCACCAGGCCCTTCAGAAAATGGGTGGATCCGTTCTCTGCCTGGGGCATCAGGCCGACGATGTGGTGGAGTCCATGTTGATGCGCATCGCCCGGGGAAGCGGAGCGGCGGGATTGTCGGCGCCTCGTCCCTGCCAGAAGGCTTTCGGGGGAATCACCCATCTTCGTCCACTGCTGCGAATGGACCGGCTCCGGATCCGCTCGATCCTGTCCGATGCCCATGCCCCCTGGCGGGAAGATATCTCCAATGAAGGGTGTCGATTTCTCAGGAATCGGCTGAGGAACAGTGTCGTTCCCGCGTGGAAAGAGGTCGAAAACCGCGACCTGGTGTCGGGTGCCCTGCTTGCTCGGGATCGATTGGAAGATGATGACGAGGCACTGGAGATCTGGCTGTCGGACCTGGTGGGAGCCGATGACCGGGCGGGTGCCGAACTGGATCTGAAAATCCTGGAAGGACGCCCACGGGCCCTGGTTCGACGTGCCATCGACCGGTGGGCCCGGCAGCTGCCCGGGCTTTCCGGAATCAGCCGGGCCTGGGTCGAGGCGTTGGTTGATCTTTTCCAGGGTGCCGCATCCAACTGTGTCAGTGCCGGGCGAGGGGGGGAGGTGACCCTGGGCGACGGCGTGTTTCGTTTTCGAAAAATTGATGAAAGTGCGGCGGGATGGCCCGATCTGAACCTGCCACTCGGGTCCACCGTCGTGCTGCCGGATGGTTCCTGGGTTCGGGCGCGCAGGACGACGCTTGAGGCGAGGGAACGAAATGAGATCCTGAGCGGGAATCCCGATCCATCGAACGAAGCGTGGATCAACGTTCCTGAAGGCGGGCCTGCCGGCCTGCTGGTCCGGTCGTGGCGGCCCGGCGATCGCTATCGACCCCTGGGAGCCGCCGGAACGGTCAAGATAGGGGATCAGTTCACGAACCGGAAGATTCCGGTGGAACGCAGGCGGATTTTGCCTGTCTTCTGCCTCGACGATGGGCATCCTGTCTGGTGCCCTGAATTGCCACCGGCGGAAGAGGTGAGACTTAATGAAGAGTCGATCCACGCCGTTCAATTGACTTATTGCTGGTCAACCGCCACTTTTCACTTGTAAAAAGGTACTTTTTTTCATGTCCGACCCAAAGCAAAGAGGTAATCGCAAACCACTTAAGAACGCACCACCGGAGCGGTTTCAACCGAGGATGCTCCTTATCTGGGTGGCTATTTTCGCGGCTATTGTGGCGATTTGGTTCTTCAACCCGGGCGCATCCAGCAATGCCGAGAGTCTGAAGATACACCAGGTGGTCGAGGCGGCGGAAGCCGGTGATATCTCCGAAGGCGTCATCAAATCTGATTCCTCCGGGGGGAAGGATTGGGCCGTCTTGACCGGCAAGGTTCGGAATGTCAGCGGGTCTGGTGCCCAGACCATTCCCTTTCGAGCCGAAGGACGCCTGACCGACGAGAACTTTGCCCGTCTCCAGGGCACCGGTGCCTTCGCCGAACAGCGGGCCAATACCCTGTTCACCCAGCTGCTCTTCAGCCTGTTGCCCTTCATTATCATCATCGGCCTGCTCTACTTTCTCTTCGTCAGGCAATTGCGAATGGCGGGCCGCGGGGCTCTCAATTTCGGGAAAAGCAAGGCCAAGTTGCTCCAGCGCGACCGTGAACGGCTCACTTTCAATGACGTCGCCGGTTGCGACGAAGCCAAGGAAGAGGTCAGTGAAGTGATCGAATTTCTCAGGGACCCGAAGAAGTTCCAGAAGATCGGGGGAAGGATTCCCAAGGGAATTCTGATGGTCGGCCCCCCGGGCACCGGAAAAACGCTTCTGGCCAAGTCGGTCGCAGGCGAGGCGGACGTGCCCTTCTTTTCGATCAGCGGTTCGGATTTCGTCGAGATGTTCGTCGGCGTCGGTGCGAGCCGGGTCCGGGACATGTTTGAACAGGGGCGGAAAAACGCGCCCTGCCTGATCTTTATCGATGAAATCGACGCGGTCGGTCGCATGCGTGGGGCCGGACTCGGTGGTGGCAACGACGAAAGGGAGCAGACCCTCAATTCGCTGCTCGTCGAGATGGATGGTTTCGATACCAACGAGGGTGTCATCATAATCGCAGCCACCAACCGACCGGACGTTCTCGACAGCGCCCTGCTGCGACCGGGGCGGTTTGATCGTCAGGTCTACATCGACCTTCCCGACCTGATCGGCCGCGAACAGATTCTCAAGGTGCATTCCCGCAAGCTTCCACTCGCGGAGGATGTCAACCTGGCCACGGTGGCGAGAGGAACCCCCGGTCTTTCGGGTGCCGAACTGGCCAACCTCCTGAATGAAGCCGCGCTCATGGCGGCGAGGCGGGACAAGAAAAAAATTGACAGTATTGATATCGAAGATGCCAGGGAGAAGGTCCAGTTCGGCCGCGAACGCCGTCGGATCATGGATGACGAGGACAAGAGGATTGTTGCAGTCCATGAAGCGGGCCATGCCCTGGTCCAGGCCATTGTGGACGACGGCAATATGCCGATTCACAAGGTCACCATCATACCGCGTGGCAGCAGTCTGGGCAGCACGATGTTTATCCCGACCAAGGATACCTATAATCACGCTAAGAGGCGGATGCTCAGTCAGCTGGCGACGTTGATGGGAGGGCGTGTGGCGGAGGAAATTGCACTCGGCGACGTCACCAGTGGTGCTTCGGGTGATATCAAGCAGGCGACCACGCTTGCACGACACATGGTCTGCGACTGGGGCATGAGTGTGCTCGGTCCGATCGCCTTGGGCGAACACCAGGACACCGTCTTTCTCGGACGTGAGATCGGCCGGAATCAGAATTACAGTGAGGAAACAGCTCGGAAAATCGACAGTGAGATCCAACGGATCGTCGATGAGCAGTACCAGAGGGCGACCGAGGTCATCAACGAGCACCGATCAGCCCTGGATACCCTGGCCGAGTCGTTGCTCGAATTTGAGACTCTGGATGGCAAGCATGTGCACGAGATCGTCGATCACGGTGAAATTCGGTCACCGATCTTCAGGCCGGAACCTCCGAAGAAGCCGGAACCGGCCAAGGAGGAATCGCCTGAGGCGGCCGAAAAGCAGCCCGATCCAATACCTCCGGGGGTTGATCCCGCTCAGCAGCCGGCTTGATTTTGCTGTCCTGACCAGTCTTGCTTCAGCCCGCAGGGTTCCGCTATACCCGCGTCAATCATGTCCCGCGCGACCTCGTCAGGAATAGCTTTTTCAAGCGTTGGTTCTCGGCTCCGTCCTCCGGCAATCACCGGCCTGATGCAGGCGGCACTTGAGGATCCCAAGATCCTCAGTCTGGCGGCCGGTTTTACGGATAGCTCATCACTGCCGGTGGAAGCGGTTGGCCGGGCCGTCCGGCGCCTTGAGCAGAAGCCGGGGCCACCCGAGCATCTCCAATACGGAACCAACCAGGGGCGTCCAGGCCTGAGACGGCTCCTCGCTGAGTTTGTCGGCGGTCACGATGGATCGACCGTTGGCTCGATCGATCCCGATAGCGTGATCATCACCAATGGTTCGCAGCAGGCGCTCTACCTCGCCTCCCGCGTGCTTTGCGAACCGGGCGATATCGTCCTGGTGGAACGCCCAAGCTATTTTGTCTATCTCGATATGCTGAAGGGGTTGGGAGTCGATATCCGCTCGCTCCCCGAATCCCCGGATGGCCGAATCGACTCGGACGGATTGACCTCGTTCCTGGATCGATGCCGACGGGACGGTTCTGCGGATCGAATCAAGATCGTTTACATAGAGGGGTATTTCTCCAATCCGGCCGGGGTATGCCGGACAAATGACGAAAAACGCGAAATCGCAGAGGCTCTGAATGCCTCCACGGCGAATCCGGTCGTGATTGAAGACGCTGCCTATCGCGATCTCTACTTCCACCATCCCCACCCGGGAGACAGCATTCTCGCCTTGAGCGGGTTCGAGTCGATACCGTGCCTCTACCTGGGCACGCTCACGAAACCCTTCGCCACCGGGATGAAGGTCGGCTTTGGTATCTGCAGCCATCACGATTGGCGGCAGCGGATCCTCTGGTTGAAGAGCCACCAGGACTTTGGAACGGCGAATTTCAACCAGGCGATTCTGGAGGAGATCGTGCTCGATGGCGGTTTGGAAGAGCAGACGACCAGGCTGAGAAAGAACTACCTCGGCAAGATGGAAGCCCTGCATGAGGCCATGATTGCGGAGGGCCTCGACAGCATGGGGTGGAAGTGGACCAAACCTCAGGGCGGGTTATACTTCTGGCTGCAGGCGCCGGTCGGCCTGGATACCCGGATGGATTCGCACTTCTGGCAGGCCTGCCGCGACGAGCATGTGCTCTATATTCCCGGCGATCTCTGCTATGGCAACGATGCGCCGAACGATCGCGTTCGGCTGAGCTTCGGTGTGCTCAAGCCGGATGATCTCGCCCGGGCTGCGGCCCGCTTTGCCCGTGCCTCAAGACGAATTGTCGTGCCGGCTTAAGGGCATTTTGAATTCTGATCTGGAGTTTCTCGATGAAGAATAGCCCACGGGGTCATTGCTCATCATCTTGCATGCCAATGCGAGAAATGTGCTTTGACCCCCTCGAAGTCTAAATTTGCGGCGCATTGTGTCGTTGCGATGAATGGAATATGCCGTTCGATCGGTTGCGAAATGTTGCGGACCAATAGGAGTGGACGATCAGGGACCAGAATTTGACTATGAATATCTGTTGCATTGGAGCTGGCTATGTCGGGGGACCGACCATGGCGATGATTGCCAGGAAGTGCCCGGACACGAAGGTTACCGTCGTCGACATCAACGCAAAGAGGGTCGCCCAGTGGAATTCCGACCATCTGCCGATTTTTGAGCCCGGGCTCGATGAAATCGTTCGGGCCACCCGGGGCCGCAACCTGTTCTTTTCGACCGAAGTCGATGAGGCGATCGTGGCTGCCGACATGATTTTCGTTTCGGTGAATACGCCGACGAAGACCTACGGGATGGGAGCGGGCCGGGCAGCGGACCTGAAATTCATCGAATTGTGCGCCCGCCGGATCGCGTCGGTCGCAACCGGAAGAAAAATCGTGGTTGAGAAATCCACCCTCCCGGTTCGAACAGCGGAGTCACTCAAGACTGTCCTCTCCGCCAATTCCAGCGGAGCCGAATTTCAGGTCCTCTCCAATCCGGAGTTTCTGGCCGAAGGAACCGCCATGGCCGATCTGGAGAGCCCCGACCGGGTCCTGATTGGAAGCGAGTCCACCCCCGAGGGAATCAAGGCGGCCGAGACACTCGTTTCCGTTTATGCGCAGTGGGTGCCCCGCGATCGCATCATCACCACCAACCTTTGGTCTTCGGAACTTTCCAAGCTCGTGGCCAACGCCTTTCTGGCCCAGCGAATTTCGAGCATCAACGCGATCTCGGCGCTCTGCGAGGCGACCGAGGCCGATGTGGCCGAGGTGAGCTTTGCCATCGGCCGGGACAGCCGGATCGGCTCGAAATTCCTGAAGGCCTCGGTCGGGTTTGGAGGATCATGCTTTCAGAAGGACATCCTCAATCTCGTCTACCTCTGCGATCATTTCGGTCTTCCGGAAGTGGCCGCTTATTGGGAGCAGGTCATAAGGATGAACGACTGGCAGAAGCGGCGCTATTCCCAACAGGTGGTCAGCAGTCTGTTCAATACCGTGGCGGGGAAGAAGATCGCGGTGCTGGGCTTCGCGTTCAAGAAAGACACCAACGACACGCGCGAGTCGGCCTCAATTTATGTCTGTCGCGACCTTGTCGACGAACAGGCCAACCTGGCTGTCTATGATCCCAAGGTATCTGAAAATCAGATACGAAAGGATCTGAACCAGGGCGAAGTCCTGGTCGACGGTCGCCCGAATACCAGCGTCGTGATTGAACAGGATCCTTACGCGGCGGCGAAGGACGCCCACGCCGTCCTGATCCTGACCGAATGGGATGAGTTCCGGGATCTCGATTTCCAGCGGATCTTCGATGGCATGCTCAAACCGGCCTTCATCTTTGACGGGCGAAATATTCTTGATCTGAAAGCCCTGCGCGGGATCGGATTTGAGGCCCGGGGCATAGGCAGATAGTCGCTGGCAGGAATTTGAAAACAGGTTGGCAATTCCGGCGAAGGATCTATGGTGTCCTTCCATGGGATGCGGGTTCAGATCGGCCGAAAGGGTCTTTTCCTTTGCGATCCTTCTTGCGGTCATGGTTCCGGTGGCCCGCGCCTACAGTCCGGATCCCTGGGAGAGACAGGTCGTCGCCGCCTGTCTGGTGCTCGAGGCTTCGAGCGACGGGCCTGTCGGACTGATGGCGGTCGCCAACGTGATCTCGAACCGTGCAGATGGAGACCCGGGTCGGGTTTACGGAGTCGTGAGGACCCCCTATGCGTTTTCGTCGTTCAACGCGGTGACTGAGGGCAGAACCGGTGGCCAGGGATACGCCCCTCTTGTGCGGAAGGCGTCGAGGGATCCGAACTGGAGCCTGTCCTTGAGGGTGGTCGATCGTCTCTACGCGGGATCCCTGCAGGACCTGACCAATGGAGCCACCCACTTCTCCCTCAAGCGCGAACGGGCCTCCTGGATGAGCAAGATGAGGGTGACTGCCATTATCGGCAGCCACAAGTTCATGCGCGAGGATTGAACGCGGCCTTTTCCAAACAAACCGTAGTGCACTACGGTTTGTTTGGAAGGGACCTTTCCGCCCGAAAGTAACCCTACCCCTGGAGCGATCCAGAGTTCTGGTCCTCAATAATGGAGGGTCGTGCTTCTGCGCGACCGCGAATCTCCGAGAGACCACTGTAAAGCCCAAGGCTGACCGTCCACTAGACTGCGAGGTTCGCCTTATACACCCGCGGCACCCGCATGGTTATCGAGGTAAGGGTCTCCCACGGAATGGTGTCGGCCGAGCGGCTGAAAGCGCCTATCGTGATCTCGGCATCCTTTTGACGTCCGACCAGGGTCGCCTTGTCGCCGACTGCTGTATCGGGGAGTGCACTCACATCGACCACGGTCTGGTCCATGGTGACCCGGCCCAGAATGGGGCACGTATTTCCGTGGATGAGAACCTGGCCCCGGTTGCTGAGGGCTCTCGGAATGCCATCGCCGTATCCGCCGGTCAGGACGGCAATCCGCGTGTCCTTGGAAACGATATGCGTCCGGCCATAGCTGATACCGGTTCCGCCCGGGACAGTCTTCACCAGACCGACTCTGGCATGAAAGGAAAGGACCGGATTGGTGCGGACCTCACTCAGGATCGAATGCTCGGAGGGAAGGATGCCGAATTGAAGGAGTCCGACCCTCACGGTATTGAACGGGCTCTTTTCGGGAAACGTCTCAAGACCGGCGCTGTTGTCGGCATGAATGAGCAGATCGGATCCGGGATGAGGCGTCAGGCGGTCCAATAGCTCCAGGAAGAGACGGCGTTGTTGATCGGTGAATGTGGGATCGGTGCCTGCGCAGGGAAAGTGGGTGAATATGCCCGTCAGTTTCAGATTCCGACTTTGGGTGATTGCGGTGTAGATCTCCTGGCCTTGTTCGTGCCACACACCTGCTCTGCCCATACCGGTATCGATCTTCAGGTGCACCGAAAGCGTCCGGCCGGCCCGGACCGCCAGGGTCTGGAACCGCAATACTTCGCCGAGGGAGGAAACCGTCGGCATGGCATCGTACTTGAGCAGGAAGGGGTCCTCGTCGGGAAGGATCGGACTGAGAAGCAATATGGGGCAGGCCGGTCCCAATTCCCGAACCGCGGCGGCTTCTCTCACATTGGCCACCGCGAAAATATCGACGCCACTGAGCATGAAGCGGGCGACGGTCTGGTTGATCCCGTGGCCATAGGCATCCGCCTTGACCACGGCAACATAGCGGATGTGGTCGGGCAACGCACTTCGAATCGACTTGATGTTCCGTTCGAGCGCGGCGAGATCAATTTCGGCCCAGCATCGAAGGGGCGGTGAAGAAGCCTCCGTCATCGGTTCACGCCCTCCTGCGGACTCACCGGCCGACTGACCGCCGGGATCCAGCGCCGGTATACCGGCGGGTCGATGACAAATGCATCGGGCGGGTCGACCGGGCGCAGGATCGCGTTCCTGATTTCGGATTTCTCGAGCGACTTCGGCTCGTAAGGGCAGTCCCTCCAGTGTTCCGGTCGCTGATTCCAGACCGGGAAACCTTCGGGAAGAAAGACGACCGGTGCGATCGTGCTCGTTTTATCGACCGGAACCCGTCGGGGATCTCCGGCAGCTTCGGAAGATCGAACCGAATTGAGGCAATACCAGCTCTTTCGGCGGGCATCGATCGCGACGGCGACGGGTCCGGAATCGGTCTCAGAGCGCACTCCCGTCAAGGCCAGCGCCAGGCTTGAATAGGCCAGGACAGGGGTGTCGGTCAGGGCCTTGGCTGTCGCCCAGGTCCGGATGGCCATCGCAGCCGTTCGGATGCCCAGCATGGATCCCGGCCCTTCACAGAAGATGACCGTCCGGATCGACCCGAGAGCGAGTTGGTTCTTCTTCAGGCAGGAGTCGACGCCGCGGAAAAGGGCCGTTCCCGACTCCTCCGGCGACGCGTACCAGAACCACGACCCGGCGGCCGAACCGAGACCTATATGGGTCCGGCGCGATGCGGTGTCGATGACGAGGATGGGGAAACGCGGGGTCGCGGTGGGAGGCATGGTAAAAGGAGCTTCGGGATCCCCATCAAAGAGTCCCGCCGCCCTGGCGACAAGCACGCAACCCACTTCCTCGTTGATCGGTTCCCAGTGTGCCTCCGAAGGGCGACAGGCACCCCGGCAGAAATTTCTCGTCGTGGGATACCACCTCCAGGACTTCCCGGTGGAGGGCCGTGCTCCACCGCGACCAAAAGGCTCCTCGCGAAACGGTTGTCAGTGCCGGGTAGATCCGCTCACATCCGGTCCGAAGCGGCTGGCCGGGATATCCATCCCTGCCATCGAGCCATCTGGTAGGGCGCGACGTCCCTGACGCGCCGCCTTCGACCTTGAAAAATTCTCCGTGACATCCCCCCGGGTGTGTGGATTCGGCATTGACCGGAGAAACGGCTGAGCCATAAGGTCGCCGGTTTGATAAATCGATCCCATTGGGAACCAGTCCCCTTTAATTAGTGAAGACCGAACTTAAAGACATTAGTGACACGCGGAAGACCCTCGTGGTGACCCTTGACGCCGAAGAGGTCGACCAGGAGCATGCCCGCATTGGAGCCGAATTTGCCCGGATGGCCCGAGTCCCGGGTTTTCGCCCGGGAAAGGCCCCGTTGAGCCTCGTTCTGAAGAAATTCGGCAAGCAGATCAGCGAGGAATTGCGCAGCAAGATCATGGCCCGGGCCTACCAGGAGGGTATTAAAGAAGCCAAGGTGGAGGTCCTTCATCTGGTCGATGCCGATGATCCAAAGATTGAAGCGGGGGTGCCGGCCGCACTCTCTTTCACCATCGATATCCGGCCGAGTTTTGAGATGCCGGAATACAAGGGCCTTGCGGCCAAGGTGGCGCCGACCGATGTCACCGACCAGGAAATCGACCAGATGGTCGAAAATATCCGCAGGGAAAGGGCCGAGTTCAAGCCGGTGGACCGCGCGAGCCAGGACGGAGATTACGTGAAATTCAGCCTCGAGGGCTCAGTCGATGGGACGCCCATCATCGAACTGGTGCCGGACCGTCCCATCTTCGGCAAGATGCCGCAGACCTGGGAGGAAGTCGGTGGTGAGGACAGCATGATTCCCGGAATGGCGAAAGCCCTGGGCGATCTGGCCAAGGGTGACAAGAAGGAGGTTGAGATCAATTTCCCGTCCGACTTCACGGTCGGTGCCCTGCAGGGCAAAAAGGCGAATTATTCGATCGAGGTGCTGGAGGTTCGTGAACGCGAACTGCCCGAACTGGACGATGCCTTTTTCAAGGCCCAACAGGTCGAGTCCCTGGATGACCTGAAGGCGAAGATATCGGAGAGCCTGAAAATGCGTAAGGAAACGGAGAATCGGTCGGAAATCCGACGGCAGGTCAGCGAGACGCTGGCGGCGAATGTCGAGTTCTCCATTCCCGAAAGCCTGATCGAGTCGGAAACCCAGAATATCCTTCGCCAGGTGGTCGAACAGAATGTGCGTCGCGGCGTGCCTCAGGATGAACTTGAGAAAAACAAGGACGAGCTTTTCACCAACTCAAGGAAGGCCGCCATCAATCGGGCCAAACTGCAGCTCATCCTGGCCCGAATCGCCGAACAGGAGAAAATTCAGGCCGAGGAACGCGATCTTCAGCAGATTATCCATCAGGAAGCGATGCGAACGAACACGAAACCTGAGAAATATGCCAAGGAGCTTTCGCGCGACCGCGGACGCATCGATTCGATCCAACAAGCGGTCGTTTTCGACAAGACACTTGATTTCCTGGTCGATCAGGCTAAGGTGACGACCGGTAGTTGACCCATCAAGCACAGGAAAAAAAAGTGAGTTATTACGTACCAGTTGTAATAGAGAACACAGGCCGCGGCGAGCGCAGCATGGACATTTATAGCCGGCTGTTGAAGGACCGTATCGTATTCATCGGTACACCGATCGACGACGGCGTGGCCAATGTCATCATCGCCCAGTTGCTGTTTTTGCAGATGGAGGATCCGAAGAAGGATATCCAGCTCTACATCAATTCACCCGGCGGCGTGGTCACCGGAGGGATGGCGATCTACGACACGATGCGCTTCCTGCCCTGCGACGTGGTGACCTACTGCATCGGCCAGGCGGCCAGCATGGCGACCGTGCTTCTGGCCGCCGGGACGAAGGGAAAACGGTTTTCCCTGCCCAATAGCCGGGTCATGATTCATCAACCGAGTGGAGGCGTAAGCGGGCAGACCACCGACATTTCGATCCAGGCAAGGGAAATCATCCGCTGGCGGCGCACCCTGAACGAGATTCTGGCCCGCCATTCGGGCAAGGACATCGAGCAGGTGGAAAAGGACTCCGACCGCGACTACTACATGACCGGGCAGGAGGCACTTGAATACGGGCTGGTCGATCACGTGATCGAGGCCAAGGAAGATGCCCAGGAGATCATTGGTTCCAAGGACGCCGCCTGAGCAGGCGGTTTGATCGATTATGGCTAAAGCGGCGCGCATGACCCTTTGTTCGTTCTGCGGTAAATCGCAGTCCGAGGTGAAAAAAATGATAGCCGGTCCCGGGGTCTATATCTGCGACTCCTGCGTAACCGTCTGCAAGACGATCATCGATCGGGAGTTGAATACACCTGCGGTCGAGGCCAAGCCGACCTTCCAATTGCTGAAGCCGGCGGAGATCAAGAAAACACTCGACGATTTCGTCATCGGTCAGGATCACGCCAAGAAGGTCCTCTCAGTCGCCGTCTACAATCATTACAAGCGCCTGCTCTTCGATGCCAATTACGGAGGGCGTGACCCCGGCGAACTCGCACCCGAGTTCTCCGAGGTCGAAATTGAGAAAAGCAACATTCTACTGGCCGGACCGACCGGTTCGGGAAAGACCCTGCTCGCCCGCAGCCTCGCCCGGGTTCTCGATGTGCCCTTTGCCATCTCAGACGCCACCACTCTGACCGAGGCCGGTTATGTGGGCGAGGATGTTGAGAACATCGTCCTGCGACTGCTTCAGGCCGCCAACTACGATGTCAAGAAGGCCGAGTGCGGAATCATCTATGTCGACGAGATCGACAAAATCGGGCGCAAGACCGAGAATGTCTCCATCACAAGGGATGTATCGGGTGAGGGGGTACAACAGGCATTGCTGAAGATTCTCGAGGGCACGGTCTGCAATGTGCCGCCCCAGGGTGGCCGCAAACATCCCAACCAGGAATACATCCAGATCAACACCGCCAATATCCTTTTCATCTGCGGTGGCGCCTTTATCGGAATGGACGAGATTATTCATCGGCGAACCGGCGGAAAGAGCCTGGGCTATGGGGCCAATCACAGAATGGATACGCTGAGCGGCGAAGAGATCATGCGTTCGATCGTGCCGGAGGATCTGATCAAGTTCGGCATGATTCCGGAATTCATCGGTCGTTTGCCGGTGGTTTCGGTCCTGGAATCCCTTTCCGCCAAGGACTTGGAAAAGATTCTGCTCAAGACCAAGAACGCCATGGTGAAGCAGTATTCCAAGCTTTTCGCCATGGATGGTGTGAACCTTCGGTTTACCAAGGACGCCATCGTCGGCATCGCCAAACGGGCCATCGAACTCAAGACCGGCGCCCGCGCGTTGCGCTCCATCATGGAGAGCCTGATGCTCGAGGTCATGTACGACCTGCCTCAGCGGGAGGAAATCGCCGAGGTCGTTATTGACCGGGCGGTGGTCGAGGGGCGCAAAAAACCGGTCCTGAAAAAGACCCGGCGCCCGGCCCGCAAGAACGCCGCCTGAGGGGCGCGTTCTTCACGCGCTCCCCCGTAGGAGAGGCTTTACGCCTCGATCAGTCAGTCCATCCGGAAATCGGGACGAGTTCAATCCAGTCGAGGTTGAGTGAGCGGCCA
The DNA here is from genome assembly GCA_003641745.1 of Verrucomicrobiota bacterium. GTDB lineage: Bacteria > Verrucomicrobiota > Verrucomicrobiia > Opitutales > Opitutaceae > B12-G4. The sequence goes on along the minus strand of QNAI01000029.1, from coordinate 9,595 downwards.
TCCTTGTTGGTCAGGGTCAGTTCCTGGAGGCCTTCCTCCAGGTGAACCACATAGGGCTCTCCTTCGAGACCTGCGTAGACGGTCGACCAGTCGTCGCCGAAAGTGCTCCATCCGCCGGTCGATGGGAAAGAGGCCATTCCCGTTTCCGCCACCCCTTTCCAGGCGATGGTCCGCAGGGAGAGGCCAGGCATCGGGTGGCAATAGCGCAGGCGCAGGGCGTAGTCACCCCCGGACGCGACCTGGAATTCCCAGGTCACGGCGTGACCCGCCGCATCCCAGTTCTTGAACGCCTCTCCGTCGGCGTTGACCTTCCTGGTGATCATGACCGCTCCACCCGTCTCCCCGGAGAAGGACTCGGCCTGAACCCGAACCGCCTTTTCCAACCGGGGTTTGTACGGGCTCATGTCCACCTCATAGGAAATGGGCGAATCAGTCGGTCTCATCTCGATCGTGATACTTGCCTCGGTGACCGGTTCGACCGCGGTAAACGCGATGCGAAGCGGCAGGGAGCCGTGGCGCGTGCGCTCGTCAATCCTCGTGGTCGAGATGTTGAGATCAACCGGAGTTGATGCCCAGGTGATCTCGAGAGCGGCGTCGCCCTGGAAGAGAAGTGCGCGACCCGGTTCCTTCTGCTCCCACCGGCCATAGGTGATGAGGGCGGTCTCGAACAACTCTGCAGACTCGAGGAGGATTGAATCGGTCATCGTGACCGATCCTTCGTCCTGTCGGGAATAGGTGACTTCGCGGGTGAGTTCCAGCAGACCGTCCACCTCGTAGGCGGGTGCGAGATCGATCACCGCCCGGTCAAGTTCGTCGGAATACTCCGTGGCCACGAGAATTCCACGGTGTTCCTCGCCCTTTGACTGGAGGGTGTTGCCAATCCTCGGGAGGGAATGACCGTAAGAGTTGAGCATATTGCTGACATAGCGATCAGAGCTGAATGTCCGCGCGGTATAGACCTCGGCGCCGGGGTCTGTGATCAACTGTGTATTGTCGACCGCCACGACCACCGAACCGACGTCGTTGTGATTGTGATGCTCGTTGTTGTGTCCCGCTTTCAGGGCAAGCGAAATTCGAGACCCGGTATTCCCCGGCCGGAGGATGAGGACGCCGGCTTCCTTGAAAACGTCCCGCCACGGATTTTTTCCTTCAGCCCCCGCCAATACCTGATCGACCCTTCCGGCCAGACCATAGGAGACAACCTGCAGGAATCCGGATGCGCCAAGACCGGTGGAGCCATCGCGAACCGCATCGACTGCGTCAATCCGCCTGGCCAGGTAGTCGAGCAACACCGGGTTGGGCCGGGAGCCGATCGTGCCGTCGGCAAAGATCGGAAAGGTGTCTTCGGACATCTCCAGGCGAAATGGGAAAAGTGCCGCGGCGACGGCCTTGTCGGAATGCAGCCAATCCTGCCTGCCGTCGGTCGCCCGCCTCACCCATTCGGATAGCATCGCGAAGTTTCCGTATCCATAATTCCAATATCCAAGTCCCTCGGAGCAGTAACCGTCATCGGTGAAGCCGTCGAGAAAGAAGGGCAGATAGCGATCAATTCCCGCGAGGATCTCCGCCCGTTTCTCCGGATCGTCCTCGATGACCAGGGCGGCGGCCGCGACGCCGTTGTGACAGACCGCGTTCCAGTTATTGGTGGTGCGCATCCACCAGAGGCCCTGAGGGATATCGCCGGACACAGCGGCAATCCGATAGGGTTCGAGCACGCGCTCCTCGACCTTCTGGCGCATGCGCGCCACCAGATCGTCAGGCAAAACCGGTTCGAGCAGGACGCTGACCAGGGCCAGGGTCATTCCCCGATGGGAGGATGCCAGGTCGACGACCGGAGCCCGTCCATAGAAATAGTCGAGACTGCGATCGTGGGCTGACAGGATCCAGATGGGTTCGGCCAGGAGGGCTTCGGTCGCAGTTACGATGTCGGCCAGAAATTCGCCTTCGTTCTGAATGAGTTCCCCGAGAACCATCGCCTGGTACCGGCTGACAAAGGCGCCGTGGCGACGATCAAACGCCCCCCGTTCTCCAGTATTCGAGGAAGAGTTCGTCAGAGTAGGGAGGCACCACTCTCTCTTGCTCGCGGCGGGCCACTTCCGTCCAGATTTCGGTGGCCTCGGCAGGAAAGGCCGACCATACCGCTCGGTCTGCAATTGTCGGCAGGTAGAGTCGTGGCACCTGTTCGTCTGCCTGCATGGAAAATGAGGCGGCGGTTGTGGCGAGGATCGTGGCGATGAACACTGAAGGTCTCATATCGGGTTGATGATTAGGGCTGGAAAATCTAAGGTGCCCCCATGTCGTGGGCGCTCTTCCGTCGACGGACAGTCGGGCCTACCAGATGCCATACTCGCCCTTCTTGAGCGATCGGGCAAAGGCCACCAGCAGTTGGACGCAATTCTCGATGTCATTCAGATCGCAGACTTCGCAGGGCGTGTGCATATAGCGCAGGGGTATCGAGATCAGTCCGGTGGCCACCCCTCCGCGGCTGATCTGGATGGCGCGGGCGTCCGTGCCGGTCGGTCGGGGGTCCGCCTCGATCTGGAAGGGGATGTTTCCCTTTTCGGCACAGGACACCAGGCGGTCATGGACCCAGGGGTTGATGTTCGCCCCACGACAGATCATGGGGCCGCCACCGAGCTTTGTGTCGCCGAATTTCCGATGGTCGGCGTCCGGGTGGTCGGTCGCATGCCCGACATCGACGGCCACCGCGATGTGAGGCCGGACCGAATACGCTGAGGTCGTGGCGCCGCGGACCCCTATCTCCTCCTGGGCCGTGGCCACCGAGACAACCCGCGATTTCAGGGTCTTTTTCACTTTTGTGGCTGCCAGCCGTATCAGGGTTTCACCGACAACATAGGCCCCCGCCTTGTTGTCGACGGCGCGAGCCGTGATCCTCGATCCCGCGATCACCTCGAAGTCATGGTCGTAGGTGGCGACATCGCCAATCGAAATCCTGGAAAGCGCCTCGTTCCGGTCGCTTGCGCCGATATCGATCCACATTTCGTGGATCTGGGGAAGCTTCTTTCGCTCATCCGGGTTAAGGAGGTGAATGGCCCGCTTCCCGGTCACCCCGGTGACGAATCCTTTCCTGGTGCAGATTCGAACTCTTCGACCGGGTATCATGATGCGGTCATGGCCACCGATGGTATCGAAGTAGAGGAAACCGTCCTTGCTCACGTGCATGATGATGAGGCCGAGTTCATCGAAATGTCCCGCCAGCATCAGAACCGGATCTCCATCCGGATTGACGGTGGCAATCCGGTTTCCCAGGGGATCCCGGCTGTAGAGATCTGCTTTCGGCTCGACGTGATGGTCGAAGACCGCCTGGGCTTCGGCCTCATAACCGGAGGGGCTCCGGGAATTGAGCAGTTTGACGAGGAATTCTGGAGTTTTGACCGACTTCTTTCGCATGCCTCCATTATGGATGGATGAGTGGAAGAAGGGAAGGATGGAAGCAAGGGTCATTGCCCACACTCTTGCATGCCAATGCGAGTACCGAGGCAGCCACTCTGCCGACATCAGCCTATGTGCTCTGACCCGAATGAAGTTTAGCGTTTTCGAAGGGTCCGATCACGCATGGCGCCCACGGGGTCATTCCTTGCATTCCTGCATGCCAATGCGGGAATCAAGGTTTGACCCCTTCGAAGAATAGCAAGGGACCTCAGAATGTCGATCAACCCCATTAATTAGTGCCATTCTGCTTTGACCCCTTCTGCAGCTCGATAAGGGACGGCTTTTTTCCTTCCCCTTCGTTCCGGGTTCTGCGGAAGTAGGGCATGACGATCTATCCCGCCATAGACCTGAAGTCCGGGCGCTGTGTCAGGCTTCGTCAGGGCAAGGAGGAGGATGTGACGGTCTATGATGAAGACCCGGGGCGGGTGGCTCACACTTTTGCCGAGGCCGGCGCCGAATGGATCCATGTGGTGGACCTCGACGGTGCCTTTACGGGTGAGCCCCAGAACTGGCTTGCGGTCGAGCGCATATTGCATGCCGGAATCAAGGTGCAGCTGGGCGGGGGAATCCGGGATGAGAGGATGATTGACCGTATCATCACGGCGGGTGTCGCCCGGGTGGTGATCGGCACTCGTGCTTCGGAAGATGAGGCCTTTGTTCGTCGAACCGTCTCGGTCCATGGGCAGAAAATTGCGGTCGGGATCGATGCCAGGGATGGAATGGTGGCCGTTCGCGGCTGGGTCGAGGCGACCGACCATACCGCCGTGGATCTGGCAAAACGCATGGCCGACGCCGGCGTCGAGACGATCATCTATACGGACATTGCGACGGATGGCATGCTCACCGGGCCTAATATCGATGCCTTGGAAAATATGCTGAACACAGTGTCCGCCTCGGTCATTGCTTCGGGCGGCGTCAGCAGTCTGAGCGATATCGAGGGGTTGATCGATCTTTCCCGGACAAAACCCCACCTGGCGGGCGCGATTGTGGGCAAGGCGATCTATGAGGGGCGCGTCGATCTGGCGAAAGCCCTCCGTCAGGCCACCGGCACCGGAGTGTGATCTAGGAGACCCCTATCTTTTCCACAATTTCCTCAAGCGGATAAGTGATGATCTCGGCCAGAGTCGGGTGATACCACGAGGCCTTGAGCATGTCGGCGGCCGTTCCGTTCATTGCGATGACGGTCGAGAATATGTGGATGAGTTCTCCCGCATCCCGACCCACAATTTCCGCGCCGAGAATGCGCCCGTAGCCGGGATCCGCCAGAACCTTCACGTATCCGTAGGTTGCCTCCATCAGGATCGCCTTTCCATGGTCGTCGAAAGGATAGCTTGCGCTGACATATTCGATTCCCTGTTCGTCGAGCTCGGCAGCAGCGAGACCGAGTCTGGCCAATTGCGGGTCTGTGAATACGACGTCGACCTGCTTGCTGGTGTCGATCGGATCCGTCGGCCTGCCAAAGGCATGCCTGACCGCGATTTCAGCCTGCGCGATCGCGATATGCACGATCTCGTTCGGGCCCGTGCAGTCGCCGGCCGCATAGATGTGCGCAGCGGTGGTCTGCTGAAACTCACTGGCCACGATCTGCCCATTTTCCCGTCGGTCGACCCCGACCGCCTCCAGGTTGAGCTTGCCCGTATTCGGCGATCGCCCCAGGGCGTTGAAGAGATGTCGTGCCCGCCTGACCCGGGGCTGACCGGCTTCGGAAAAGCGGACCGTGTATTCGCTGCCGTCGAACGCGACCTGGTCGAGATGGGTCCCCGTGATGACTTCGATTCCGTCATCGCGCAGGGCTGTCTCAATGACTTGCGCGGCTTCGGGCGAGTGGTGGCGGAGTATATGGGGGCTGCGCTGAATAAGTGTGATACGCGATCCCATGCGGCCGAGGTATTGGGTGAGTTCGGCCGCCACAATACCGCCGCCCAGGACGATGACACTTTCCGGAACGAAATCCAGGTCGAGAATGTCATCACTTGTCCATGCCTTCGATTCCCTCAGTCCCGGTATCGGCGGGGTGCTGACCACCGATCCGGTGCCGATCAGGAAACGGTCAGCGGTCAGACGGGCGCCGTCGGAGAGCTCGATCTCATTGGGTCCGACGAAACGCGCAAAGGACCGGTATACTGTGTAATTTCCGCTGTTGATCTGCCTGGCGCGATAGTCGGCGAACTCGCCGATGATGCGGCGCTTCCGCTCCGCCACACGGTTCATGTCAGGCAGGGCCGACGGGATCTGCAGGCCGAGCCGCTCGCCGTGCTTCGCCCGGTGGAGCACTTCTGCCACGTAGAGGAGGGTCTTCGAAGGCATGCATCCCTTGAGTATGCAGAGCCCGCCGAGTTCCGGGGCCCCGTCGACCACTGCGACTCTTTCCGCGTGCTCTGTGGCTGCCCGGGCGCCATTGTAGCCGGCGCTGCCGCCGCCGATGGCGATGAAATCGTAGTGTGTGTTCATGGTAAGGTCAGTCGGAAATCGTCACAAGTTCAACGTGTTCCCGCAAGGGTTCGTCGCGCGCTGCGGCCACGGGGTCATTCCTTGTAATCGTGCATGCCAATGCAGGATTCAAGGTTTGACCCCTTCGAACGGTCCAAACCATCCAGCAACCGACAAACCTCAAGACCACTGGGTTCAGCCGAGCTCCGGTACACATATCGAGTTTGCCACTTCGTCGGCCACGGATTCCGAGCAAAGCAGCTCGACCAGGGTCAGACCGAAATCAGTTGCCGTTCCCGCACCGCGCGATGTCACGATGTTCCCGTCGATCACCACCGGCGCATCCTCGATGATGTCGGGGAGTTCACCGGCCACGCCGAAATGTGCGGTGTAGCGACGCCCCTCCAGCACTCCGGCGTCGAGCAAAACGGTGGGCGCTGCGCAGATGGCCGCGACCAGTCGTCCCGATTTCGCCTGTTTCCGGATGCATTCGATCACCTTTGATTCGGCCCGAACCGCTTTTATTCCCGGACCTCCTGGAATCACAACCCCGTCGAAGGAGCCCGTTACGTCCTGAAGCAGGGTGTCCGCTTCGATCACGATCGCATTGCGCCCCGTGATCCGTCGGTTTCCGGTGATGGAAGCCACAGTCACATCGACACCCGCGCGCCGAAGCAGATCGATGGGGGCGACGGCTTCCATTTCCTCGACGCCGTCGCCAATAAGGATGAGTGCGGATTTCGGTGAATCGGGCATGGAGCATCATTTGACTCGGGGCGGGCTCTTCTCAAGTTTTTCCGTGTGAATCGGGCAGGACTTTCAGATCGGGATCTCGTCATCTTCGGATGCGGTTACCTGGGATGCACCCTGGCCGAAACAGCGGCGAAGCTGGGGTTGCACGTTCACGCGGTGACGCGAAATCCTGAAACCGCCCGCCGACTCCGACGGTCCGGAATCGCGGTGTTCGAAGGATTTCTTGAAGACGACGGATGGCATTCCGCCGTTCCGTCGGCACCGGCCTGCGCGGTCAATTGCGTCGGATCCTTCGATCGGACGGTCGAGGGCTATCATCGATCCTATGTTGGAGGGATGGAATCCATAGCGAGGTGGTCCCTGAATGGGGCGCCCGGGGTTTTGGTCTATACCAGCAGCACGGGTGTCTACGGATCGGCTTCCGGAGATGTGGACGAGGAAACCGAACCCGGTCCGCTTTCGGAAAAGAGCCGGATATTGTTCGAGGCTGAACGCATGGTTGTGGATGGAGGTCTGGCCGGGAGGTGGTTTATCCTGCGCCTTTCGGGACTCTATGGCCCCGGTCGGCACCAGTTACTCGACCGGGTGCGGTCCGGTGACTCGGGCCTCAGTCGGGAAGTCGATCGCCGGATGAACATTCTACACCGAAACGATGCCTGCCGGGCGATCCTTGACTGTCTGGATGCTGCGCCTGAAATCGCGTCACAGATATTCAACGTTACCAGCGATGTTGCCGCGAACAGGCGGGAGATGATCCGGTGGTTGTCCGGACACGTCCATCCGGATATCAATGAAAACGCGGCCCCCGTAATCGTTTGTGATCGGACGGTACCCGACCGCGTGGTGAGTAACCGGAGAATCCGGGAGGTCCTGGGATGGCGCCCCCGATATCCCGACTATCAAGCAGGATACAAAGCGATCCTAAACGGGGTCAGGTCTTGACTTTCAGCAATTGGAGCGATCCAAAACGGGGTCAGGTCTTGACTTTCAATATTTGGAGCAACCAAATGTTGAAAGTCAAGACCTGACCCCTTCCTTCCCTTCCTTCCCGTTTGGAGCAACCAAATGTTGAAAGTCAAGACCTGACCCCTTCCCTCCGTCCCATTCAAGGTTTGACCCCCTCGGAAGCCACAAAGAGGATGCCCTCCATGGCAGGCGTCGGCAAACTCCTCAAGCAAGCTCAGAAAATGCAGAAGCAGATGGCGACCATTCAGGCGTCCCTCGCGGAGATGGAACTGGATGTTTCCAGCGGGGGAGGGGCGGTCGCGATCAAGATCAACGGCCAGGGCGAATTTCAATCCCTCAAACTCGATCCCGAGTTTCTGAAGGAGGATGCCGCCTTCGTCGAAGAGACGATTCTGGACGCGATCGTGGAAGCGGCGTCCAAGGCCAAAACAGTGAGCGAGGCTGAAATGCAGAAGGCGACCGCGGGCATGGGCCTGCCGGGAATGTTCTGACCTGATTGTCCTGATCCTATCTGAATATGGCGGGCGCCTTTGATGGTCTGGTCGGTCGGCTGAAACGGCTCCCCGGGGTCGGCCATCGCTCGGCTGAACGAATGGCGCTCCATCTCCTGGTCGGCAGGCCGGAGGATCTTGGCCAATTGGTTGATTCTCTCACCCATGCGGGTCGAGCGATCAGGCGATGCACACGGTGTGGAAATCTGGCCGAAGCCGGCCTGTGCACAATCTGCGCCGACGAACGCAGAAGTGCCTCGTCGATCTGTGTCGTGGAGAGCGTCTCGGACCTCACCGCCATCGAACGGGCGGAGAGTTTTCGGGGGCTTTACCACGTCCTGCATGGCAAACTGTCTCCAATCCACGGCATCGGACCGGAACAATTGAACCTCGCCACCTTGGAGCAGCGTCTGGCCGAAGGGCCAGTCAAGGAACTCATTCTCGCCCTCGGCAATGATATCGAAGGCGAAGCCACCTGCCACTACATCACCGAACACCTGCCCCTTGAAGAGGTGGACGTGACCCGGATCGGATTCGGCCTTCCGAGCGGGGGTGGGGTTCTCTACGCGGACTCCGTCACCCTCAAGAACGCCCTCGAGGCGCGTCGCGAGTACTCCTGAGTCCGGCCCGGATCCGACCACCAAGGTAGGGCGCGCTGCCTCCGGTACCCACTGGGGATTTCCCTCATCTTAGGTTATTAGGTAGTTTTATTCTTTATATTAGCACTACATTGACGTAGAAGGGTCTCATTACTGGAGTGACGACCTGACATTTCTTGATGGTTGTTCGCTCTGGTCCCACTTCGGCGAGCAGCGACCCGAGTGAATCCAAGAATGATACGATCACGGCTTATAGCGGAGATTACGGGGATGACGAAAAAGAGCGTCGATATGAAGGGGTCTCTTCAAGCCCGGGCACGGATTTTTGCCTGTTCAATCTCTTGCCTTCTGATCTCGCTGTTTGTCTCCGCTCAGGTCGGGTACGCGGCCGAGATCGCCGGGGACCTCGATGGAGATGGCAAGGCGACTGTCCTGGATGTGGTCCGACTGATCAACCACATCGAGGGTGTCACCTACCTGTCGGCGGATTCGGCGCCCCTGGCCGATGTCAATGTCGACGGGTTTATCGATGGGGCGGATATCGAAGCCTTGGTGGATGCGGTTCTGGCCAGAAATCCTCTGGCCACACTTCCCGGAGCGCGAATCGCGGGGTTTTCACCCGGTGACGGAGAGGGCGATGTAGCGGTGACCCGCGAGACAATCGTGCGGTTCTCCCTGCCGTTGGCCGAAGACACCATTATTGATCAGGATTCTTTTCACGCCGAATTTGGTGGACACCGCCTGTTGACCCGGATCGAGCTCTCCAGCGATCGCCAGAAAGTGACCCTGTTCTATCTCGAACGTCTCCCTTCGAGCGCTCGGATCCGCGTGACTTTCGATGGGGCCGATATCAAGGATTTCCTCGACCGCGATATCGATTTCAACGGCGATGACGCACCCGGG
>QNAI01000028.1 GCA_003641745.1 Verrucomicrobiota bacterium | reverse complement strand
GAGCAGGCCGGCACAATCGAACATGTCATCGATGTCATAGACCCGCTCGATGCCGGCGCGGCGAAACGCGGCGTCATAGACATCGTCCTCACCGGCGAGCGCGCCGGTGTGTGAACTTGCCGCCGCAGCGGACTCGGCAAAACGGCCGGCCTTGTAGGCAACCAGCGGCATGGTGCGGGCGTATGCGCGGGCCGCGGAAGTGAAAAGACGCGCCTCCGGGATCGACTCGACGTAGAGCATCACCGCCTTGGTGTCTCCCTTTTCGGCAGCGTAGTCGATCAGATGGGCAAAACTGACATCGAGCATATTGCCGATCGAAACAAAGTAGGAGAACCCGACATTCTGCTGGTCGGCCCAGTCGAGCACGCTGGTGCATAGTGCTCCTGATTGCGAGATGAACGCGAGGTGACCGGGCCTCGGCATGGTTGCGGCGAAACTGGCATTCAAACCGATCCGCGGGACGATCACGCCGAGGCTGTTCGGACCGACAATCCGCATGCCGTCGTATTTTTTGGCGATCTTCTGGATCTGCTTCTCGAGCTTCATCCCCTCCTTGCCGATTTCGCGAAACCCGGCGGACAGGATGGCGATCCCGCGGGTGCCGGCCTTGCCGCATTGTTCGATGATGCCCGGCACGGTGGGCGCGGGCGTGCAGATCACCGCCAGGTCGGGCGGGGTCGGCAGCGAGGCGATATCGGGATAGGCCTGGATCCCCTGCACCGATTCGCTCTTCGGATTGACCGGAAAGACGACTCCCGAAAACCCGCCGGTGATCAGGTTGTGCAGCACGGTGTAGCCGACACCTCCTCGCTTGTTGCTGGCGCCAATAACGGCCACCCGCTTCGGATTGAGGATCTTGTCAATATTGCGAATGCTCATCGTGGAAGAGTCTGGAGGGCACTTTGACTAATTGGAGATTGTCATCGTTTCGCAGAAAACCAGGAACCGCAAGGTCCCTTCGATAGAGTCAAAGCACCACCGAGGCGGTTGAGCGGCCAATATCAACCGATCCCGCTTCGGCATGCGGGATCGTGAGCAATGACCTCCTCCTTCGCATAAAGCTGCGGCGGACACGCAGTTGGATCTTCTTCGCCGAATAGAGCCATTCATCATTGACCGCCTTGAGCCCCTTGTCATGAGAATGCCGGGGGGAGGCGAAAACCGAATTCGGCCTTCCTCACCAATCGAGCTTTCATCTCATGTCATCTCATACCGAGTCCTCATCCATATCAGTCCGGAAATACCTGGCTGAGATTTCTCAAATCGCCTTCTCGCCCGACGGACCCCGCGTCCACCGGACTGTCGCAGAAAGCCTGAAGACAGCCCTGGTTCCAGAAGCTGAGATCGTGACGGGGGAAGCCTTCGGAAAGGCAGCCTCACGAGTCCTGAGAATCGCCCTGAGCGGCGAGCCTTCCGTCATCGGCCCTTCAAACCCTCCCAGTGACAGGGACTGGATGTTTCTCAGGCTGCAGACAGATGGAAGTGGCGAGATGGTCGCCTCGCGACCTCATCTTCTCTACACTCTCTTCTGTCAGATCAGGGACATTTGGCTGGATGCTGACGCCTCTTCCTTCACCGATGGAAAACTGATCGCGATCAGCATCTCCAACCTGACCGCCCGCGATGACCTCCTGACCGGGAGAAAGGGCTTTCTCAAAACTGGCGATAAACAAGTCCAGTTCTCAGACATCGAATTTTCGATCCAGGAAATCGCCCGATTGGGATCGTCCCGGGTCATAGTAAACGAACTGGCCACGCCTTTCGCTCAGGAAAGGGGTCCGGAAGGAGAAGTCTATTACCGTTTCTACGACTATCTGCCCGACCTGGATCAATTCGTCGAGACAACCTTCAATCAGGGCACCTACCCGCCAGAATGCCTCGAAGCCAATCTGAACTCTCTCAGGAAGTTCGCGGTCCTGGCTGACAGGTACGGACTGATTCCCGGCCTGGAAATCGCCAATCCACGCTCAGTTCCGGAGTCCCTCCTCAGGCGCTATCCTTTCCTTCGCGGAGCCCGGATTGATCACCCTTTCAGGTGCTTTCAGCCCCGCTACACCCTGACCCTGGCTCATCCCGTTGTCAGGTGGCACTACGCTGAACTTCTGCGAACCATCCTGAAAGAAGTCCCCGAACTGGGATTCCTCACAACATTGGTCAACGATAGCGGCGCGGGTTTTGAATACACGGCCAGTCTCTATCCGGGCCGAAACGGCGGACCCTATATTATCAGGGAATGGATGCCGGATGACGCGATCGCCAAAGCGGCCGCGGACAATGTGATTCGCTACTACCGTCTGTTACGCGATGTGGCTCACGAATCTCATCCCAAGTTTCGAATCATCACCGGACTGAAAAATATCGCAGAGGAGTCTGCCATCATAGCAGATAAGATCGATAACTGCATCGACCTTCGAATGATCACCCAGAGAAGTGAGGCAGATACAATGGATTGGCAGAGCGAGTTGGATCAGTTCCGAAAGAAGGGATCGGATCTTGTCACAAACGTTTCCACCCGAGGAAGCTTCTATATTCTCGGAGTGCCCTCCCCATGGCTCACCCACCGAAATCTGCAGAGCACATTCGATGAAGGGTTCAGCAATGTCGATGCAATGGTCGACCCGCCTTACCTGGTTCCCCACAGCATCAACCGCGAGGTAGTTCGCGCCTTTCAAGTGGGCCCATCCGAAGACCTTGAAAGGACCATCCGGAACGTCGCGCTCAAACAGGTGGGGAAGGATTCTGCATCCGTCCTGCTGGATATTTGGAGACTCTCGGACAGAGCGGTTGAAGCAACCCCGGTCAATCAACAGTTTGGAGGCCTGGGCTTCACCTGGTATCGTTTCTGGGTGCGTCCTTTTGTGCCGGATATTGGCGCCATTCCCGAATGCGATCGGCGGTACTACGAGAAACACTTCCTCTCCCTTTTCAACAACCCTCACAACATCGACCTCGCAGCCGATATGCTCTGGGTCATCACCTCGATCGAGCAGAGCGAAAAGTCCATGCAGCTCTTTGATGCCAATGTGTGGGAACCGCTCGACCAGGCCATCGCCTTGTCCCGGGAGATGGTCGTCCAACTACCTGAACAGTCGGATGCCCGGGAGCGATTTGTCGAAACTCGCGACCGCCTCATCGCCTATCGTTGCTACAGCATGACCCTTCGTAATATCCACGCCTGGATCGCCGGGGTCCATGGCTACCTGAAGGCGGATAACGAAGCAGAAAAACTAACCAAACTGACCATGGTTCAGGAAATGGTCACCAGCGAATTGGAAAACACCAGGGCCCTGCTCAATCTCTGGGAAACCTCCACCACCAATACATTTCCCATCAATGCCCTCGGCGAAACGATGCATGACTACGGCTCCAATTTCGGCGAACTCTTGAAAAAGAAAATATCGCTGACCGAAACATATGGAGATCGTCTGCCTTTCATTGACCCCAACTACATGTGGCGCATGCCGGAAGGTTCTCCTCTGAACAAGACGGACTACATGAGTTACTGAGAAACCTTCAGGCAGGCCCGATGGCAAGCGATCGAAAGGAGTCAGGTGAGGAGCCGAATTGACTTTTGATCATTGACCCGAATGGCTAGGTTAAGCACCGATCCGGAGTTATCCGACGAAGAATAGCCCACGGGGTCATTGCTCATTATCTTGCATGCCAATGCGAGTACCGAGGCAGCCACTCTGCCGACATCAGCCTATGTGCTTTGACCCCTTCGAAGCCAAGCTGACCGTTATCTATCCTGTTCCCCCCTTAACTTAGTGCCATTCATCATTGACCCGTTTTGGCCGACTCCGCCATCAGCCCCTTCACGAAATCAACACTGCGGATAACGGACGCCTCCTGCCATGTGATGAATTTCTTCATTTCCTCCGGGGCGGCCTCCCGGGGGTGCAGAAGGGCCCAGGTGGGATCAAGCGGACCCTCAACCAGGCGAAAAGCACCTTCGCCCAAGCGTCCGCCGGCCCCCTCCGCCTCGGGACGCCGGAAAGGCGCGCTGTAGCCGTAGCAGTCTTCGATTACCAGACGCTCAAGCGACGAGTCCGCGGCGAGGATGCGGAGAACCTCGCGGCAGTCGATGTTGCCGCGGCCGAGCGTGGTCGCCAGCACCAGCGGTTGCCCGTCTTCCATGATGACGATGTGATCCTTGAAATGCGTGCTCACGGCCAGCGGCGCCATGGCCCGGACCGCGTCCACCGGCTCCTCCCAGACCATCATCGAATTGCCGGTATCCACATGTGTCCCCACCCATTCGCTGTCCACCTGCTGCACGATTTCAACGATCTCCTGGGAGGTCTCGTATTCGTGATTCTCCAGGGCAATCCGGATGCCGAATTCCTGACACATGGGTATCATCGAGCGCAAATGGGCGGGGGCCCGGGCAAGCTCTTCGGCCAGATCGCCGCCGCAGCTGGCGTAGGTCCGCAAGGTATCCGCACCCAGGTCCCGACAAAGCCGAAGACGATTCGCCAGATGTCCGGGATCGGTGCCCCGCGCATCCACTTCAACAAACAGGTTGTTTCCGGCAGCCAGTTCCCGAACCTTCCGAACCCGACCACTGTCCTCGTGCAGGAAAGCATCCATATGCCCCGTATTGAGCTGAACCCCGTCAAGCCCAAGTGAAACGCAACGCTCGATGAAGGTGAGTATGTTGATCGTGCCCGCCCTGAAGGCCAGGTGGTAACTGAAGGTTTCAAGTCCCAGTCGCATGATATTCTCCGTTTCTTGGATTCTTCGGTAGTGCCCATCCATCCATCGGACCGCACGGTCACTCGCGAGCGTAGGTTGCGGAACGCGCGGTTGGGGGTTCCATGCATGGATTATGTGCGGACCCGGCAGGTAGGTGTCACGCCTGAAGTTGAACCGACTCTGCTCAACACGGTGTCTGAATCAACGCGAATTCAGGGGGAAACAGGTAATTTGATGGAGCCAGGTGAGGAGCCGAATTGACTTTTGATCATTGCCCCCTTTGAACCGGATCGCGACGGAGACTGAGGTGATTCCGTATTTGGGTCTAGCCCTCTCTTCGGGAAAGGCGTCAGAATTGTTCGATTGGTGTCGCGACAGCGCTCAATCAGAAATCCTGCGAGACACGCTCACGAAAGCCGACCGTTGACCCGTTCCCTGGCAGGTATTCAATTCAGCAAACCACTTCAAATCGAGCCAATCATTCTGAACGTGTCGCAGAAGCTACGATCGTTCAGATCACCGTGCAAAATCCAATCTCCCTTACCGCAGCCTCCCTGGCGCTGTCCGCCCTCCCGGTCATTGGGCAAACGAACGCAGCCTCCAATGTGTTTGTCGACTCTGACTGGATAGTCGAAGTCGGCGCCTTCTGGGCCGGAGTCGACTCCGAGGTTCGGGTGGACGGAGCGAATGGGGAGATCGGGACAGAGATAGATTTCGAAAACGACCTCGGACTCTCGGATCGCGAACTTCTCTTCAATGTCGGCGTCAGTTACCACGGAATCGAAAAGTGGGTCTTCATGGTCGACTGGTTTGACCTTCAAAGAAGCTCGTCGGGGACCATCGATAAATACATCGAATGGGACAATACGCTCCTGCCGGTTGGAGCCGAGGTTCAGGGATATTTTAACATTCAAGTCGTTCGCCTTTTCGCGGGTTACACCGTCTGGCAGAATGAAAAGAATGAGATCGGTCTCGGATTCGGAATTCACGGGACCGGCGTGCAAGCAGGATTGGCTGCAGAAGGAAGCGTAGGTGGCGGCTATTTCGAACTTGATTCCGAAGTGGATACCGGCCTGGTTCTGCCATTACCGGACTTCGGCATTTGGGGTTACCATGCGTTTTCAGAGAACCTGGTCGGGGCCGCTCGAATCGAGGTATTTGCCCTCGATCTTGGTGAATACAGTGGAGGGCTCTATAGTATCAGCGCATCTCTCCGTTACAAAGCAACCGACTGGCTGTCCGTGGGTCTCGGATACAACTTCTTCAAGATCAATGCGAATGTGAACCGCGCACTCTGGAATGGCCGTTTCGAATTCATATATTACGGCCCGAGGGTCTTCACCATTTTCAGGTTTTAGGGGAGCTCCAAGTAAGTTCTTACCTGTTGCCCTCGCGGTCGAGGTGGTGTGCCCGCCATAACCTTGGTGAAGGAGGGAACTCGACCCTCCGATTCTAAGGCATTTTCGGAGGGCGGATATCTCTCCGAGCCGTATGGCTCAACGAGCCGGAGGCCACATCCGCCGCACAACTGTTGGTCACGCCCTATCTTGGTACCTGAGGAACTTACTGGTTCATCCACCAGGGCGATGATTCAGACGAAGTGGACAGTCGCTTCGGGTCAGGAAGGACCGTGGAATTACGAGAAACGGTTCGATTGAGGGTCGAGATTCTTTGACCCACCCGGGCATCTGTGGTCGGGTTCGATATGCTTTTCTTCAATGAACACGCTTGGCGGGTCCTCCTCATTTGCGCCGCACCTGCCTCTCTGATTGCTCAGAGCGAGCACGTGACTCCGCCACAGAAGGACTGGACGGATCCCGTGGCGATAACCATCACCGGGAGCCCGACTTATTTTCACCGCCATCGGATGGAGGTGGCAGGCGTGCCCTGGGAACGACAGGCCATCTACCAGAGTTCATGGGCGGGCGAGATGGGATTCCGCATCAGCGGCCTGAAAGCCTCGATTTACACACTTCGCCTGGAATACACGGAGATGGATATGAACGCTCCGCTCCGCCGGGTTTTCGACATCCTGATCAACGACGAGGTCGTGGCCGAGGAAGTCTGTATCTTCAGGGAGGTGGGCAATCGCCACGTGCTTCGTTTTGAGTTTGAAGTCCCGCCTTTGAACGGTGCCATCACGTTTTCCCAACGCAAGACGGTCCCCGGAGCGGACGTCCCGAGCTTCACCCTGCTCCAACTCTACGACGCGGACGGAGCACTGGTCGCCGAGCGCTCCGCCTACGAAATCCGCCCGGCCGACTGGGACCTGCACGGCTATCTGGACAAGATCTACTTCGGGCCGATCAGGAACGAGCACGATGCACCGCCTTGGGAAGGCACCTACAAGATCCGCGCTCACGAAACCGGGCGACTGACCCCGGCGGACGTGATTGGCCCCGACGGAATCGCCTACCCGAACTGGATGAACGTCGGCATTCCGGGAGGTATTCCTGATTTGGCGACGACCCACCATGCGATCGATTTCGGCGCCGTTCCCGATGACGGGATCGACGACTCTCCTGCCCTGCAGACGGCCATTGATGAACTGGAGTCCGATGGCGGCGGCGTACTGCTCATTCCCGCTGGCACCTTTGATCTGGATCGACCGATCCTCGTCACTCACAACGAGGTGGTGATCCGCGGAGCCGGTTCGGGGAAAACCCACCTCCGTTCCCATTTCTCCATGCGCGGACTCGACCCCGAACTGCGCGGCTTCGACTCCGGCGGCTCGATCGGACCGAGCACTTTCTTTTATGTCTGGGCGGACCCGGAGGATCTGGTCAGAGTCCAGATCAGGGCGGGTGATGAGATGGTTCACACGACAGAGAGGCCCGGTCTGTGGGAGACACAGATCGAGTTCCGCTATCCCGGAACCGTGCTCACGGAAAACATCGCGTCCGGTCCGATCGACCTGGTGGCGGAGGTCACCTACCGCGACGGCAGCGTCCGTTCGGTCACTGCACGGGTCAACGTGACCGATGAAGCCATCCCGGCTGATCGGGCCCACGGGTCCTTGGGAATGATCACTTTCCGCGGACAGGGACCGATTGGTGAGCGCATCGCCCTTGCGGCCGATGGCAAACGTGGGGACACCCACCTGATCCTCGCGCCCGACCATGGCTTCAAGACCGGGGATCACGTTTACCTCCATGCCCCGACCACCCCGGAGTGGAATGCGATGACCCGAAACGCGCATCGCGGGGGCAATTACAGATCGAATCAGTATGAGATTGCATCGGTGGACGGGGATCGCGTGGAGATATCGGAACCGCTGCGGCTGGACTTTCCGCTCATGGCTGGCGCCCACGTCCAGAAAATCGCCCCCATGGTCCGCAGCGGCATCGAGGATCTCAGTCTCGAGCAGGTGGAGGAAGCCAAGCTCCACGGCATCGTCTTTGAGTATGGATGGGAATGCTGGGGCCGGGGCATCGAGGTGGTCAGGGCCGGTTACAAGCCCCTCTATATGCCTCATTCCAAACGCAGCGAAGTGCGCGACTCCGTCTTTGACCGCGTCTGGTCCAACAGCGGCGGGTCCGGCTATATCGGCTGGGAGCATTCCTTCGACTGCCTGATGGAGAACGTGACCACTTACGATATGCGGCACGCGCCGGTGGTGCAATGGGCCTCTTCAGGCAATGTCATCCGGAAGAGCCAGTTTCACAACAGCGACGCCCAATGGCATGCCGGCTGGACCAATGAGAACCTCTTCGAGGAGCTTATCGTGACCGCGTCCCAGGATGGCGGATCCTACGGCAACGGCGGCTGGGCATCCGGACCCGAAGACACCGGTCATGGCCCGAACGGTCCCCGCAATGTCATCTACAACTGCGACATCTCCTCGTCCAAGGCCGGACTCTGGATGGGCGGCATGAACGAGAATTGGTTGATCATGTACAACCGCTTCACGGTGGGCCGGGGGCCCGCTATCCTGGCCAAGGCGGCGAGCTTCGACCACATCATCCGGGGCAATGTATTCATCGTCATGGAGCCGTATCCGGGAGCCATCTACATCGGCTCGGAAGACTGTACCGGCATCGAGCTGATCAACAATCGCTTCTTTGGACCGGTCGACCAGCTGGTGGCCGGACCCATGCAGCCCGAGGTCGAATTCGACAACCACGTACTGAAGTCAGGCAATATCAACCGCCCCCATGCGCCGACCCGATCGATCTACGAGTGGCAGCAGGAGTGAGGACGAGGATAGGCTGTAGGCTGTAGGCTGTAGGCTGTAGGCTGTAGGCTGTAGGCTGTAGGCTGGGATAACTGATAGGGACGCCTGGTAAAATACAAAGCTTTGAGTTTTCTGAAAGAGAAAGGTAGGGCGTGGCCGCCGGACGCGCCCCCATAGGATTGAGCAGATCGCATGATCTTCGACTTTCCGACCTTAGACCTTTCAGCCCACCCTCCGATTACCGTCCACAGATTACCGTCCACGCCGGCGAAGCCGGCACCCTCCCCCCTTCATTCCTTCGCAGCGTGCCCGCCGGAGCCTCGCGCGCAGGTTGGGTTCAATCCCCCTCGACTTCCGACCGAAGTTCCCGTCAAGGACTCGACCTTCGAACACGGTAAAAAACGGGATTCCCATTTGCCGGCAAAGCGATCGAGAAACGCGTCGTTGTGCTGTTGGCGGTGACCGTCTCATCGAGCGGGGTCCAACTTGCCGACTCCAATGTTTCGGACGACTCCAGGATGTAATCTTCTCCGGATACACTCGACCAGGTGATCGAGATTTCGTTCCCATCCGTCTCCTGTTCAGAGTAGAGGATTCGCAGATTGTCCTCGTTCACGAAGTCAGGCACATCCAGATTCGCCGGAATGACTGACACAAAGGTGCCTGCCGGATGATCGAATTGAAGGGGGTTTTCGAGGATCAGCGAACCCAGTTCCTTGATTACGTGGATTTCCTGGGTCTCTTTGCCGGGTGCGATGACGATGGTGTGACCGGGCTGGAACCAGGCATCAATGCGGTCCTTCAATTCGTCCTCGCCCAACAGTGACAGGTCGAAAATCTCCAGGAGCGTATCCCCGGCGTAAGCGTGATCGCTTATGGTCGTAATCGGAGTCATGGCGATCTTGCCCACGGAGGCGTCAAGATTCCACTCCAGCCAGTCGGTCCCGTCAAAAAATTCGATCGGACCATCCGTATCCTTTCTCAGCATGAGCGCATCGTCGGCATCCTGGAATGACCAATCCCTTCCGTTGATGGACGAATCCTGGGAGTCAGATATGCTCTCAGGTGAACGATCTGCCGCGATCGCGTAACTGGAATCGAAGGCCTGAGCCCCCGACGCGTTCTCGAACCAGTTGCCTGGCAAAAGCAGATAACGGGCGGGAGACGCAGCCGCGACCGATGCCAGAAGGGTTTGTATCTGCGCCTCATCGCGAAGCTGGCGAAGCACTTTGGTGCCCTGGTCGAAAAAGATCAGATGGTTGCGGCCATCGGGTGCAAACATGGTTAATTCCGGATTAACGCGCACCGCCCTCAAGGAATCGCCGGTGACTTCAAGCAACGCTTTCTCTCCGCGTATATAGTCGGACAGCTGGTTGACTTTCCCTTTGAAGATCGTCTGGCCCTTGTTGAACCAGGAAATGGTTTCCCCGTGCTGCAAACCACAGCAACGGCTCAGGATAAAGTAGAGCGCCCCGGCGATGTGCTCATCGAGAGGCGTGCCATCCAGCCAGGAGAAGTGGATCCAGTCCACATCGCCGGTGATGTACTTCAGCTTTCCCGCATCATCAGCCATCATCGGCACGTAAATCGGATTTCCCGGGTCACCCACATCCACAAAATCAAAATTCCGGTTCTTGGCGGCCACGGTTCCACCTGGGGCATGGGCAACGTTGCCGGAGTAATTAAAATCAACCGGAATGCCGTCCTTGCGCCATTCGCGGAACTTGGCGATATAGTCACCATACTCCTCCCGCCTGAACTGGGCTCGCTCCAGGATCGCTTTGACTGCTTCAGGGGACATTTGTTTCTCGGGTGGAAGCTCTGCCAGAAAGCCCAATATCTTCTCATCGGATTCGGGCTTGAAGATCGCGGTAATCCCATCGAGCTCCACATTTTTTGCGGGATTATTAACGCTCTTGAGTCTGGTGTTGACCTGAGCCATTCTTTCCTCACCCAGAAGAAAGGAATCTATCTCCGAGATACCTTTCGGTTTCATTTTCTCGGGTTTGACCAGGGCTTCCTTGAGAACCTCGATCAGGTGAGTGGCCCTGGAGGAGCGTTCGCGCGCATAACCTTTCATGCCGAACATCTTCAGGATTTTCTGTACACCTTGCAGTTCCTGTCCCCCGATCCCCCAATGTCTGCCGGCATGATAAAGGGAGATCGGCCCTTTCACTCGGCGGAGATATTTCTCCGTTTCGGTAAAAAATCTGGCGGCCTTGGTGTTTGTGGCGAGCCGGACAGCCTCCACCGCCTTGGTAAACTTGGTGAATTTCGGAGTGGGGATGCCGGACGTCGCCACCTCCAGGAAAGTGCTACCCGACACCTTGCCCAATACGGTGGAAATCCTGAGCGGATCATTGGATGCATAGGCATCCTCCACGTCACTGAAAAACACATAGGTTGCATCGCGCAATTGCTGCCGGAGTTGCGCACTTTCTTCCGGGGTGAGAACGGAGCGTGTGAAAAAATAGAGTTGGCTTCGGGTCAACACCTCATCGAGCAGCGACGAAATGTATTCATCGCGTTCCTCGTCGGACATATTTTCCCAGGTTGCGGCCGCCATCTCGGTAAGGTTGTAGAGCGACTGATAGCCGCTCCCCATGGCCCGAAACAGAAAAAGAGGGTTCGCCAGGACATAATTCGACATGGCGCCGAGTCCGACAAAAGAGTCATAGACCCAATGTCCCATGCCGAAAACGGCGTTGACACCGTAGTTGCCGATGGTTTCGCCCAGGGTGAGCACGGGCACGGGGGGCAGGCTGTAGTCCTGGAAAACCTTGATCGTCAGGTCATCCCCGAGCCAGGAACCAAGCGTGCCGGTGATCAGGATGTCGTCGGCCGACAGTTCGGTTTTTATCCCGGTTTCATCATCAATCAGGACCACTTGCTTGCCCTCGGGAAGTTCCCAACTGACCAAACCCGAGGGTGCGCCAATTGGATCGGTCAGGATAGTGGTGGAAAGCACGACCGAGCTACCCGCCTCTATCTCATGATCGTGCGCAACGGGCGGATTCAAGGCATTGGCGGCAAGGCTGGTGAGAATCCCCCCGAACGCGTTGCCTTTTACTTGCGGCACGGTCTCGATGCCGAAAAAATTGAGGGTGGAGTTCGAGGTGGTATTCCAGACCGAAGCAATGATGCGCAAACTGCTTCCCGGCTTCATGAAGAAAGCGCCATTCTTGTTCTTCTTGATGTCCGGGGTGCGCACAAACTTCAGCTCGATCTCCACCGGATAGGGGGTCCCCACCGCTATGGGAGCACCCCTCTCACCGACATTGTACTGATCGGTCGTTCCATCCGGAACCGCGGTGGCCAGCGCCTTGAAGTCGAAACGACCGTCATCCCGGATATCCAAGTCAAATTCCCGCTCCACGCTTTCGCCAAAAGCAATGCTTCCCAGGTCCATGGGGAACTGACCCAGGGCTTTAACGCGCGCCCCCAGCGCGGTCTTGTCGCGCGCCCGCGGATCCAATCCCTGGATGGATGCGGTGACCGGGGCCTCCCCTTCCCAGACGTTTGTAATGATGAGTTTCACCTTGGGAGAGATGACACTGTGGGACTCTTCTCCCGGTATGTTGTCCGTGACGATGTACTGCCCTTCGTTTAACGTGTCCTCCTGGACATTCATGTTCACGATGGAAACCATCTCCATGTCTTCAGGCGGCTTCCTTGGAACCTTGGGCAGGACTTCAAATTCTATCTTAAGCGGATCACCTCCCATCTGGACTTCATCGCTGATGAGCGTCCTGGTAAGACCCCAGGTATCATCCGCGAAAAACCCGACTGCCTGGAGCGAAAACTTCAACTTTCCCGGCACCGTGGTTTTGAATGGGAAGATCTGCGTGAACGTCTCGCCTGGCAGCAGCGAGTTGGTCGGCGGAGGATTTTCAAGCTGGATTAAGCCATGTGGCCCGGAGGTCAAAATCCGGAATGATTCTCCAAAAACGCCTGACAGCACATAAGGGTCATCCGAAGAATTCTCTATCCTGACCGAAAGCGTAACCGTTTCTCCCACCGGAACACTTTTTGGCTCGACCGTGACAGTCGCCCTGATCGCCTCGTATCTTTCCAGGAGCAGAAACTGTTGAAGGCCCTCGAAAACAGCCGATGCCAGTATCTTGCCCGACTTCGTAATATCACGAACTAGGACCGGGAAGTCCGCTCCAAATTCAGGATGGGCCGGTGCAGAAATGACCAGCTTTTCCCATTCCCCGTCTTCCAATATCCAGACATCCTGGACGGAAGTGAAAGGGCCTTTTGGTCTCTTGAACAAGCTGTCCGAATCGAACGGTATGTCCAGATGGCCAACGATAATATTCGAGCCCTGATCAAATACGTTCAAACCGGCTGGAAGACCATAATCGGGAGTCGGCAGATAGATCCAGGCCGGAGTGTCGCCACCACCACGGCTGGTTACCTGGTCTTTATTGTTAATTTTTGGGTTGTACGACCAGATGGTCTGGTCGGGCATTTCAAAGGGGATCAATGCGCCACCGCTGTAATAGGCGTAAAGAGTTTCAGGAAACCCGTATTTCACCAAGGTAGTTCCCCGGGTGTTTGGGCCGCTCTGAATAGTAGAACCGACATTTGACCAGGGACCGTATAATTTCTGCGAAATCCCGGAAGGACTCCAAACATGGATTCCGTCACCCTCTTCGCGATCTGGAGAAGTGAAGATCGTACCGTAAACGGAGTCGTTTTCGGAGAGCCTGGTAAACAGTACCCTGGGCCTGCTCGGATGAGGCAATGTTGTAAAAGCGCCGGTCCACAGGTGGCCCGCATCCTTGCCTGATGTGACGAAATGGCCGCTACTGTTGATGTCTATCAAGGTCCCCGGAGAAATAATCTGCGTAAGGCTACCCTCGGCTTCACCTGCTTCCGGCAGACTATAAATATTGGTCGTGTGACGGTATATCCTGTGAATTCCGCTGCCCCCCACAACTACGCTCGATGACCAGAAGACCTGCCCCTGATCGTTCATACGAAGATGGTCAACCGTCCCTTCCAGGACCAAAGGCAAAACAGTTGCGCGGTAGGCGATCTCCGCGCCGAGCGGCGTGGCGACACCCAGGAGGCACCAAGCGACCAGAGTCGATTTCCAGGAGTGTTTGACTGCGTGCATGCCGGGGTCTTCGCGTTATGGGAAATGAAGCCGATGGAGAGGAACCCTACCGGAACGTCCCCGCACCAATGCAAGGGTCGGGCCCCAAGGTATGATTCCTTCTAATGGGGAGGATTCAATAATGATAGAGCAGAACCGATCTGACGAAAGCCCAAAATGGGTTCCGTGCTCTGGAATAAGCCTGCCTTGGCCGTGGGGTATTTCCTCATTAGGCAGGCAGGCGGGCTGAGGGAGGACAGAGGGAAGTCAGAAGGTCGAAGGTCTGAAAGTCGAAGGACAGCTTCCGGCTCGTGGAGCGATCAGGGTCAGTGTACCATGAGAAAATGAAATGAACCCAACCTGCGCGCGAGGCTTCGGCGGGCACGCTGCGAAGGAACGAAGGTAACAAAGTTGTGTGAGCCGGAGGTTGGGGCTTCGACTTTCGACCTCGACCTTCGGATCATTGGACCCGGCTTTCGATCCCGATCTCCATCGGGACTTCGCTCCACTCAGCCTTCAGACTTTTGACCTTCGACCTGTTGATCCTGCGCCCGCTCAGTCGTCCAGGCGCACCCGGTAGAAACGCGGGAATTCGCGGCCACCATCCTGGTCGAAGGTTATGGATTCGAGACCGTCTTCGGCCGCGGTGACCAACCCCAGTTCAAACCAGTCCCGCAAGTTCAGCGATTGCTCGAGCAGGTAGGTTTTGCCCGCGATCGCCTGCCAGGTCGCCGTCATCGTGCTATCGTTTGATGCGTCCAGATCCACGAACTGAAATCCGGATCCGGGGTCCAGGGGATCGGTGCCGTAGGCGAGTTCCTGGCTGTCCGACAACCCGTCACCGTCCGTGTCCGCTTTACCAATGTCGGTGCCCAGGGTGACCTCCTGCGCGTTGGTCAGATTATCCCCGTCCGTATCGACCGCTCCGGTCTCCACCAGGGCGATCATCTCGCCTTCGTGGTGCTCGAAGATCATCGGGCCGGACAGGGTCAACGGATCCATGGCAATAATCACGGCAAATTCCTGGTTGGATTCGCCCGGGCTGGCCACAATACGATCTCCCGCCTCGAAGAAACGCCCCGTTGTCCCCAGGGTTTCCTGACTCGTGATCTCGAGCAAACGATCTCCGGGATGCGCCCCCAGGGGCAGGGAGGTCACTGGCGCCATGTCGGCGATGAGGGGTTCTCCCAGTGCGATGGCTTCACTCGCGGTCACAGGCTCCCATCCGGAGGTTTCTGTCCAGACCCGCAAACCGCTTGTTTCCCCATCCCGGGTGACCTGCAGGACGGGACCACCCGCCTGGAAAGTGACCGAAATCACCGGCTCAGCCTGAGCGTAAGCGGAACTGATCCTCATGCCGGAAGATTCAGGTTCCGCCGATGCCCGTAGCAGTCTTTCGATATAGGTTGGGAAGTAGAAGGGAAACCTCTTTATGAAACCGGCTATGGCCTCCTCATACACCCGCGGGATGAAGCGGTTGAAAAAGTGTTTGTCGACATTGTCAACCAGGCCCAGTCCATCCATCAGGATGTACTCACCACTGGGATCTGCCCTTCGTATCTCCACCGGTTCACCCTTCTTGTAAACGATTTTGCCGTCCGTGCCGACCTGCTTGGGCCGCTTGCCAAGGAACCGATCATTGGGCCCGTTCCTCATAGCGGATGCGTTGTCGACGAAGAACGCGGCTGTGGGTGTCTGCATTTTATTCGGGCCGATGGCGATCATGGCTTCGCCGCCCGGCGTGCAGCACCTCAGGTGCTCGGCCCGTGCTTTTTGAAGCAGGAAAGTGAAGCTTTCCCCATGCTGCATGTCCAAGGCCGCAGCGACCGCATTGTATATTTTCAGGCGACGGGTTTCGTCGAGTATCATCATCCCGTTCGGCTCAAGAAAGGCCAGAAAGTCGATGTCGCCCGTGATCCAGCGCGAATCCCCATTGTTCGGCCCGGTCATCTTGATCTCCCAACGGCGCTGGGGCTGACCCGTCACGATATCGTCCACCGAGTCGATGGGATTCTGTGATACGGTTCTCGTATCCTTGAATCCTTCGGCCCTGCCGACGTCCTTGCTGAATCCCTGGGCCCCGGCATCAAAATTGACGTCGATGGTTGAGGTGGAGGGTGCGCTCTTGAGATCCAGGTCGGGCACCAATTTATCCCACTCCTCAACCCGTAACCTGAGGCGATCGCGCACTTCGCCGCGCAGCACGCCATTGTCCTTCAACTTCGGGCGCTTCTGGACCAATGCGTCCATATAGGCGTCGAGCGCCTCTGCCCGGGCCTTGCCGGTCTTGCCGGTCAGGCCAGGGGGCGGCTCAACGATTTCGATCCTGGCTTTCGCATTCGACCTATAGCCAAGAAAGTCGATGTCGATCTGGTTCACCGTTTTGAGCTTCAACTGCTGTGGTTTCGGCCAGGCGATCTTGTCTTTCAGCATTTTCAGAGAAAGCGGACTGCGCGAACGGAAAGTCAGAACAACACCCATGTCCTGAGCAATTTTCTGTAGGAGCCTCACCTGCTCCGAGCCGATGCCATAGATTCGGCGTAACATACTGGGATCGGGACGGTCTCCGGCCCTGAGGGCTTTCGCCGGATCAGTTCCCTTGGAAAAGGCGTCGTCAACGCGACTGTCCATCGACCTTGCGATGCGATCCGCGTCATTTCGTTGGGCTGCATACAAGGCATTGTCCGCGATATCGGCCCCCGCGTTCTTCAGGGATTTACGCATCGCCGCCCAACTTCGAAGGGCAACCAGCGGCTCCAGAAGCATGTCGGGGTTGGCTCCGAAAAACCTCCCGACCGCCACCTGCCGTTCTTCCATGGTTCCCGTCTCCATCTTGAACATGAACTCCGAAAACGAGGTGACTGCGGCCTGGGTGAATGCGGCCAGACTCATCGGGATCTTGCTGCCGCCTTCTCCCAGCATCACCCCGAGTTCCACGTAGGTGCGATATTCCACGTAGAGCTCCTGTATGAGTGCGGCCAGGGCAGCTTCGTCACCATGGATCACCTTCCACATCTTGACCATCGACCACACCGTCTGGTTCGCCACGAGAACCCCGAGATTCTCCAGTTCCACCATGCCGCTCCAAGCGAAGGTCAGAAGCCCCTCGGCTCCCTCGTAGGCATCGAATATCAAACCGTCGCGCATACCGCACAGCCAGGGGGGGATACCAAGGGTAATGCAGGACTGGATGTCCGTCTCGGGTGGAGGATTGGCGGCAAAGGTCACATCGAATTCGTTCAGCCAACCGTCCTCGTCTTCGGCCAGCGCCTGATCGCTCGCGTCAGTGAGAGAATCGTCCTCCTCCACGACCCAGACACGCACCCCATATTCGATGTGTCCCTCGCTATTCTTGTAGGTGGGCATGGAGCGAAAGAAGCTGCTCAGGCTCTTTCGGCTACCTGCACCATCCGCAGGCAGACTGAAAAAAGTGTAGGTATCGGGACCGCCGGCCTGTGACGGGCCGGATGCCTGATCGGCGATCATGAACCCGCCTCCGAGGTTGCCATCGTAGGTCTGGTAAACCAGGACAAGCAGTTCCCTTTCGTCTCCCGCCTCCTTGGTCACGTTCTCGATAAAACCCTGCACGCGCGGCGTTTGCCCGGAAATGAACACCCTCCTGCCATCCTTCGGTTTGATCCCCCACTTCAGCACGACTTCGTCGATCAGCTTGAACGTTTCCTCGCCGTACCCCCGCACCTGCCTGTCGTTGATTCCGCCCAGGGAGAGCACTTCGATCTCAAGCGGGACAGGCGCATCGAACGCGCCCACATACCAGGTATAGACGATCGACTCTCCGGGCTCCAGGGTCGCGGGCGCCGACAGCGGTATCGGCTCCTGTGTCGCGGGGTCGACCCCGCTTGAGGTCTCCAGACCAAGCATGACCAGCGGCACCCCGGGATTCTCCAGATCGAGACTGCTGATCATCCCGAGCACATCATCCGCCCCGGGAACTTCCACATCGACAACCGTTTGCTCGCTCTCGTTGGTTATCGTCGCCACGATCTCGATACAATCGCTCCACTTTGCGCCCGGTGCCCGATTCGCCTCGTAGTCCAGACACTTCGCCGTCTTCTTCTTGTCCGGAGTCAGGTTCAGAACCGTTTCCCTGGGCGTGATCACTATTTCCGTGACCAATGGGCGGACCGTGATCTCCACCTGCCCCATCAACCCTGTCTCATTGCCCTCGCCATCGACTGCCGTTGCCGGCGCGATCAGCGTGACCAGCCCCCGGCCCGTTGCAAAAACCGGCACCCGGATCTCCCTGCTCGGGTTGTCACTGTCCAGCCTGAAGGGTTCCACCCGGATCTCCTCATCGACCAGCACGACGTCCTCCACATCCGCCAGCAGCAGGGGCTGGTCGAAGGTCACAAGAAACGTTTTGTCGGAAAACGACTTTACCACCACCGTCACCACGGCGGTGTCGCCGACTTCCAGGTTGTCCCCATCCACTTCCATCTCCAGGACGACCTCAGAGCACCCGACGCAGACTTCCGGGCCACCCATGCTTTCGGTCGAATACATGCGGCCCGAACTCTGGCCGGCCGCATCGATCAGGCCCCAGATCCGAACTTCCCCCTCCGCTGTCGCGCGAAAGACATAATCCAAGGTGCCCGACTCACCGGGGGCCAATACGAGGCCGACCGCCGGGGCTCCGACCCAGTCGGCGATCAAGTCACCGGTCAGAAAAATGCTCGAGGCCCGGAGACCCACTCCAGAAATCGTCTCCTCCGTATTATTGCGAACCGAGACCTGCAAGGTGAAATCCTCGCCCACACTTACGCTGCTCTTGTCGACGGTCAGCGTGATCTCCAATTCGTTTTCCTTCAGCTGAATGATCTTGGTTCCAAAGGCGGTTGTCGCTCTCGCCAGAATGTCCCCTGTATTCGAGATATCCAGCAAACCCGCAAAACCGACCGTCGAATCAGGGGCATTCGGGTCAAAGATTCTTATCGCCTCCCAAGTTCCCTTTTCCCAGCGCAACAAGCCGGTTCCGGGCTCTGTCATGAATATCTGGCCCCGTTCGTTGATGCGGTGATTCCCGAATGAATGCCTGCCCAGCATGGTCAGTCCCTCTGGCAACCCGTAGTCCGCCGCCGGTAGGTAGATCCACAGTTCCCCGTCCTCATTCGACCGTCCAATCACCTGATCCTTGTCATTGAGCCGAAAATCACTGGACTCCGGATGCGGGAAGGCTTCGACCCCACCACCCCTGAAATACGAAAGCTTACTCCTGCTGCCACTCCGACGGTATGCGAGAGTGCTCCCCAATGCGTTCGGCCCAAGCGCAATCTCCTCCAGATCATCGTAAAGCTTCGTCGGAGCCCCGCTTGAGCTCCACCGGTAGACACCGGAATATTCCTCCGAGTCGCTGGAATCTGCCGGAAGCACGCGACCAAACAGCACCCCTCCTTCAGTGAGGGTCACCGGGACGAGTAAATCGCCCAAATCCGTTGGCCCGGCAGGGTGCTGGATCGGCGTAAAGGAAGAGCCATTCCAGATCGAAACGGTATCTTTTCCAGGGGCGATTTCCTCGGTGAAGAACCCGCCGCTGTTCGTAAAGGAATAAACATGGAACTGCCCGCGGCGCGGCGTCAGGGGAGCCGAAAATCGCTGCACCAGGATCGACCCATGATCCCGGGAGGGTCGATAAATGGCAAAAGACGTCTCCTGTTGGTAATTCCCGATGACCGACGATTCCGTCCATGCGATATGTCCGAAATCATTCAATTGGACCACGTGGTCCAGAACCGCGTTTCCGGCGGCCTCGACCGGGGGATAGGAAACCCGGTATGTCAGTTCGGCCCGAATCGGGCCAGTGACTGAACACACGAGCAACCCGATTGAGACAGCTCTCCCAATCTTTTGGAAACAATTATTGGTATCCAGTTCTTGAATTATTCGTTGTGTGCAATCCTGTTGCGACGCTGGTTTCATGCTGAATTTTCTGGAAAAACGATGCCGACGAATGCGAAACAACAAGCAGATTCACCTTACCAGAGTAAAGGCAGGGCTGCAGGGTAGGATCCTCAGAAGATAACCGTCGACGGGCTGCTTGAAAGTTGAAAACGGGAGTGCTGACGCGAAATAAGCCTGCCTTGGCCCTGGGGCATTTCCTCATTAGGCAGGCAGGAGGTGGGAGCGGGAAGTCTGAAAGCTGAGTGGAGCGAAGTCCCGATGGGGATCGGGATCGAATGTCGAAGGTCTGAAAGTCGAAGGAGGCGGAAGAGGTCTGAGGTCAGATGGTGGGGTGAAAGATAGTGGTGCGAACGGGGGTGCATCGCTCGACATCCTGCATGTCAATGCGGGATGTGAGTTTTGATCCCTTTTAAGCTGCGGGCAGGCGGCGGAAAGGTGGAGAAAGAAAGGACAAACGGTCAGCTGACCGTGAAAGGCGGTCAGAGGTCGGCCTCCAGCGCGTAGCGATCTGCCTCCCTTTCGTTACCTTCCGTCCCTTCCGTGTTCATCTTCTCCCTCTCCGAGCCGTAGGCTCTACGAGCTGGAGGCCGGAGCCTCAAGCGACCGCTGGGAGGTCGAATTGAACCCGCCCTTCGCGCGAGGCTTCGGAGGGCACGCTGCCAAGAAACGAAAGGAAGGAGCTTCGCACTGAACGTTCGAAATTGGGTGGCCACAAAAAGGGGAAGGGAGTCGCTTCGCGACGGAGATGGCAG
This sequence comes from Verrucomicrobiota bacterium, assembly GCA_003641745.1. Taxonomy (GTDB): domain Bacteria; phylum Verrucomicrobiota; class Verrucomicrobiia; order Opitutales; family Opitutaceae; genus B12-G4. The sequence goes on along the minus strand of QNAI01000028.1, from coordinate 9,076 downwards.
ATAGGAGATAGGGAAGACGGATGGGTGAAATCGAGCGGACGGTGGTCAGTGGTCGGTGGCAAACCTCTGACCTCCTCTTTCCACCGTCCACGGTCCACTGTCCACGCCGGCGAAGTCCGGCCTCTTCGACCTTCGACTCTTTGACTTTCAGACCTTGGGCCCTTCGATCCCGATCTCCATCGGGACTTCGCTCCACTCAGCCTTCGACCCAAATGTCCGATAGGGCATTTGGTCAGCCCAGGGCTTTCAGTATCCTGGCCAGGTTGCGGTCTCGTTCTTCGACGAGTTCCTGAATACTGCGATCGCCGACGGCGTTTTCTACTCCGCTGATGATCTGCTCTTTGGCCTCGTCCGGAATCTCGGTCCAGGTCGGCATGGTCTTCCAATAAGCGTCGAATGACTTGCCGATGTGGTCGATCATGTGCCGGTAACCACCCTCACCTCCGCCCAGGTGGTAGATGAGGTGTTGGCCCATGAGCGCCCAGCGCAGACCGGGACCTGCCCGGAGGGCATTGTCGACATCTTCTACGCTCGCGACCCCGGATGCCACCAGGTCGATCGATTCACGCCAGAGCGCAGCCGCCAGACGATTGGCGATGTGCCCCGGAACCTCCTTCTTCAGCACAACGGGCACCTTTCCAAGCTCCTGAAAAAACGTCTTCGCCGTTTCCAGGACAGCGGGATCGGTCTGCTCGCCCGGCACTAGTTCCACCAGGGGCACCAGATGGGGCGGATTGAATGGATGAGCGATCAGGGAACGTTCGGGGTGTTCAAGCACGGACTGCATCCGGGTCATGAGCAGGCCGGATGAACTGCTGGCAATGACCGTCCCGGGGGCGACGAGGGGCTCCAGTCTTTCAAACAGGTCCGCCTTGGTCTTGTAATCCTCCCGGACCGACTCCTGGACGAGATCAACCCCGGCGAGCGCCCCTTCCAGCGTTTCCTGTTTTTGGATACGCCTTCTGGCGATCTCCGCTTCACCTTTGCCCAAGAGCTCCATCGACTCCATCCGGACAAGATTTTCAAGGGCCATATCGTATCCCCGGATCAAGATCGCCTGATCGATGTCGTAGAGCCGGACATCCAGCCCCTTCGACGCAAAAAACGTCGCCCAACTGCTGCCGATGGTTCCCGCTCCCACACAGGCTACGGTTTTGATTCTGTCATTTTTCATGATATTTTCGGGCAGTTCCGCACCCGCATTCAACACAGGTCAATCGTGCCACAGGCAAGCCGATCGATAAAGGTTTATGAATCACCCGCCCGATCATCCGGGAATCCCGACTTGCTTTCAGAATACTCGGATTCTGGAATACATGCTCCCTGAAGTTTGTCACGTATTTCGTGACAAACTTCCTGAACTCATTGGTTGTCGGAAACTTAGCTATAAAAATACTCATGAAAATCGTGACCTGTCATCTTCGCTTGGCAATCGGGCACCGGTAATCAGCCAACTGAGGTTTGTCACGTATTTCGTGACAAACCTCACACTTTCGCGAAAGGCAGTTCGATTCATTCAGAATCAGCGGCAGGTCCAGCCGCCATCGATGACAAGTTCCTGCCCGGTTAAATTTCGGGCGGCCGGGCTGATCAGAAAAGCCACGGCTCCTACAAGTTCTTCCGTGCTGATGAATACTCCTTTGGGCATGGGTTTGAGCATGATCTCTGCAATCACCTCTTTCTCTGGGATCTCATGTTCAACCGCTTGCAGGCGGACCTGCTTTTCGACCAGGGGTGTCTTCACATAGGAAGGACAGATCGTGTTGATCGTTATATCGGTGTCCGCGGTCTCCAGGGCGATCGTTCTGGAAAAACCAAGCAGGCCATGCTTGGCCGCCACGTAGGCACTCTTGAACGGCGAGGCGACCAGTGAATGGATCGAGCCGACGTTGACCACCCGGCCCCATCCTGCCTCGCGCATACCCGGAAGGGCCGCGCGGGTCATGCGACAGGCTCCGCTCAAAATGACGTCAACCAAGTGGTCCCAATCGACCTGGGCAAAGACCTCCAGGCGGGCCACGTGCTGGATGCCCGCGTTGTTGATCAACACCTCTACCTGTCGCGTGATCCGGGAAAACGCATCACTGATCGAATCATCGTCAGTTACATCGAGTGTGAGTGCCAGGGCCTCGCCGCCGGCATCCGTTATGCCAGTGGCCACCGCTTCAGCGGCGCTTCCGTCCAAGTCCGTCACAATGATGGAGTGGCCTTCACCGGCCAGCCCTTCGGCCAGACCCTGCCCGATTCCACTCCCCGCCCCGGTGATCAATATACACTTCATGGATGCTTATTCCAATCGGTTCATAAATCTGAGAATGTTGCCCACGAATCTACACGAATCATCACGAATGAATCCAGCAGCAGCCTCAAATTCGTGATGATTCGTGGGCAGAAAAAATCGTTATCTGGTATCCTCATCTTCAGTGGGTTTTCCGAATCCGGGACTCAACCTAACCTGAGTTGCCACAACTTGCTGGAGCCCAGTACCTTGGAGAATGTGTCATGGAGTGTGGGATACGAGTTCTCGAGACTATGAGGTTATTTCTCCTCCCGTTCATTCTGAGCTTCCTGACAGGCCGCCCTGAGTTTCCGACGCATGACCTTGTTCGAAGCCGTTCGCGGCAGTGATTCAACCATGACGATATCCGCCACCTTGAAGAGCGGGTTGAGTCGCTCGCGCACCACTTTTCGAAACCGGGATCGCCAGGCGTCAACGGAGTCGTCATTGCCCGCCTCGCACACGAGGCAGATGACCAGGCGGTCCGGTCCGCCCCTTTTCGGAGACACCGCAATCGCAGCGGTTTCATGGACGCCGGAAACCTGATTCAGGATGCGCTCAATTTCGACTGAACTGACCTTGATCCCGCCAAGATTCATGGTGTCATCCGCGCGACCATGATGGCGGTAGTACCCACCGCCAATCGCCTCGATTTCATCGCCGTGCCGGCGTCGCGGCGTACCGTCCTGCCTCGGAGGTACATCCGCGTGGTAGACACCATAGTGATCGGCATTCAGGAGTTCGTTCGACAGGCCGATCGAGGGCGGAATCAGCAGCAGCTCCCCACTCCGGGCCGGATTTCCGGCCTCGTCCACAAGATCAAAATCAAGCCCCAGGGCGGGCGTCGAAAAGGTCGCGGGCGAAGCCGCTTGAACAACGGTTCCGGTGAGATAACCACCCCCGATCTCCGTCCCCCCGCAGTATTCGATGATCGGTTTATAGCCGGCCAGCATCATCAGGTAGAGCATGTCCTCGGTGTTCGAACATTCCCCGGTACTGCTGAAAACCCTGATTCGGCTCCAATCCAACCCCTCCATGCAGCCACTCTCACGCCAGGATCTCACCAGACTTGGGACAAGGCCCAGCATGGTGACGCCGGCGTCCCGCACGAAGGCCCCGAACCCGCGACCTGTCGGCACATCCGGATACAGCGCGATGGTCGCCCGGTTGATCAAGGCCGCGTAGATGAGCCACGGCCCCATCATCCAACCCAGGTTGGTCGGCCAGGCCAGGACGTCACCCGGGCGGACATCATGGTGAAGCCAGGCGTCAGCCGCGCATTTGATCGGGGTTGTATGGCTCCAGGGGATGACCTTCGGCTCCCCGGTCGTGCCGGAGGAGAAGAGGAGATTGGTCGCTGCGCCGGGTTCGGCGATGAATGAGGCGAAGTTGGAATCGTCGCTCAGAAATGCCTCCCAGATTCGGTCTGTGTCGCGTTGTAAGCTCGCCTCGGCCTCCGGATCGGCCGAAAGGACGACGGCGCGGGGTGCACCGGCGTCGACGATGCGTTGATAGAGCCCAATCCTCTTTCCCGATCGAACCAGAAAGTCCTGGGTGAACACTCCTTTCGAAGCGGTAATCTCCAGGCGCATGGCGATTTCCTCGGCCGCGAAGCTGTCGGAGATGGAAACGACCACACACCCCGCACGCACGATGCCCAGGTAGATGGCGACCGACTCCATGGTCATCGGCATGATGACCGCGATGGCATCCCCGGGGACAAATCCGGCTTCAACCAATCCGTTGGCCACCCGGGCACTGAGCGATTCCAATTCGCCGAAGGAGATTCTGGCGATCGGCTCTCCCGGGTTCTGGAAAATGACGGCCGGCGCATCCCTGCTCGATTGGAAACAACTCTCGGCGATATTCAATCGTGCGCCCGGCAGCCAACCGGGTGCTACCAGAGGACTGGCTGATTCCCGGATCTCGTGGTGGCGTTCTTTGAATCGAATATTCAGGCGTTCGATCATCGCCTCCCAGAACGCCTCCCGCTCACCGATCGTCCATCCATGAAAATCGCGGTAGGAGCGGTACCCTAAATCGCCCATCATCTGACCGATATTGCTCGAATCCGCCTGTCTGGGATCGGGTATCCAGGCTGGCGGTGGCCCATCTTCTTCACACCAACCGGCATAGACCCAGTCGAAGAGAAACCGATGCACAGGAAAAGGGTGATCAGGGGTCAGGAACTCAGCAGTCAACCGCCTCCACTGCCCCACGGGAGGCAGGTCCCGCATCGACTCAATCGCCGCGCCCAAACTCTCTGCATCGCCGACCGACAGGCCCAGTTCCGTCAGATCCGGGATTGGTCGGGTTCGAGTCATTTTGAAATCGTGATCCCGCCGGCAGGAGAACTCAATTCCCGACTGAATCGATCGCCGCTCCTGGAGATCGTATAGGACACGTTCTCCGAGTAAGGAAGAAGGCGGTCAATTTAAGATCTTATTGAGAATGAGTCGCAGTTTCAACTTGCAATATTAATTCTACTTCTCAATACCAGGTTTCCCGCCCGATGAAACTCATCCAACTTGCCAACTTTTCCCTCACTTTGATTGGCGTTGTTCTGCCTTTATCCGCATCACCCGAGTCGGGGGGAGCCGAGGGGTCGATCATCGAACTCACGGGTATGACCATCATCGGCTCCCGGGCCAACGTCGAACGCCTGCCTGGAGCCGGCACCTTCGTGGATCAACTCCAGATCACGAACCAGACCTACACGGACATCAACAAGGTCCTTTTCCAGGTACCCGGCGTGTATGTTCGCCAGGAGGACGGTTATGGGCTCTTTGCCAACATCAGCCTGCGGGGAGCGGATATTACCCGAAGCGCTAAACTGACCATGATGGAAGACGGTGTTCTGACCGCGCCCGCGCCCTACTCCGCACCCGCCGCCTATTACACACCGAACGCGGGACGCATGCGCGGACTCGAGGTCTTGAAGGGTTCGAGCCAGATCGCCTACGGCCCCCATACCACCGCCGGTGTGATCAACAACCTGGCCACCGGATTTGAACAGCCAAGTCCCGGCTACCTGAAAGCGTTGGTCGGATCGGACGACGAGTGGCTCGTTCATTTCATCTACACGGGGGCCCGGGAAACCGCAGCGGGCAGGATCGGCTTTCTCATCGAGAACTTCTATCACAGAGTAGGCGGCTTCAAGCGCATCGATGCGACACCGGATTTCACAGATCTCGACAGCACCGGTTTCACCCGAAACGAACCGATGCTCAAGCTCTTCTGGGAACCTGAAACCGATACGGTGCAGCGACTCGAGTTCAAGATGGGCTATTCGATTATGGATGCCGACGAGACCTACCTGGGCCTCACCGATCAGGATCTCGCCGATGATCCGGGTCGCCGGTATGCGGCCTCCCGGTTTGACACCATCGACACCAACGCGCTTCGGACCAGCCTTCGACATACAATTCAGCCAACGGAGAACCTGCGCATTGACTCGACCCTCTATTACCAGACCTTTCACCGCAACTGGTTCAAACTGCGCCGGATCAACGACGGCGCCCGCAATATCGGCCTGTCGGAAGCGATCGCCACTCCTGGCACGCCTCTGGACATACTGAAAGGCCAGACGGCGGGTCGGCTCGATCTTCGAAACAACAATCGCGATTACGCCCTTGCCGGATTCGAGGTGACTGCGATTCAGGTTCTTGAAGGCTTTGGTTGGTCCCACGAACTGGAGGGAAGCCTCCGCATACACGAGGACCATGTCCGCCGGTTTCAGCAGGACGAGATGTTTACCCAAAATGACACCGGGGTTATCACCGATCACCAGGCAGGCCCTCCGGGCGGCGGTGGCAATCGCGGCCAGGAGTCCCGCGCATTCTCGGCCTACCTCCAGGATCGCGCGACAATCGGGAAGCTCACCCTGGTCCCCGGACTGCGTTACGAGCACATCAACTACAGCTATATCGACTACAATAAGACTGGAAATCCCGACGAAATCACCGGACGGGGTGCATCGACAGTCGATGTATTTGTTCCCGGCCTTGGACTCAACTACGCGGTGGATGGGCGCACCTCGATCTACGGGGGAATCTATCGCGGATATTCCGTTCCCGGCCCCCGTGCCCACGCAAAGAGCGACGTGAACCTTGAGTTTTCCATTGGATACGAACTGGGTGTACGCACCCGCAGCGACTCCGGATTTTTCACCGAGGCGACTGTATTCTACACCGACTTCACCGACCTCATCGTCATCGACAATATAGGCGGATCCGGCTCGGGCGTGACCGAAAATATCGGCGACGTGAACACCTATGGCCTGGAGTTTTCAGCCGGTTACGATCTGGGCCCGTTCATCGGAGAGGATTGGAGAATGCCCGTCTCCCTGGTCGCCACCTGCACATCCTCCAAACTGGACGGAGACGCCAGCTCGACTGATCCCGAGTCCATCTTCAGTGGCGGCAAGGACGGCAATGACGTCCCCTATGTTCCCACCTGGCAGTTTCACATCTCCATGGCTCTCGAACGCAAGGGCGCAGGCATCTACATGGACGCCACCTTCCTCGACGGCACCTATGCCTCCGCCAGCAACGTAACAAACCTGATCAACCCGGAGGGAATGCCGGATGCCCAATTCGGGCGCACGGACAGCGCGGTGCTGCTCGACCTGACCGCGCGATACCCGGTGATGGACGACCTGGTCCTCTTCGGGGGCATCAAGAACGCCCTGAATCAGACCTTCATCGCTGCTCGTCATCCGGGCGGAGCGCGCCCCGGAAGACCGCGAAGCTATCAGGCAGGCGTCGAATGGCGTTTCTAGTGGATGTCCCAAGAGTTTTTTGGGTAGAAAACGGCGTGCCTACCACAGCTCCGGGTCGCACAAAGAAGTGACGCAATTAATTCTGACAGGCGACCTTTCAGCATTACGTTCTTTGAGGGCGATGCCCTGCCACCCAAAAGGATATTGAAGCTTGTAAGGCGGGGTATATCGAACCGCAGCATCCGCGCTGAAACCAAACCTGCTGTAATAGCCAGGATCGCCATAAACAAAGAGGACCTCTACACCCATCCTTGATAACTGCTGCATGCCGCTTTCTATCAGTTTTGACCCAATGCGACGCTTCTGATGATCGGGTTTCACACCAAGCGGTGCCAAAATATAGCCGTGACATTCCTCATCTTTGCCAATTGCCACCGGGCTGAAGGCCACGTGTCCAACTACAGCGCCTTCCGTTTCAGCCACCAGGGAGATTGTTTGGGGAGTTGTTTCTTCTGAAAGCAGGTTGATGGCAAGCTTTGAGACAATCTCCCTTTCGCCTCCAGCGAAGGCAGCCAAATGGACTTCGCGGACATCTTCCCGATCGAGGCTCGTTGCTGTTCGGATATGCATGGTCTGCTGCTAATTCGGCGCTCACCGCCTTCGAGTTGGACTGTAGAGAGCTTGCTCGCGCAAGCGAAGCACGAACGTCGGTTCACCGGCCTGTTCCCACGGAGAGGTTACGCTCTGTTTTCCATGAGTCAGCGAGACATATACCGCAGACGGAGATCGTTTCGCAGTTTGACCCTGTCCTCGTAATCTCTCGCGTGCAGGTCTGGCGATACTCCTTCCCAAACTTGCTGATAGGTTCGCATCTTGTTACCGCCGTAGATCTTAGCCAGGTCTTCGTCTGTGAAACCGCGCTTCCAGAGCTCATCGGTGATTGCCGGCAGGATCCTGGCAAGCATTCCGCAATCGGTGGCGCCCTTATCAAAGGCACTTATCATGTAACCGCCATCGTCGTAAGCACTGGGATTAGCCTTTGCAAACTTGACGATATTCTTGACCGAAAAAATATCGTCAGAGGCAATACCCACGTGATCAACACCAACCAGCTTGACGTAGTAGTCAACCATGTCAGCTGCTTGTTTCGGAGAAATGTTATCCGGCCAGATACCATCCATCATCCACTCTGTAAAGGTAGGTGAGATATAGCCGCCACTTTTTGCTGCGCGTAAGGCATCTTCATCGGAGATGTTGCGATAACAGCCCTTGGGGGTCGCGTTTTTTTCATTTTTATACAACCCACTCGGAAGTGAGTGCGTATAAACAAACGGGACACCCGGATAGGTCTCTTCCATGTATTCCATTGCATCATTGGCGGTAGTGCTGCCCGTGTGACTCAAATCCAAAATAATGCCATATTTGACCAATTCATCGATGACCGCACGCCCCCAGGCCGTCAGACCGTCGTCCTTACCTTTATAGGCAACTAATGCCCCGCTACCGGTACGGAAGCGGTCGTTGTAGGCTAGTATCATGCTGGCCATACCCATCTCTTTGAGGGCTGCCATACGACCGAGATCGTCTTCGAGAACCGTAGAGGTTTGCGAATTCCAGATGACTGCTGTGGTACCTTTGATATGCGAAGCTTCAATATCCCGGATGCTCCTCACGAAGGTGTACTTCTCAGGTTGTTCTGCCATTGCTTCACGGTACTTCTTGTTCTGATAAAGCCAGTCATCAAAGTTCATCGACGCAGCGGTCAATGTCATCTCATGGCCGGTGATACCCGCATTCCGTGATTCTTCAAAATAATCAAGCACCTGTTTGTTTTTCGTCCAGCCAGCTCCATAAGGGCTCGCCAGGAATCCTATTACCACTGTGTCTTTCACAAACTGTCTGGCTTTTTCAGAAGCCGGCCAGGTCTTGCTTTCAAGGCTGGCATTGGTGTTCAGTGAAAATGCCAGTGCTAAAAAAATCGCTAAGAAGCGCATACACAGTGATCCCATAGGAACCTGTTGAGTTGCGCAAGTAGTTGGTTTCCAGAGCAGGAGCATTAGATTCTTGGAAAGTGAGAT
>QNAI01000027.1 GCA_003641745.1 Verrucomicrobiota bacterium | reverse complement strand
TCGGTCGTGGCCGGCGTTGGGCACGAGGACCAAGGCCTTTGGGCCTGGGCGCCTCGCGCCTGCCTTGCCCAGCACCCCAAATCAATCTCTGCGACATGCTTCAGCACTTTTAAGACAGCCTCTCAGCCCACCATAACTTCGTGCCCTTCAGGGCCTGCCTCTTTTACGAAATGGTCGGCCGGGAGATGTAAGTAATCCTCGGATACAGAACGGAAGAGGCGGACGCGGGGCGAGTCGCTTCGGTAACCGATTCGTTACCAAAACCTGTTTGAGTGGTTGTCCGTAGTTCCGATTCTCCGGCTTGAAACCCACAATCACGCTATGTTGGAAATTAAATCAGGCCGTCTGACGGCTCTTGCCTCACCGCGGCTGCAGGCCACGGCCACTGTATTCATCCTTTTATTGCAACGGACTCCGATCCTGAAGGTCCTGGTGGAGGCGGATCTTCGGGTGGCGGCCGGTGTGCCGCAGATCCTGCGTTCGGCCGTGGTCGCGGCGGCGGCGCTGGGAGCCTGTGACACCCTTTCGGGTGCAACCACCTTTGTCAGCAATCCATCGGATCCGGCCGAAGCCACAGTGGGGGAGACCTTTGGCCTGGTATTCTCAATCACCGGTTCGGACAGTTCAGGTGGCGGCGCCGGATCGTGGACGATCACCGGTCCGCTTCCTCCCGGCCTGACTGTTCTCAACGCGGTGGAGGGGCCGACCAACACCTTCAAGCTCAACCAGGGAAGCGGAGCCATCACGGGTACGCCGACCGAATCCGGTTCCTGGAACGTCACCTTCAAGGCCTGGGAGAAGGCGGGCCAGAAAGGCGAGCCGTGGAACACTGAGAAACTGGGCCCATTGCCCGTGGTGACGATAGTCGTTTCAGGGAACGGCAAGCTTATCGGAGGAACCCCCGTGGATGGATTGGAAGACTGGTTCTTCTCTGAATGGTTCGGCTACTACAACACGACGCTGACCCCGTGGTTTTTCCACGCTGAACACGGTTTCATCTATTGCGATCCGGACTCCACCAGCGCGAATATGTTCGCCTATGACGAGGGGATGGGAACCTGGTGGTGGACCAGCGAAAGTACCTATCCATATCTCTATGCCTTTAATCCGCCGGCCGACAACTCGGGTACCGATATTGAGAGCGCATGGTTGTTCTACTTTGAAGCGAGTAAGGGCCCCCGCGCATTCAGTGTCATGACGGGTGCGAATGCAGGCGCATTCCTGTTCTTCAACCCCTGATCAGGGTAACCATTCGGGTGTGGTCATGTTTTTGCGTGACAGCCCCTCGGGGGCCTGCTAGCATTCGCTCGGCGAATTTTTCATCGCCGTTTGAAACCTCAACGAAAGGTCCCCGTGAAACAGTTACCCAGGCTATCCGTCTGCGTGTTTTTTGCCGCCGCTTTGTCTCTGCCACCAGCGGCCTCCGGAATTGGACTCACGATTGGAGACAGTTCCCTCGTAAAGTCTGAAATCGTCGTGAATTTTACCACCTATTCCGATGAGAACCTCGCCACCGACGCCTCATTCCCCCGAAAAACCTTGGTCGAGGCTTCCGGAGGATCAGCCGAGGCAAATTGGTCCTTCGAGAACAATCCGACCTCGGCTGTCTTTTCGGCCGACACGGTGAAGGCTTCGACCATAACAGCCCTGGCGACCAGTGAGAATGCCGCCGATCTTGAGTTCACCCTGACGGAAGGAGTGAATTACTCCATCACCGGAGCCCTCTCAGCCACCGGCCAACTGGGGCAAGCGATATCGGTCAGCGTGTACTTCAAGGGACCTGATGGAACGATAGTCGATATCGATCAGACGGTACCTTACTTTTTGGGTACGACGATCAATTTTGACGAGATTCCCGCTTCAGCCTCAGACGAAACCGAGGGGTTTCTGCCGGCCGGAGATTACACCTTGGAATTTTCCTTGGGCGTCATCAGTACTGCGGTTGTCGGCAGCAATTCGATCAGTGGAAGCTTCTCCATAGTCCTCGGAGATCAATCGGGCTCATCCGAACCACTCATCGGTGGAACACCGGTGGAAGGACTGGAAGGATGGTTTCTGTCCGAGTGGTTTGGCTATTACAGCACTGAATTTGCCCCTTGGCTCTTCCATGCTGAACATGGATTTATCTATCGTTTTCCAGAGTCCTCAAATGCGAGTACGTATTTTTTTGACAGTGCGATGGGTGCTTGGTGGTGGACGAATACAAGCGTCTATCCCTCGCTCTTTGTCTTCGATCCACCCGCGGACCGCGGGGGGACAGATATCGGCTTTGAGTGGTTGTGGTATTTTGAGGGATCCAGCGGTCCGCGTTGGTTTTCTGTTCTGACCGGTGCGCATGCAGATTCAATCCTGAGCTTCCATCCCTGACCGTCTCATTCCTCCATGTGATAGCGGAAGAAGGCTTTGGCTTTGCGGTGGGCGTTCTCAAGCTACCCGGATCGATTCCGCGGAGATTGTGGCTCGCCCGGTTGTCTCACAAACTTCAGAAGGGTGCAGAGCAAGGCGTGGGCCGCGTTCTGCATGGGCGTCCCGATCGCGTGAGGGCATCGGGATAACCATGCGGGTTGCGGACCGCAACGCGGTTGAGGTTGAAAAGAGCCTGGGCCAAGGGGTGGGGCGTCATGGGGCCGCTATCGACCCCATGACGCCTCCATATTGTACAAAGCGCATTTGGGAGACAGGACACTAGAAACGTTGTCCGGCAAGAAGGGAGATGCTCCTCTTTGAGGGGGCTGTAACCCACATGAGGAAATGACCCTAGGCGAGAGTCCCACCTGCTGGTCAGGCTCCAACCCGTTGCGATCCAGCCCATGGGTCTGATAGGATCATTTGCGTTGAGTGTGATCCATGGTCGTCAGACAGCCCTCTGGAAAACGGGAGACAATTTCGGAACAGACGGGGAAAAGTTCAATTTAAGGGAGGACGATCTGAATGAAATCTATTCTAGCAAGCCATGGAAGGGTGACGGCGAAGTTCGAATCAAGAAAGGCCGGGTTTACCCTGACTGAGGTTCTCATTGCCTTGGTCATCAGCACGATGCTGATGGCCGCGGTGATGTCGTCGTACATCTTCATCGCCAAGAGTTGTGTCAGCCTCAATGACTACTCCGAACTCGATTCGGAAACCAGGGAAGCCATCGAAACCTTCAGTCGGGAGGTTCGAGCGGCTTCGGATATTTCAGGGTTCAGTTCTTCAGACATGACCCTGACCCTGCCGGGGCCAGGGGGCGATTATACGGTCAGTTACACGTATGTACCCGCCGACGGGATCTTCTATCGAGCGTATGGCACTTCCAACCAGAAAGTCCTGTTGAAGGGCGTTGAGTCGTTCAGCCTCAAGCGGTTCAACCTGCTGCATAACCCGGCGGTCAACGATCTGGAAACAAAGCAGATCCAGCTTGACGCCAAGACAGTCCGTTCCGGCGGCGTGAAATTCAGGGCGACCAATAATGTCCTCTCGGCCCGCTACATCATGCGCAACAAGGTCGCGAGCAATTGACCGGAGCCTGAGACGGAATTTTCTGAAGAGCCCGGAAACCGTTGCGGCGCGTCCGGCCCTCCTTCGCATAAAGCTTCGGAGGACACGCCGTGGGCTGTTCTTCGTCGAAAAACTCCAGATCAGAGCTTAACATTGCCATTCAGGCGTGACCCGGTTCAGTAGGCGATCTCAAGCTGAACGGAGCCCGGTATTTTCTGCATGCCGCCTTCGATCGCGGTGGGTGGTGGGGCATCGGCGGCCATGCTCATGACCTCAGCCCGCATGGCTCGCATCGGACGTACGGGACCGGTGTCGTTGACATGGATGCGGACGATTTCTTTCACCTCATAGCCCAGTGATCCCAGGACGGCGATCCCGCGATCCCGGGCTTGTTGGGCCGCTCGGCTGAGGGCTTCGGTTCGAGCTGCTTCCACCGCCTCATCAGTCGCCTTGAGTTGGAAACTGGAGATCCGGTCCGCGCCTTTCTCGACCACCGCGTCGGCGATCTCACCGGCCCGTTCAACCGTCACCTCAAAGGAAGTCGTCCATTGGGCGCTGTAGCCGACGATCTGGCTCTGACTGCTCCAGGTTTCCGGGCGTTTCGGGTGGCGCTCGAAGATGGGTGTCAGCGAGAGACCCGATGTCTGCAATTTTTCGACCTCTTCGGCTTTCAGGAAGGCAAGAACCGGATTCGATCGACGGGCGATCGACGATTGAGCTTCCTTGGGCGTCTTCTCGCGGGCTTCGATCATGATCGTGATCCGCGCATGGGTGGTTGGGATCTCAACCGAGGACCGGGCGGAGACGGTGAGAATCCGGCGATCGTCATTATCCTCATCGGCATAACTGCCCTGGGTTGTCAGGGCGACGACAAGGCTGGTCAGGAGTGTTGTCTGGGCGATGAGAGACGGACGAAGGTGTTTCATATTGAGAATGCCGGTTGTGTTTCAAGAGATAGCCCGACCGGGAGGCTTGTTCCATTCAAAAGGACGTTTTTCGGATTCAGGAAGGTCGCGACTGACCTCGTAGTTGGCATGTGCTTCAGGGAGTCATCAGAAAAAGGGTCGGGAAAGATGGTGGAGTAACGGATTTGAGATGGTCTCATCGGGTATTCGGGTCAGGGGCTGTTGCCCAAAACAGGGGGAACCATCCTGAATCGGGCAACAACCCCTCTTGGCTAGGACTAGGACTGAGTCAATTTCGAGATAGGGTCGCCAACTGATTGATATAAGAAATCTTAATAGCTATTATCAAACCGTAATAAAATTGTTAATACCAGGCTTGCATATTTGATAAATATTATGTTTTTAAGGGGGGTCGAGAACTAGGAATGGGACTGACCCTCCCGTTCGATTAACAAACCTACTAACATTAGCTATGAACATTAGATTACTTCGTGCAGTTAGCCCTGCGCGCGTATTGACTGTTGTGCTCTCTGGCTTTCTCGCTGCTTCGCCCATTTTGGCGCAGGAGACGGCACCTGCTGAAGAGGAAACAGTAGAACTTGAAGAATTCACCGTCACGGGGTCTCACATTCCGATGACGGAGATCGCAGGTGAGGCCAAGGCCATACCGGTCACGATTGTTGACCAGGACGCCCTCACCCAGATGCCCGCCGTAAGTCTCGGCGACCTCCTCCAGAAGTTGAACGTAACGAATGGCGGTGCCATTCCGATCTCCAACAATGCCACCGGGTTCACTCCGGCCGCCTCATCCGTGTCTCTGCGCGGTCTGGGCCCGGAAGCCACCCTGGTTCTCGTGGACGGACGTCGTGTCGCTCCCTATCCGATTGGCGCGGGCGGGACCTCAGCGTTTGTTGACCTGAACACCATCCCGGTCGAGGCGGTCCAATCGGTCGAGATCCTTCGCGACGGCGGCACCGCCATTTATGGTGCGGACGCGGTTGCCGGTGTGGTCAATATCAAGATGAAGAAAGATCTTCGCGGTCTTGTGACCACTTTTGAAAAGGGCTGGTCGAAGGCGGGCGATTATGAGGAGACCCTCGCGAATGTCGCCGTCGGTGTCGGCAATGAGAAGACCAATGTCACGGCCGTGCTCGCTTACTTTGACAATACGGAGATCTACAACAAAGATCGCGATTACTCCCTGGTTCCCCCGTTTCTGTCGGGCAATGCCAGCGCGATCAATCTCTCCGCTCTGCGGCGCCAGGTCGTGGTCGAAGCGCGTGGGCAGGATCCCAACTCGGTCCTGGACCGGGGTGCCGGCGTGGACTCGAGCTCGAGCTTCCCGATTGGGGACGGAGGAGCCACCTTCGACACTGAAATCGTCTGGGACGAGGGTGGCGAAAGCCTGCTCAACACTGGATTCGTCAATGTGACGACCGGTGCGGCCAATGCGGATGACCTGAGTCCGCTCCCGGGCAATATGAACTCCAGCAATGACGGAACCCTCGGGGCCAATGACTACCTGATTCGTAACGGTCTCGGTGACAATGTCGGTTTCGGTGTCGCCTCCCGTTACAACTACAACGAGACATCCATGTCCTTCCCCTCCTCGGAGCGAACTGCGGCGAATATCGGGTTTGACCACGAGATCGCAGAGAATGTGGAGCTCTATGGCAGCTTCATGTACACCAGAGCCGACTACGTGAATGAGCTGGCACCGACCGCGACCGGCGGGTTCTTCCGCCCCGGCGCCACCCAGCTGATCATCCCGGCCCGCACCGCCAATCCGATGCCCTGGGTCGTTCGTGATGATGACCCGAGCCTCCCGGATACATTGCCCCCGTTGAATGAGCGGGTATGGGTGACCGCGACGGAGGCCGGACTGGTGGCCAATACAACCGTTGGTCAGGCCGAATCGATCCGCAACCAGAGCCCGGAGACCGATCGCCTTGCACCGCTCGGCGCTTACAACCCGTGGAACCCGTTCAACGAGGATATTTCGGGCAGTTCGAGCTTCCGCACGGCGGAGTTCGGCAACCGGATCTTCCGCACGTCTAACGTGTCCACCCTCTTCGACGTCGGTCTGCGCGGTCGCATCAGCGACAAGATCAACTACGATGTAGGCTATCGGAACAGCGGGATGGTCACCACCACGGACGACTCGTTGGTATCCGCTTCCAAGTTCAATAAGATCATGAATCAGAATGATCCGATTTTCAAGGAAGGCGGTCCATTTGCCGGCCAGGTGGCTTATAATCCGTTCGGTTACTACAAGAACCCGATCGAAAGCAACTTCGCCCTGACGAACTATGCTCTGGTCCGGCTGAAGAACGAATCGACCACGAGCCTCAACAACTTCTGGTTCGATCTGGCCTCGGGGAACCTGTTCGAGATCCCGACGGGTAATATCGGTGCCGCGTTCGGGCTTGACTACCGTTCGGAAAGCCTGACCGAGTCGCCCGATTCCATCCGGCGCTTCGGTGATACGATCGGAAGCTCACCGAGCGGAAACGGGACCAACGCAAGCCGTGAGATCCAATCGGTTTACGGAAGTGTCCGCGTGCCGATCACCGGTCCGGATAATGACATCCCGTTCATGTACGCGACCACCATCGAGTTGTCGGCCCGTTACGAGGACTTCAAGACGAACGATCGCACCACCACCAGCCCGAAGATTTCGGGCCGCTGGCTCCCGATCGAACAACTCGCCTTCCGCGCGTCCTGGGGTGAGGGTTACCGCGAGCCGTCGCTCTATGAGCTCTTCGGTGGTCCGACCCAGGCCCTGCAGAACATCTACAATCCGCGTCTCGACGAGGTGCAGCAGGAAGTTCCCATCCTCCGGCTCGGCAACCCCGATCTGCTGGGTGAGGATACTTCCTCGGCCAATGTCGGTGTGGTCTGGACCCCGGAATGGCGCCTCATGAAGGGGTGGACCTTCACCTTCGATTACTGGAAGATCACCCGCGAGGGTTACGTCAACCTGCCGGACGCGGACGATGTGATCGAGGCTTGGGAAGCGGGTGATCCGATGCCCAACACCTTCGTCGACTTCGATGATGCCACCGACGAGATCGTTCTGGTCGGTCGGTCGTTCCAGAACGTCAACGAATTCGAGGTTGAGGGCTGGGATTTCGGCATCGGCTATGTCCTGCCCACCGACAACTGGGGCGTCTTCCACTTCGATCTCGGAGGTTCCTACTTCACGAGGTATGACTTCGACGGGGTGAACCAGATCGGGGAGGCGACCGCGTATGATTCGAACGATGGTTATCTCGAATGGAAGGCTTCGATGCGCCTGGGTTGGACTTTCAAGGGCTTCCAGCTCACCATCACGCCGCGTTATACCGATGGATTCCTGGATTATTACTACGATTCGGATTTCAACGTGATAGAGCGCGAGGTCGCTTCGACCATCATCACCGACCTCTACCTCTCCTATGATCTCTTCGGAGTCAATGCGGTCGAGAGCCAGAACTGGCTCTCCGGCGCGTCGGTTTGGATCAAGGTAAGGAATCTCTTCGATGTCGAACCGCCCTACGCCAACGGTTACGCCGGAAATTCAGTCGGGTATCCCGCCTTCCTCTACGATTCCCGGGGAATGGTTCTTTCCCTCGGAATGGGCCTGAAGTTCTAGGTCAAAAGGAATTGATAAACCTCAGATGGGCGCCCCTGGAAGCAGGGGCGCCTTTTTTCGATTCAGTCTCGGCGTCCAGGGTAATTCACTTCAGCGTGAAGCCGTGATGAAATGCCCAAGCATGCGCCCATGGTGCTCCCTGGCGGGTGCCGGTCTGGCAATCCTGGTTCTGGCCTCAGCGGCGGTGGCCCGAACGACGTTGCCGGTGGAGGCTTTCTTCCAGCCACCCGCCCTGGCCCGCCCGCTGCTTTCGCCGGACGGTTCCAAGATCGCATTCCTCTTTCCGGTCGAGAACAGGATGGCCCTGGGTTACGTGGATCGGAAGACCGAGGAAGCCAGCATGATCGTGCGGGGTACGGACGAGAGCATTCTGACCTTTTTCTGGAAGGGGAATGACCGTCTCGTCTTCACGGCGGATGTGGGTGGCAATGAATCCTTCTTCATCGGCGCGACGGACCTGAGTGGAAAGAAGGTCCTGCGCATTGCTGAATCTGCGGAGACCGACTCCCTCATGGGCTCCATCGCCGGCATCCTCAACCGGTTACGCAACGATCCCCGGCATATTATCATCGGGGGCGCCTTTACCCAGAGGCGCCTCGCTCCCGGCGAATTCCGGTCCTACGAGACCGGTGTGTTCAAACTCGATGTGGTCACCGGCGACCGCGACCGGCTTCACGACACGCTCGATCGCCGCGAGGTCGGTTACCTGATCGACGAGGCCGGTAAACTCAGGGGGCGGGTGCTCCTGCTCAACGAAGAGCTGAGGTGTGTACTCGACGAGAAAGGAAAGGAAATTCTGGTATTCGAGTTTCAACGACATGGATACGCTGAGGAGATCACCCTGCTCGGGTTCGACGCGTCCGGGAAGAAGCTCTACCTGCTTTCGCGCCGGGAAAACGACCGGGGATCCATCTGTATCTACAACACCGAGACAAAGAAGATGAGCAAGGCACTCTTCACCCCGCCCGAAGGTGAACTGGTCCGGCTGATGTTCAATCACGATCGCAGCCGCCTGCTCGGTGCCGTTTCCGAGTTTGAGCGGAAGCGCTACCACTGGTTTGATCAGGATCGGGCCAGGCTGCAGGCAAGTTTCCAGGCCACATTTGCGGGAAAGGAGGTGAACGTGGTCAGTACTTCGGACGACGAAACGGTCATGTTGCTGCGGGTGTCCTCCGACCGGGATCCGGGTTCTTATTTCGTGTACGATGCGGATCGCGGCCGGATTGATCCGTTCAAGACAATCCTGAATCTCGATCCCGAGCAGATGCGGCCGATGGAGGCGATCTCCTACCAGGCCCGGGACGGTCTGCTGATCCACGGCTATCTGACCCGACCGGACGACGGAGCGACGAATTGTCCTTTGATCATCTATCCGCACGGAGGCCCCTATGGGGTTCGGGATCACTGGGTATTCCAGCGCGAGGTACAGTTCATGGCCAACCGGGGTTATGCGATTCTTCAGGTGAACTATCGTGGCTCGGGAGGTTATGGCCGGGAGTTTGTCGACCGGGGACGTTACCAGTGGGGCCGCGCCATGCAGGACGACTTGACTGACGCCGTGAAGTGGGCGATCGACGAGGGGATTGCCGATCCTGAAAAGGTGGCCATCGCCGGTGCCAGCTACGGCGGATATGCCGTGCTGGCGGGACTGACCTTCACTCCCGAACTCTACCGGTGCGGGATCAACTACGTCGGTGCGTCCGACCTTGAAATCACTTTCTCGTTGAGGGGCCAGACGGCCAGAGGAAGCGATTTCAACTACCGTGACAAGTGGGTGGGTCCCGACTCCAAATACCGTGCGGAGAAATCCCCCGTAAATTTTGTGGCGCAGATCCGTGCACCACTCTTCAATGCCTATGGGGAGAACGACCCCCGGGTGGTCATCGACCACTGGTACCGCCTGAAGACGCAATTGCTGCGGCACAATATCCCCTTCGAAACCATCATCGAAAAGGAACAGGGCCATGGATTCCGCGAGACAACCGCCGAGGTTTCCTACTATGCCAAGGTGGAGGAATTCCTGGCCAAACACATGCCGACCGACCGAAACCGTTGAGGAAAGATTCGAAGGTCCGGGTTGACCACGGATTGGACACCTGATCACGAAGTGCCCTTGGAAGGTGGGCAGCCTGATACATGCCGGACAGATCTCCGGTCATATGTATTATTATATGTTCTCAAGTCAAGAACATAAGATAAGTAGAACGAGCGGGGTAACTATTAGCTTTACTGGTTATTCGTATAAGATTTGCTAAAACGAAGCTTGCGTTTCACTGCTATCGGGGTTCTTAGGAGATCTTCAAGAACTGGGAATGGGACTGACTCTCCCGTTCCAGATACCTACCCAATAACATTAGCTATGAACATACGATTGCTGTGCGCAGTTAATCCTGCGCGTGTACTGACTGTTGTGCTCTCTGGCTTTCTCGCTGCCTCGCCCATGCTGGCGCAGGAGACGGGTTCCGCCGAAGATACCGTTGAACTCGAGGAATTTACGGTCACTGGATCGCATATTCCTACCACTGAGACCTCATACGATGCCCGATCGACCCCGATCGATATCACCACCCGCGCCGACATGGAGGAGCTTGGCTTTGGAACGGCTGAAGAATTGCTCCAGAGCAAGCCCTATGTCGGAGTAAGTGTCCCCAGGCAGAACAATCAGACGGGATTCACTCCCGCGGCCATGAGTATCAATCTCCGTGGCCTGGGTTCCAGTGCCACCTTGACTCTGCTCAACGGCCGGCGGTTGACACCCTATCCGAGAGGAAACAGCGGAACCGAAGCCTTTGTGGACATCAGTTCCTTCCCAACCGCTGCGATCGACCAAGTTGAGGTCCTTCTGGACGGCGCTTCCGCCACTTATGGTGCCGATGCCATCGCCGGTGTGGTCAATATCAAGACCCGACGGAAATTCAACGGTGCCGAAATGACGGTTCGTTACGGCAATTCCACTGCGGCTGATGATGCCGGGGAATTGATCGTGAACGCGATCTACGGTGCGAGCACGGAGGACACGAATATCACGGTTGGTATCAATTACTACAAGCGGAACGACATGGGACATGCGGACCGCGAGTATTCGGCCGTTCCGCCATTCCTCAGCTCGAACTCCAGCCCCCTGAATTTCCAGATCACCCGGGCCGCTGCGCTTGAAGCTCTTGGTGAAGGCGGTGAAGCCGTGCTCCCGGAAGGCGACCAGTTCTTTACCTCGACCTGGGACACCAAAACGGAAAACAACGGAGACTTGCCTCCTTCCGAATATCAGTATGCGAGCAGTCGCAGGGCCAGATTCAACTTCAACCTGACCGCCCAGAGCCTTCAGTATCTGGAACGCAAGGGTGGATTTGCCTCGTTTGAAAAGACGCTCTTCGGTACCGACAATGTGTCCACCTACGGTGATCTGTTCTATCAAAGGGCGGACAACGTAAATGAGCTGGCTCCTTCCGCGACGGGTAATTTCGGCAATCCCGGTGGTGTTTCACTGGTGATCCCGGCCCGAACCCAGACTCCCATTCTGCAGATCCGCCAGCTGTCAGATGATACTCTGCAGGTTGTGGATTCCGGGACGCCGATTCCTGAGGGATGGGTGCCCTTTGGCACAACCCAGTCGATCAATGGCAATGCCGAACGCGCTTCCGTCGACAAAGGGGCCTATAATCCGTTTAATCCTTTCAATGAGGATTTCTCGGGCGGTACGCGGGCCCGTCTCTTCGAATTCGGCAACCGCGTTTACCGCACCACCAATCAGGCGTTCAACGCGGTCTGGGGCATCAAGGGCGACCGTTCGATCGGCAATTGGAATTGGGACCTCGCAGGTTACTACAGCCAGCTCCAAGCCGTGTCCAGGGACAGCCTGGTCTCGATCTCGAAGTTCAACCGGGTGGCCAATGCCAATGACCCGTGGTTCGATCCGACCAGCGATGTGTATGTCGGGACGACCGTTCCCTACAACCCGTTTGGGTACTTCGCAAACCCGATCCCGAGCAACTCGGTGGTGGCCCCTCTAGGGCTGGTCGAGCTCAAGAATCGCCGCGAGTCAGAACTCTACGGGGCTGATTTCACCGTCACGAATGGCGAGCTCTTCAGTTTGCCGGGTGGTTACGCCGGAATTGCCATCGGTATCGACGCTCGGCGCGAAACCATGCTTCAATCGCCTGACGAAGCGGGATCCTCCGGTGATGTTATTGGTTCGTCAACCGACAATACAACAAATGCGGAACGTGATATCCGGGCGGGGTTTGTTGAGCTCAATCTGCCGATCTTCAGCGCCGACAATGACATCCCCGGCGCCCACAGCCTGAACGTCAATCTGGCTGGTCGGTATGAGGACTTCACCACCCAGGATGACAGCATCTTCGTTCCCAAGGTTTCCGTTAAGTGGCAGCCGTTCGACGACAGCTTCGTCCTTCGGGGCAGTTGGGGCGAGGGTTACCGGCAGCCGTCCATGTATGAGCTTTACGCATCGGGGCTGACCTTTAGTCTCACAGCGATTAATGACCCGCTCAATGACGTCAATGAGCCCGAGCAGGACATTACCACAGCCAGCAGTCCTCAATTGAGGGCTGAGGAAAGTGAAACCCTCACCTTGGGGTTTGTCTGGACGCCGAACTTCCTCAAGACGGATACTTCGGCCCTGACCTTTGGCATGGATTGGTGGGACATTACACGAAGCGGAAACGTGACCGTTGATCAACAGGATGTCGTCGATCGCGACTTCAGGGGCGAAACCCTTCTCCCGGGTGAAAGCGTTTTGCGCGATGCAAGTACCAATATCATCCTGGTCAATGGTGTCTTCCGCAATCTGGGAAATGAAACGGGTACCGGCGTGGACATCCAGTTGAGCTACTTCTTTGTAACTGAAAATCTGGGACGTTGGGATTTCGGTTTCAACGCCTCCTACCTGGACTCCTACCAGATCCAGCAGTTTCCGGGTGCTCCCTTCTTTGAATACAAAGGCGAGATGTTCGACATCTCATTTGATAATGACACGGGTGAACCCTCACCCGGTGCGGGCGACGACGCCTATCTTGAGTGGCGCGGGGTTGGTTTTGCCCGCTGGAGCAAGGGCGCGATGAATCTCGCCATCCAGGCGAATTACCTGGATGGGTTCCGCGACTTCAAGAGCGAATGGGATCCGGGAGCACCGAATGATCCCGCCGGTTTCCGGCAGGTTGATTCCACCCTGACTTGGGATGCGACCTTCGCCTACGACTTCTTTGAGGGCAATGAGAGCTGGATTGGAAATACGAGGGTGCAGATCGGTATCCGGAACATCATGGATCAGGATCCGCCGAGAGTCGAGAGCTGGGACAACAACTCGACCGGTTATCCCGGATTCATCTATTCCCCGATGGGCCGTTTCGTGTTCGCATCGGTGACCAAGAAGCTGTAATCCAGATTCGACAGAGAAGTTGAATTCCAGAGCCGGGTCGTTCGCGACCCGGCTCTTTTTTGATCCCTGATTGGATGTAGCCACGTCGCTGTGCCGACGTGCCATATCAGTCTCATCTGCACGTCGACACAGCGACGTGCTGCTACATTAGAAGTAGGCGCGCTTGCCCGATCCTGCATTCTGCGCACTATTGACGCCATCGTATGTCTCAATCTCTTCCCATCACCATCCACCGCCTCCTGATTTGTCCGGAGCATATCTATGTGGGCCATCACGGCCGCCCGCCTGGTGAAACACCCCTGGAAGACCTGGACGCCGCACGGTGCATTGCGGGCAAGGGTCTGTCGGGTGATCGTTACGCGGGCCGGGAAGAAGGCCACAAGCGCCAGGCGACATTCTTCGATCTCGAGGTGCATCGGGACCTCTGCCGCCGGTTCCCAGAAGCCGCGGTTGGACCGGACGTCTACCGACGCAATGTGGTCATTGAGGGTGTCGACCTCAACAGCCTGATCGGGAAGCAGTTTCGCCTGGGTGAAGTTCTATTCGAAGGGGTTGAAGAGTGCCGACCCTGCTACTGGATGGACTCGGCATTTGGACCGGGCGCCGAAGAGGCGTTGAAAGGGAAGGGCGGTCTGCGGGCGCGTATCCTTGAAGGCGGTACGCTCCAGAAAGGAACTCAGGATCTGATCGTGCTGGATCCAGACTGAATTGATTTCTCGCGCAGAGACGTGGAGGCGCAGAGTTGGAACGACTTCTGTAATTGAATCTCACGGAGGCACGGAGGCACGGAGGCACGGAGATCACGGAGATCACGGAGATCACGGAGTGATTCCAGGTCCCGCATGGAGATCCGGATCGGTATCCAACGATATCAGCGATGTGTCATCCAGAATACCCAGCCCTACGAGAGCTCCGTGGCTCTGGTGCGTATTAAGCTTATCAGAACTCTCTGCGTCTCTGCGCGAGATAACACCCTACCCGAATCTATAGGTCAGGTATCCTTCGTGTCCTTTTGTTCAAAAAACTATCCCAGCTTCTTCTGGATCATTCCCTCGAGCGTGACAATGTCGGCTGCGAACCTGCGGATGCCTTCGGCCAGTTTTTCGGTGGCCATGGCGTCTTCGTTGACCAGGTAACGGAAGGTCTTCTCGTCCAGGTCCAGCTTTTCGATTGAGGCCGTGCGAGCTGCCTCCGGATCGAGTTTTCGGTCGACCGGCTCATCTGAGCCCTGGAGTTCGGCCAGGAGGCCGGGACTGATGGTGAGCAGATCGCAACCGGCCAGTTCCAGGATTTCGCCCTTGTTGCGGAAACTCGCCCCCATGACCTCGGTCTCGTATCCAAACTTCTTGTAGTAGGTGTAGATCTCCTGCACCGACTCGACCCCGGGGTCTTCCGCCGGAGCATAGGCCTGCCCCGTCTTCGCTTTATACCAGTCCATGATCCGCCCGACAAACGGTGAGATCAGGGTGGCGCCCGCCTCGGCACTGCGAACGGCCTGGGGCAGGCTGAAAAGCAATGTCAGGTTGCAGTGGATTCCTTCCTTCTGGAGAACTTCGGCCGCGGCAATGCCTTCCCAGGTCGAGGCGATCTTGATCAGGACGCGATCGCGTGAGAATCCGCGTTTCTCATAGCGATCGATCAGGAGTCGGGCCTTTTCAATGCTTCCCGGAACGTCGAAAGAAAGGCGGGCGTCGGTCTCGGTGGAAACACGACCGGGGATGATCCGAAGGATCTCCGCTCCGAAAATGACCAGCAGATCGTCGATGATATGATGGATCAGCGCGGTGCCGGTCAGTGAACTCGATCGGTTCTCCGTCACCGCCCGATCCACCAGCGCCTCGTACTCGGGCATCTCGCTTGCCTTGAGGATCAGACTCGGGTTCGTGGTGGCGTCCCGGGGTTCGTATTGTTTGATCGAATTGAAGTCGCCGGTGTCGGCGACCACAGTGGTCATCTGGCGAAGTTGCTCGAGTTGGTTCATGGCGGAAGAAAAGTCAGAAGTAGGAAGTAAGAAGGCAGAAGTGAATCCAGAACGAAGATGGAAGAGTGGGATTTCGAATTTGAAACCGCAAGCGTGTCCGGTTGGTTTCAACCGGATGGCTCGCGGTGCATTCGGGTTTCGAGCCATTGGCGGGCGCCGGGGATATCGTCGAACGCTCCGTCGAGCTGGGCTTCGAACGCCTCTTTGAGAATCGGGCCGAATTGAAGACCGGGTTTCATGCCGCTCTCCATCAGGTGTCGTCCGAGAAGGATGGGTCGAGGGGCCTGCTGCTCGAGTTGCAGGTTCCGGGCGGCCTGGGCGAGAATCCGTATCCTCGCGTCGGAATCGGGCGAGGCGCGGGGCGGGCGGCCCCGGCTGTCGGCTTCCATGACGCGGCAGAGTTGCTCGATGGTGGCCGGTTCCAGTCGGCGGGCGAGGCGTCTGATACTGGCCGCACTGGGACCGTCGTGTGCCCAGGAATGATGATAAAGGTGCTGTTCGACCAGAGGCCGGACCGTCGCGCTGAGAGCGGTTGGTGCACCGATTCCCATGAGGAATTCGTCCGCCAGCGGGCCTCCTTCGGAGTCGTGCCGAGGGCTGATCCACCTGACTTCGCCATGTCGTTCGCCCTTCAGGGTGGTGGTTGCCTTCCCGAAATCATGGGCCAGCACGGCCAGGGAGAGGGTCCTGCGGTCATCAGGAGAAGTCTGAGCCCAGGAAGGAGAGGCGGTGAGCGCATCCAGGCAGAATCCGGTGTGCGCAAGGACGTCGCCTTCAGGATGCCATTCCGGGTCTTGGGGAACCCCGTCAATGGCGGCGACCTGGGGGAATAGCGCGATCCAGCCGGTTTCCTTGAGGATCCGGAGACCATCCGAGGGTGTCGCTGCCTGGGTGCACCACTTTTCCCACTCCCCCCATACCCGTTCGACGGGAAGCGTCTGGTATTCATCGAGCATCGAACGGCAGAGTTTGGTGGTCTCCGGCGCCATGGTGCAGGAAAAACGCGCGGCCAGTTGGAAACCGCGAAGCACCCGGAGGGGGTCTTCCGAAAACGCGGTGCCGGTATGGCGGAGAATGCGGCGCTCCAGATCGGCGCAGCCGCCGAAATGATCGATCAACTCACCCTTCAGCGGATCAACCATCAGGGCATTGATGGTGAAGTCACGGCGGGCGGCGGCATCGCGTTCTCCGAGGTTGGGATCGGCCTCAACCTGGAACCCGCGGTGCCCGCTTCCGGTCTTGGACTCGCGACGCGGAAGGCTGAAATCGTGCACCGTTGAGCCGAGCTTCAGTTTCATCACGCCGAAGCTCCTTCCGACCATTTGAACCGGACCGTGAACCTTGAGCAGGGTCTCGAGCCGGTCCCAGTCGCACCCGTAGACCTCGATATCGAAGTCCTCGGGTTCGAGGCCCATCAGCCAATCGCGTACGCACCCCCCGACCAGCAAAGGCCGGGCGGAGCGTGCGATATCCTGCAGAACGGCCCGCAGGGGGGCCGGGATGGGCATGGGCGTTTGGTCGGGTTCGGTCACGTGAAACGAGGATACCTTAACACTCCATGGAGGTGACACCCTTCCTTTGTCGTATTCCGTGGAGAATGGCGAGCAACCATCCGGTGAGCAGAAACAGACCCCCAAGCGGAGTGATCGGACCAAAAATCCGGGGACCGCCAATCGTGAGGATGTAGAGCGAGCCGGAAAAGCAGATGATACCGGCTGTCCAGGTGATCGCAATAAGCCCGGGAAGCGATCTCCAGGGGATCGGGCCACAGCACCATCCAAGGGCCGTGACCGCAAGGGCGTGCAGGAGATGGAAGAATACCGCTGTCTGCCAGACTGATTGGGTTTCTCTCTCGGTAAGGATCCCTTCCAGAGCATGGGCTCCAAACGCTCCAGCCAGGACTCCGAGGAACCCGAACAACGCGCCGATCGAAGCAATTGGAAGTTTCATCATTTTTCTGTCAGATATGGCATGAAATCGGCTGACCGGTGGGTGTCACTGTCGCCAATGAAGGGCTCTCGGACCAACTCCAGCGGTCCCCGGAAGGTGGGTATTCCGCTTGCTGGTAGTCGGGCTAGGGCTTTTGTTGGTGGTATTCGGGCAAGTCCCGGATGACTTAGCAAACCAACAAAAAATAGAAAACCACCGCCATGAAGAAAACACTTACCGCTCTGGCATTGGCCGCCGCCCTGGGGTCAGGTAGCGCGTCATACGCCGCCTTCACCCTGTCGACGGACCTCACCTTCGGTTCCGAGTATGTCTTCCGAGGCATCAAGCTGGCCGACAACACGCTCCATCCCTCGGTCGAAGCCGGTTTCGACAACTTCTATATAGGTATCTGGGGGGCTCTGCCGACCGAGAAGCGCAGCTCGATGGGTTACATCGACGAATGGGACGCTTACGCCGGATACATGTTCAGCCTGTCGGACAATCTGTCCCTGGATATCGGTGCCACCTATTATTATTATCCGATTGACCAGGACTTTGGCACCTTTGAGCCCTATGTCGGCCTGAGTTGGGATCTGGACGGGTGGAGCCCCGGTCTCTATGCCTACTATGACACCGATCTGGAGACTTGGACGGGGCAGGGCTCGGTTGGCTACAGCATTCCGCTCGCGAGTGTCGGCACTTCCCTGGATCTCACCGGAACGTTCGGTTACGTGAAGCCCAATGAAGGCGATGACTATATGTATTATGGCGTCAGCGCCGTCGTGCCTTATCAGATTAGTAAGAACGCTTCAGTCAGTGCCGGTGTCCATTGGGCGTCCCACGATATCGAGGGGTTGGACGATAATCACGTCTACTTCACCGTGTCGGTAACCATGTCAATGTAGTTGCTAATTCAAAAGGGGTCAAACGTAGAATTTAAACATTTCCATAAAATGTTTAAATTCTACGTTTGACCCCTTTTAGTTTGTGTTTCAGGTATTGACACACTTGAGGTAAAGCGGCTTTCTGGTCCTCTTTTTCTCCAATGAAGACATTTCTTGCCAAGAAGGAAGACACGAAGCCGCAGTGGTATGTGGTGGATGCTTCAGACCAGGTCCTGGGCCGTTTAGCGGTCAAGGTGGCCAATATTCTGCGTGGGCGAAACAAGCCGACTTACACGCCGCATGTCGATACCGGCGATTTCGTTGTGGTCGTGAATGCGGACAAGGTGGTTTTGACCGGCAAGAAGGAGGAGCAGAACGATTACATGTTCTTTTCCGGGTTCGTCGGTAATGCGAAGCACCGTACCGTGGCTGAAATGAAGGCCCGCCAGCCGAAATTCGTGGTCGAGCACGCTGTTCGGGGCATGTTGCCCAAAAACCGGCTCGCGCGGCAGATGTTTTCGAAGCTCAAGGTATACCCTGGCGCCGAGCATCCGCACGAGGCCCAGAATCCGGAAACGATCACCCTTTGATAAATCCTTTTCATGGCTACTGAGACGACTACCTATCTGGGCACTGGCCGCCGCAAGACCTCCACCGCTCGGATCCGCATGACGGACGGGACCGGTAAGCTCGAGGTCAACGGCAAAGAGATCGAGGCCTATTTCAGGCACGAGAGTTTTTCGCGAACTGCCATGCAGCCGCTGACCTTGACCGAGTTGAAGGATCAGATCGATGTCAGGGTGACGGTACAGGGTGGAGGCGTAAACGGTCAGGCCGGCGCCATTTCGCACGGTATTGCCCGTGCTTTGCTCAAGTACAACATTGAATTGCGTGGTCAGCTCAAGAAGGCGGGGTTGTTGACTCGTGATCCCCGCGAGAAGGAGCGTAAGAAGGCCGGTCAACCGGGGGCCCGCAAGCGTTTCCAGTTTTCCAAGCGCTGATCAAGCGCTTCGTATCTGGATCGCCCTTTCCGCTCTCTCCGGCCTCGGCCGCAGAGGGCGTTTTTGTTTAGTTTCACGCTCTTCCCTTTTCCGCTTCACAGTTTTCCAACCTTCTCCATACCATGAACGTAGGTGTTATTGGTGCCTCCGGTTATATAGGTGAGACCCTGGTGCGTCTCCTTCTCCGCCATCCGAAGGTCGACCTTGTGGCCGTGACCTCCCGGCAGCACGCCGGCAAACCTCTCGAATCGGTCATTCCGGCTGTGCGGGGCCTGGCCCACGGGCTGGCTTTTGATCAATCCGACGCCGGAGCCTTGGCCGAACGCCCCGATGTAGATCTCTTTTTCCTCGCTCTGCCTCATGGCGCGGCCGCCATCTTCGCCCGGACTCTGATCGATGCCGGTAAACGAGTGATCGATGTCAGCGCCGATTTTCGGATATCCGACCCGAAGGTCTATGCCGACTATTACGGCAATACCCATCCGGATCCCGACCTGCTCAAGAAGAGTGCCTATGTCGTGCCGGAACTTGAAGACATGGGGTGGGTGAGCCAATCGCTTATCGCCGTTCCCGGGTGCTACCCGACGGGTATGCTCGTGCCGCTCGTACCCCTGCTGCGGGACGGACTGATCGAGGCGGAGGGCATTGTGGTCAATTCCGTGAGCGGTATCAGTGGCGCCGGTCGCAAGCTGGCGGAGGATTACCTGTTTTGCGAGCGGGCCGAAAGCGTGAAAGCCTATGGCCTGGTCAAACATCGGCATCTGGCTGAAATCGAGGAGCAACTGGGCCGGGCTCACGGCGGACCGGTGATCATCCAGTTCACACCCCACTTGGCACCGATGCGGCGCGGCATCGCCACCACGATTGTAACCCGGTTGACGTCGGGCACTGCGATTGACGATGTCTATGCCACCTGGGGAAAGGTCTTTGAGGACAGGGTCTTCGTCCAGCTTCTTGAATCGGGCACAACACCCGATACCAAGGATGTGACCGGGACCAATCGGATCGACGTGTCGGCGGTTCACGATCCGCGGACCGGAAACCTCGTGATCACATCGGCGGAGGACAATCTGTTGAAAGGCGCCGGCGGTCAGGCCGTTCAGATCATGAATATTTGGCTTGGTCTGCCTGAAACCGAAGGACTCCTTTTTTGAGCCATGGCCACCCTTGAGTTGAAGAGAGACACACCGGGATTGAGCGACGTACCCGGTTTCGAACTGGCTGCGGCGGCCTGCGATATACGAGCCAAAGGCGATGACCGACTGGACCTGGCCCTGGTGTATTCGTCCCTTCCCTGCCAGGCGGCCGGGGTTTTCACCAGGAACGCGGTCAAAGCGTCTCCGGTCCGTATCTGCCAGGACCTTTTGAAGAAGGGCGGGGCGTTCCATGGAATTGTGGCCAATAGCGGCAATGCCAACGCCTGTACGGGGGCGGAGGGACTGCGCGACGGGATCGATATGGGGCGCGTGGCCGAAGAAGCGACCGGGTCGCCCGCTGACAGCTTCCTCGTCTGCTCGACCGGTCGAATAGGTGAGACTATGCCCATGGATCGGGTAAGGAAGGGCATCAGGGAAGCTGCTCAGTCGAAGGCGGCGAGTCCCGAAGGGAGTCGCCGGTCGGCCGAAGCCATCCTGACTTCGGACACCCGTTCCAAGACGGTCACGGTCCGGGCCGAAATCGATGGACGGCCGTTCACTGTCTCGGGAATGGCCAAGGGAGCCGGGATGATCCAGCCCGACATGGCGACCATGCTCGCTTTCCTGGCCACTGACGCCGATGCTTCGGCCGAGGTCCTTGACCGGGTTCTCAGGCGGTCGGTCCACGACACATTCAACGCCATTACGATCGATGGCGACATGAGCACCAATGATACCGTCCTGTTGCTCGCCAACGGAGCCGCCATGGTCCCGATCACGGACGAGAGGTCTGAGACAGTCCTCCATGACGCCGTGCACGCGGTGTGCGATGCGCTGGCCGACATGTTGGTATCAGACGGCGAAAAGATCACCCGCGTGGTGGAGGTTCGGGTGGAGAAGGCCGCCGACGCCGAGGACGCCGAGAAGGTGGCCCGGGCCATTGGCAACTCACTCCTGGTCAAGACCTCATGGTTCGGGGGCGATCCCAATTGGGGCCGTCTGGCGGATGCGGCCGGTTATTCGGGCGCGGCTCTGGAAGAGGACCGGCTCGACATTCACTACGGTGAGATCCCGGCCATGATCGGCGGTCGGCCGCAGCACGACAGGAAACCCGAGTGGAAGGCCGTCGTATCGGCGCCGCGGTTTACCATCACGATCCGGCTCAACCTGGGTGATGGCCAGTTTCGGATCCTGGCTTCGGATCTGACCGAAGGGTATGTGAATTTCAATCGGAGCGAGTGAACGATTCGCTGTGAAGGCACCTTGAATATCTCTGCTGAAAGTTGAACCAATGCCATATTCCGAACTGATCGCCAAATCCCAGGTTCTTCTCGAAGCGCTTCCCTATATCCAGGCGTTCAGGGGGTCGACCTTCGTTATCAAATACGGTGGAAGCTTCATGGACGATCCCGACCCCGAGATCCGTTCCCGGGTCGCGGGTGATATCGCGTTTCTTGCCGCCGTCGGCATTCACGTGGTTGTTGTTCATGGCGGGGGCAAGGCCATCAACCGGGCCATGAGTGAATCCGGGCTCACCCCGAACTTTATCAACGGGATGCGCGTTACGGACGAGTCGACCATGTCGGTGGTCAAGGAAACACTCGACACCGTGGTCAACCCGGATGTCTGCGATATGCTGGAAAAGAGGAATGCGCAGGCTTTGGGCATGCCGGGCACGTCGGTTCTGGTCAGTCGGAAACTGACCGCGGACGACAGCGATCGGCCGATCGACCTGGGTTATGTCGGTGACGTATCCGAGGTGAAGGTCAGGCTGATAAGAAAGGCCGTCGCCGATGGGTTTGTTCCGGTGATTTCACCAGTCGCGTTGGGGCATGAAGGAAAGCCGTACAATGTGAATGCTGACTTGGTTGCTTCCCGGGTGGCGGTTGCGTTGCGGGCCCGGCGCCTGGTCTACCTGAGTGATGTTCCGGGCCTGCTGGAGGATCCTGCCAACCCGAATACTCTCATCTCGACGGTCAGGGAACAGGAGATTGATGACCTCAAAGAACGCGGCATTATCGATAAAGGCATGCGACCCAAGATCCACAGTGCCGTCCGGGCCCTTCGGGACGGCGTTCATCGGGTCCATTTCATCGATGGCCGGATGCCCCACAGCCTCCTGCTTGAGATCTACACCGACAAGGGGATAGGCACAGAAATTGTCCATAACCGACCCTGAACGAATCGAATAATACGATGTATACAGAACCTGCGCGATCGAGGTGGAACTCGACCCTCCATTTTCTCTGGCCGGAGGGCTGACTTCCACGTCAGCCGCTGAGAATTGAGTCACCACAACCCACCACCAGACATGAATCCGCATACCCTGTCTTCCTCATCGCAGAACGAAAGCGTGACCGCGTCGATCTACGATCAGTATGTCATTAAGAACTACAATCGTGCAGCGTTGACCCTGGTGCGCGGCGAAGGTTCACATGTCTGGGACGATCGCGGCCGGCGCTTTCTCGATTTCACCTCCGGTATCGCTGTGACCGCCCTTGGCCATGGGCATCCGCATTGGGTTGAGGCCATCAGGCGCCAGGCCGGTGAATTGGTCCATGTGAGCAATCTCTTTCGCAACCCCCTGCAGGGCGAACTTGCCATGCGCCTTACACGGAAAGCAGGTCCCGGGCGGGTACTTTTCTGCAATAGCGGGGCCGAAGCCAATGAGACCCTGCTCAAGCTGGCCCGGCTCCACGGGGTGCGAAAAGCGGGCGAAGAGGGAAAGTGCATCGGGGTGATCTGCGCCGAGGACGCCTTCCACGGCCGGACCTTTGGAGGCATGAGTGCCACGCCGCAGGACAAGATTCAGAAGGGCTTCCGCCCGCTCCTCAGTGGTTTTTCATTTGGCAGGCTCAACGACCTCGAGAGCTTCGAACGTCTCATCGATTCGAATACAGCAGCCATTTTCCTGGAGACCATCCAGGGCGAGAGCGGCGTCCTGCCGTGCCATCCCGAATTTCTGGTTGGTATCCGGCAGCTCTGCGATAAACACGACCTCCTCCTGATACTGGACGAGGTTCAATGCGGGATCGGCAGAACCGGCCGTTTTTTTGCCTTCGAACACAGTGGCATCAGGCCCGATGCGATCGGTATGGCCAAGGGCCTCGGGGGCGGATTTCCGATCGGCGCGATCTGGGCCGGCGAAAAGGCGGCGGATCTGTTTACGCCGGGTTCCCATGGTACCACCTTCGGGGGTACGCCCCTGGCCTGTGCCGCCGCTTTGGCTGTTCTCGACGTCCTGGATGAAGAGGGTGTGCTTGAGCGTGTCCGGGAAAACGGAGCGCATCTCCTGGAGCAGTTGGAAGGCCTCGGCCGAAGATACCCCGATCAACTGGAGGGAGTCAGGGGACTCGGCTATATGGTTGGACTCCAGCTGAAAAGTGACCCGGTTCCGGTTCTTGTCTCCCTGAGGGAAAAGGGCCTGCTGGCGCTGTCGGCGGGCGGTAACGTGGTGCGCCTGCTTCCACCCCTGACCGTGAGCCGGGCCGAACTCGACGAAGCCGTGGCTCTGATCGCCGGGGTTCTCGCAGAGTTGGCCGCCTGAATTGTCTGGTCGCGGCCTCAAGAAGCCATAAATTCAACCTTTTTTTCGATGAAGCACTTTCTCAGAGAAACCGATTTTAACGCCGATGAAGCGGCCGCCGTGCTTGAACTGGCCCGCGATTTCAAGGGGGGAGGCAACCGTTCGTCGGGCGCTGCGCTGAGCGGACAATCCTGGGGTCTCATTTTTTCGAAATCGAGTACCCGGACCCGGGTATCTTTCGAAGTGGGCATCTACGAGCTGGGCGGTAATGCGCTCTTCCTGAGCCGCAATGATATCCAATTGGGGAGGGGTGAAACCGTGGCCGATACCGCACGGGTCCTGTCCCGCTATCTGCATGGACTGGTGGTCAGAACATTTGATCAGAGTGATGTCGAAGAACTCGCCGAGTACGGAGAGATTCCAGTGATCAATGCACTGACCGACTTTCTCCATCCCTGTCAGCTCTACACGGATGTTTTCACCGCGGCCGAGCGCTGGGCGGGAGCCGGTGACCTGGCGGAGTCGCTGAAGGGACGGAAGGTGGCCTTTTTCGGTGATTGCGCCAACAATGTGGCCAATTCCTGGCTCCTGGGAGCGGGACTCTTTGACATGGAGATCATCCTGTCAGGACCCGAGGAGTTTGCTCCTGGTCCGGAGATCCAGGGCTTGCTCAAGGAGAAGGGGTTTGGTGGGCGCTACAGCTTCACCACCGATCCGATTGAGGCCGCTCGCGATGCCGACATCCTTTACACCGATGTCTGGGTCAGTATGGGCATGGAAGAGGAGGCCCGGGAGAGGATCGAGCAGATGATTCCGTACGCCGTGACGTCGGAACTCTTCGGGGTTGCGCGGGACGATGCTCTTTTCATGCATTGCCTGCCCGCCTATGCGGGCAAGGAGGTCACCCAGGAGGTACTCGACAGCGATCGATCGATCATTTTTGACCAGGCCGAGAATCGGCTGCATACCCAGAAGGCAATCCTCGCCACCCTGGCCGAAGCCCGGCGGTCGTAGCAGACCGTCCAATCCAGATTTGACACCAGTGGATGTCCCAGGAAGTTTTTTCAGGTCGAAGACGGCGCGCCCCACCAGGTGGTCACGGGGTCATTCCTTGCGTTCGTGCATGCCAATGCAGGAATCAAGGTTTGACCCCTTCGAATGGCATCTTGTCCCGGCGTAGCGTGCAAAGCCCGAAGCCTTGCGCGAAGGCGCGGGCGCGACCGTCTGTATTTCCGTGATCCATAATCCAACCAACCTCATCCCGTGAAAATCGTACTCGCTTATTCCGGTGGTCTCGACACCTCCGTTCTCGTTCATTGGCTCAAGGAGCATTTCTCCGCCGAAGTGATCACCTTTGCCGCTGACATCGGTCAGGAGGAGGAACTGAAGGGCCTCGCCGCCAAGGCTCGTCGAACGGGTGCCAGGAAGCATTACACCCTCGACTTGATTGAGGAATACGCCCGCGACTACATCTACCCGATGCTTCGTGCCGGTGCCATTTACGAAGGACAATATCTGCTTGGAACCTCGATCGCCCGACCCCTGATCGCCAAGGCCCAGATCGATATTGCCCGGCGGGAAAAGGCGACTGCCGTTGCCCATGGCGCCACCGGCAAGGGGAATGACCAGTGTCGGTTTGAGCTGACTTACGCCGCCCTGGCCCCCGACCTGGAGGTCATCGCGCCGTGGAGGATGGATGATTTTCGAACTGAATTTCCTGGCCGAACCGAGATGATCGACTACTGCCAGGCTCAGAAGATCCCGGTCGAAGCGAGCGCTTCAAAACCCTATTCGATGGATCGGAATCTCCTGCATATTTCCTACGAGGCCGGCGTGCTTGAGGATCCATGGTTCGATCCGACCACCGCGGAAAACAAGGGGATGTTCAAGTTGACTGTCGCACCCGAAGACGCGCCGGACAAGGCCGAGTACGTTGATCTCGAGTTTGAAACAGGCGATTGCGTGGCGGTGAATGGTCGCCGGATGTCGCCCGCCGGAATTCTTCGATCACTCAATCGGCTGGGAGGAAAACACGGCATCGGTCGGGTCGATCTGGTCGAGAACCGCTTCGTGGGCATGAAAAGTCGTGGCGTCTACGAAACTCCGGGAGGGACCATCCTGCTGCACGGTCATCGCCAGATGGAGACCATGACCATGGATCGCGACCTGATGCATTTGCGCGATTCCCTGGTCCCGAAGTATGCCGAACTCATTTATTATGGCTTCTGGTTCGCGCCCGAACGCGAGGCCCTCCAGGCCTTGGTCGACGACAGCCAGAAACGGGTGACCGGCACCGTTCGGCTGAAGCTCTACAAAGGGAATGTCATCACCTGTGGCCGGCGCTCGGTTTACTCGCTGTACGATCCTGAGGTGGCCTCGATGGAAGGGGTTGAAAGCAGCTACGATCAGAACGATGCAACCGGATTTATCCGGCTCAACGCGGTGCGTCTGAAAGCCCGCCACGCCGCTGAGCGATCGGCCAGGCAGGCCCTGAAGGTGGCGAAGAAGAAGAGGACGGCCAAAAAGAAGTGAACCACGGAAGCGTCGACATAGCGACGCTTCCACACGGAATGCGTCAGCTGTAGCCGCCGCGCTGTGTCGCGGTGCGCGGTCCGGGAGTGTTGAAATGACGCCCTCCCTTCAGCCATAGATCCGCACTTCGAACACCCGTGCCATCGGGATCCCGTGGGTGGCCAGAAATTCGATCCGGATGGCCTTCCCTTCGACCGATCGATCCAGGCGATGCACCCGTTTGCGTAGAAAATTTCCGACCTCGTTCACAACGACTTCCCCGTCGATCGTGATGCGATAGTCTTTGATCAACTCGGGCTGTGGCCCGCGGGTCATGCGAGCCGTGAACCAGTCGCTCGGGGTCAGGGCAAGGGGTCGCTCGAATCCGGAATCGAAGGTCAGTTCGATCGTTTTGATCAGGCTTTTCCCGGGCAGGGTGAGGTCCAGGCAGGCGGGCAGGGCAGTGGACTCGAAACAATGGGGCGCGTCTTCAGACCACGGCCCCCATTGGGCTTTGAGAGCGCGGGTGACTCCGTCAACCACGCGATCCGCCCCGTTTCCGGTGTCGCCGGTTACGGTTGCGGTCCGGGCCAGATCCTTGTCATCACGGTTGGAAAGACCTGGAAGGAAGGCATCGTCTCGCAGGAGACGCTGCTGCAGAGCCGCGATCAGGGGTGGGGATGCTTCGAGTGCGTCGTGATTGGTGTGGCCGGCCTCCGTGAGCATCGCCACCGCGGTGCCGATTGCCTGACCACCGGCGGCGCAGGTTCCCATGACCCGGGTGCTGGCAAAGCCCACGTGACTCGCACTGATATTCCGGCCGCCCATGAAGAGATTCCCTATATTGCGGGAACAATAGCAGCCGACGGGAATTCCGAAGAGGTTCTTGAAATGGGTCGGGGTGTAGGGCGGCTTGTCCGGGACATCCACCCCGGACGGCTCGTGAAGGTCGATGGCCCATCCTCCATAGGCGACCTGATCACTGGGGACGTGCCCCTTGAGAATATCGCCTTCGGTCAGGATATACCTACCCAGGAAGCGGCGCGATTCTCTCTTGCCGGGTATGGCGCCCACCCATTCCAAGGCCCAATTCGCGGCATCGGGATGGTCGCCCGAGTTCTTGATATAGTTCCAGATACCCAGGGCGATCCGGAGCAGTTCATGCCGGATCTTGTCGTTGTCGCGAATGGTATCAAGCTGCCCCCCCCATTCCGACCACCAGTAGCCATACTCATAGCCGTCGATCGCCCGGTGCACAAAATCACTCGCCTTGAAGGTCCTGACCCAGGATGGGGCCACGAACGGTTGGGGGTCCGGGTAGGCGCGGGCGGTGAAGAGGATGGAACTGCCCAAGGTCTGGCCATCGGCTGTCTCCCGGGCCCGGGCTTCATCGAAGGCCACCCGATCTTCGCGGCCCCGCATGAAATCCGCACCGGCTTCGAAACCGAGCCGTCCGTCGCCGGTGCAATCGGCGAACCAGGTCGCATCCACTGCGAAGTGATCCTCGGTCGACTCCCGGTGAGCCTGGATGGAGGTGATGCGGGTGACCCCGTCGATCGTCTCGGTTTTGCAGCCCACCACCGTCGTGTCGAGCAGCAGGGTGATGCCGTTTTCAAGATGAACCTTTTCGTAAAGGAGCAGATCCCAGAGCGAATAGGAACGATGGGGATTGCGGAAGGCATCCTCGAGCCGCAGTTCTTCCAGGATGCCGGACTCACGGGCTCCGGGTTTGCCGCCCGAACAGTCGGCGCCGACCACGTGCATGCGGACTTCGGAGGAAGCATTGCCGCCAAGAACGGATCGATCCTGGATGAGGACGACGGAAGCCCCTCGGCGAGCGGCCGCCAACGCGGTACAGACTCCAGCCATGCCTCCGCCGGCGACGCAGAAATCTGCTGTGAGGGTTGTGTGATTGGGCACGCGAAAGCGAAGGTCGAATTTGGATTTCGGAATGAAGAATGGGTTGATCCGCACAGTGGACTTTCTGCAGATCCGTCTCAACCGCATCAATCCGGGATGAGTTCAGGTACTGTCTTGGTTTTGAGCTCTGGGTCGGACTTCATCAATCCAAATCCACCACACCCCTTTGTCGCCGCTATCGCTTTCTGATCCCGGGCTTCGAACCATGCGATCATCGGCCTTTCCGATTGACTCCGGACCCGTATTCTCTAACACGTGTTTGTCTGGAGCGCCGGTTTGTTTCCACCTCTGCCCCAACCACTCATAGGAGGATTGCATCATGAAGAAAGTTCCCCTTGGAATTGTAGGATTGGGTAATATGGGAGCCACCCATGCGCGGAGCATTCTGGCTGGAAAAATCGACCGGGCCGAACTGGTCGCGGTATGTGATACGGACAAGTCGTGCCTGGCTCCGTTTCCCGATCAGAAGCATTTCCGGTCCGCGGACGCGATGATCGCTTCCGGCGAGGTCAAAGCGGTGATCGTAGCGACGCCACATTACGACCACACGACAATCGGCGCCGCCTCGCTGAAGGCCGGGTTGCACACACTGGTGGAGAAGCCGATTTCGGTTCACAAGGCGGATGCCGAGCGTCTCATCGCCGCCCATACCGACAGGAAGGTCGTTTTTTCGGCCATGTTCAACCAACGCACCGACCCCCACTATACCAAGGTGCGCGACCTGATCCGAAACGGAGAATTGGGCAAGGTCCGGCGAGTGAACTGGATCATCACAAGCTGGTTCCGACCTGAGAATTACTACGCCTCCGGTGGATGGCGGGCAACCTGGGCCGGCGAAGGGGGTGGCGTTCTCCTCAACCAATGCCCCCACAATCTGGATCTTTATCAGTGGCTCTTCGGCATGCCGGACCGGGTTCGCGGATTCTGCCAGTTCGGGCGTTTCCACAATATCGAGGTCGAGGACGACGTGACGGCCTATTTCGAATACAACGATGGAACCACCGGTGTCTTCATCACCTCCACCGGCGAAGCCCCGGGGACGAACCGACTCGAGATTGCGGCGGAACGCGGTCGGGTTGTGATAGATGGTTCGGGAATCAGTTTCACCCGCAACGTGATACCGACTGCTGAGTTCAGTCGCACTTCAACCAGCATGTTCGGAAAGCCGGATACATGGGAGGTCGAGATACCGGTCAACGGAAAAGGGGGCCAGCACAACGAAATTCTGCAGAATTTCGTCGACGCCATTCTCGACCGGAAGAAACTGATCGCTCCCGCGGTCGAGGGCATCCACTCGGTCGAATTGGCCAATGCCATCCTTCTCTCCGCGTTCACCGGCAAAACGGTCGATCTGCCCCTCAGTGGACGAAGCTATGAGCGTCGTCTCAAGCAGTTGATTGCAAACTCAAAGCCGCGACGAAAGCGGAAATCGAAAAAGGCGGGTGGGCGCGATATGTCGAAATCATTCTGATGTTGGAAACACAGGCCTCTGGATAGACCAAAATCAAAAGTCATGAAAATCAATCAGGTAGCAGCACAACTCTACACGCTTCGCGATCACATAAAAACGCCGGCGGATATCGCGGCGTCGATGAAGAAAGTAAGGGAAATCGGATACACCGCGGTCCAGGTGAGCGGGATGGGAC
>QNAI01000026.1 GCA_003641745.1 Verrucomicrobiota bacterium | reverse complement strand
TTCCGCTTGAAATTCCACACTTCTGTTGCCCCCGACCGTCTCAACACTCGAGTTCTGAGCCGGCCAGATCTCGAACCCGGCCACGGCAGAATCGCTCGGACTCAGACCGGTCTCGAAGGCTCTTGCTTTGACCGTGGTCGTTACCGTCACGGCGAAGGGTCCACCATACACGGGCGAATCCGCATCCGGTTCCGAGCCATCCAGGGTGTACCGGACTGTCGCTTCGGGAGACGATACAGATATATGAACCTGCATCTCCCCGCGATAGTCGCCGCCTGCCGGGCTGATCACAGGATTGATGGCGGTATCGGCGAGGGTCAGGATATTGAAGTCGATCACGCGTCGCAGATTGCCGTGGGTCAGGACCAGCTTTTTGGAATCTTTCTCCGCGTTGAGATAGGGACCCTCGAAGAGCTTCCACTGTGTGTAGTCCAGGCTCCTGCCGTTCACCGTCGGCAGTTGGCCGTAAGTACAGACAATCTCCTCTCCCCGCAGGGTCCGCATCCTTACGGTGGGGCCGGCCTCGAGATCGAATTCAAGCGGCAGATTGCGGATCGTGTCCTTAAAGAGGTCGAAGCTGTCGTAGTCCGATGCGGAGGCGGCCTGCACGATGGTTCCGTTCTTGAGGTGCGGACTGACCAGCACCTTGCTGCCGGTATCTGTCCTTTGGTAGGCTCTTCCCGTGGTCGACGGGATCCGTTGGTAGTCCCGATGAGCGATCCAATCATAGCCCGCCAGAGGACGGTAGGCGAGATAGGTGTCTCCCCCCTGGGCAAATATCCACCCGGATGCGTCCTCGTCCAGGTTCACGAGATCTTTCGAAAAGAACCCGTTGATTTGCGGAAACCGGGTTCCTTCGGGAATGTCGTAGAGTGCGACGATGGTGTCTTTGTGTTGGAAGACCTGCTCATGGGGTGACGGTCCAAGCAGTTTGTCAGGCTCGTCGTAGGAAGGCTTTCCTCCCTGGTAGAGGCCCTGGATAAAGATATCCGGATACGAGGTAAAGGACGCCAATATGGCCTTGATCGACGAATGGGGATGCAACGAGAACATGGTATTGTGTACACCGCGCGGATCGGGTACGGACCAGGTAACATCCCAGACATGGGTCTGAATCGTCCCGGCCGGTCCACCGGAATAGGAACCCACCGCGTAGTCGTCCGTCGTGTAACTTGTCTTGTAAATGGGCGCGAATGCCGAATCGGCGTAGCGGTAACGGATCGACGAACGTTTGAGATCGCGCTGCCCATAGGTCCCTTGTCGATCGAGCGCGATCCGGTAAATCACTTCCGGCACTTCGTAGTTGGCCGCCAGATAGGCGTATTCGTAACCAAACGCGCCAAAGTGTCTCCTTGGTGGACAGGCATTGAAGTTCAGCCAGGCGAACAGAGAGGCGTAGCCATACCATCGCTCCGCGACCGATATGTCATCCGCCCTCGAGTTCGCCCCCCGAAGCACACCGTTGAGGGTGTTCGCTGCCAGACCCGCAAAAAGCCAATCCAGCATCATTTCCCCTCGCTTTTTCATCTCCGGATCCTCCGCCCAACTCACCAGATAAATCATCGCGATTGCGTATTCGGGGAGGTAGTTCACCGGGTTGAATTCCGTCTGTCCGACGGTGGAGGTTACCTCCATCCAGTGGACAAGGAACTCTCGAGCCTCCGTCATGTTCTCAGACGAACTCTTTCCGCTGTACCAACTGCTTCCCGGCAGGTCCGGGTAGAGCTGGGACATCAGGTAGAGCGATGTGTAGTACATCACAAAATGATTCTCCGTGTCGCCCCGCTGCTGAAAGGTCGTCCGCCATGTCTCTCGAATGGCATCTCTGGCTTCGGCCGAAAGAAGATTCCGGCCCAGATAGGCGGCCCCAACCGTAGGCAGCATCCAGAACGGCCCGGTCCCCGGGTTCTGCATCAGCGCAATCACGCGCTGTGAACAGATATTGATGTTCTGCCCGCGGACCAGCATGGCCTTGACCGACCTCAAATCCATATTGTTCAGATTGAGATTCGCAAAATCGATCCGCCAGTCGATGACCTCATTGACCCGGTCCAGATATTGCGAACGACGCAGCGCCGCATCCTCGACCACCGTCCCGTCAGGTGCCGGTCCGGTATAGGAGGGCTGTCCCAGGAGTGGCGGCATCAACAGTGTCGTGAGCGCCAGACCGGAAAGAATCAGATTTTTCATGGGCTAATTCCTCGGGACAAATTCGAAGTCGGAGATTTTCGACCCATCGAACCCGCCTTTTTCCCAGGTTCGGCCGAAATCATCCGACAGGTAAAGATCGCTCTGAGTCACGCTGGCATACAGGCGCCCGGTGTCAGGATGGACTCCCACTCGCCAGACATGATGAAACTGCGGCAGCCCTGCATTCCGTGTTCGCCAGGTCTGTCCGCCATCCTCGCTGGTATAGACCCCATAGGTCCAACTGCCGATTGCCATTCGCATGGGATCTGTGGGATCGAAGGTGACGTTGTAGAGTGTCGCACCCGAGGGCACCCCCCTTAATCCGGTCCAGGTGACACCCGCGTCCTCAGACTTCCATCCCCCGGCACTCTGGGTGACTGCGAGCCAGATGTCCTTGTCGTGAGGCGACTGCTGGATATCGTCAACCGTCTCCTCGGTTGTCATGACCCGGGACCAACTCAGCGCCCCATCCTCAGTCAGGTAGATGCCGCTTTCGCAACCCGCGAGAACCCGTCCGGCCTGCGTCCGATCGACCTCGATTGTCTGGGTGAATTTCCCCCTGTCTGGAAGACCATTATCTCTCCGATCCCAGGTCATCCCCTTGTCGGATGAAACCGCGACGCCGTCGGGAAGGGCGAGATAGACGGTATCCGGCTCATTGGGGTCCACGCAGATGTCCCTTGGCTGGGTCATATGCCAACTGGTCATGATTCTCCAGTTCACTCCACCATCGACGCTGCGCAACGCTCCGCTCAATGTTGCGATGTGGACTACGTCGGCATCACGCGGGTCGACCGAGAGAGCGGTTGAATAGGGATCATTGATTCCCAGGTGTTGCCAACTCCCGTCACTCCTCAGTCGATACAAACCGTTCTGTGGATTCTGGTTGGAGCCGAGCACAAAATTCACATCGAGACTTGCGCACACGTAGACATCGTGGCCCTGGGCGGCGATGTTCGAAACGCCTGCGATGCAGACCAGAAAAGCGGTCGATAGGGCTCTACGGACGATCATGGTCTTTAGTCATCAATCTTCTACAATGGCAGTGTCCATCCCGGCCTCAATATTAATGGGGCGAAATCCCCTATCCTTCCATTTTCAGAACGAGGCCCATGGCATTTGCGAAACCCAACCAATGATCCTCTTCCTCTACCAGCTGTTTCTCGCCCTTCCGGGTCAGCTGACAGAATCCTGCACTTCGTCCGGCGGCCACGCCCTACCTGATCAGTCTGGTGTTGCGCGCATGTTCATATTCAACCATCGCCTGCTCCGGAACGCCGGCGCTGTGGCTTTCTGTATGCCCACCTATCTGGATACTCGGTCCGACTTCGGCTGTGGTCGCATGCACCCGACGAAGATGACGTGCGAATCCCGCCGGGCATTGGCGTGTGCTTTGGCGCCGATGACATCGACCTTCAGGCCTGCCTTGTAGAGGCGATCGGCGAAGGGGCGGTCCTTCTCGGCCGACCACACGGCAAGACAGCCGTCAGGTTTCAGGGCATTGACCATCAATTCGACCCCACGGTCGTGATAGAGGCGTCGGTTCTTCTCCAGCACGAATGCGACCGGGCCGTTGTCGACGTCCATGATGATGACGTCATAGGGATTGGCCGGAGCCCGGTGAAGCACCGCGAAAACGTCCTCGACCAGGATCTCGACCCGTTCGTCGTCCAGGGCGGTGCCGTTGAGTGAGCGCAGGTATTCGCGATTCCATGCAACCACCTCGGGCATCAACTCGACGGTTTCCACCATGGCGTCCGGTCCGACCAGTTCCAGCACCGCCGTCAGAGTAAATCCCATACCGAGCCCGCCGACCAGGATGCGGGGGCCGGGCTTGCCCTCGAGGGAGCGGCAGGCCACCCGGGCCAGTTCGATCTCGGAAGCATTCGCCCGCGAACTCATGAGTTGCTGCCCGTTGAGCAGAATGAAAAAGTCCCCATCGTGTTCGTGCAGCTTCAGGTGGCCGCCCTCGGCGGTGGTGGTTTCGGCCAGGGTTCGAAACGGTTTCATGCCTGATCTCCGTTCGCCGAAACGTTTCCGATCAGGAGATCCGCAACCGCGTCGGCGCATCGGATACCGTCGAGCGCCGCACTCACGATACCGCCGGCAAAGCCGGCACCCTCGCCGCATGGATAGAGTCCACTGACCTCGGGGTGTTCCAATGTTTCAGGATTTCGAGGCACGCGAACGGGTGAACTGGTTCGCGTCTCGAATCCGATCAGAACGGCTTCCGAGCTGACGTAACCGTGCATGCGCCGTCCAAACTGTGAAAGCCCCTGCTTCATCCGCTTGACGATCCATGGAGGGAGCAGCGCGTCCAGGCGGGCGGATTGATGACCCGGCCGATAACTGGTCTCCGGCAGGCTCCCTGACAGGCGTCCCGCCAGAAAATCCGTCACCCTCTGGGCCGGCGCACCCTGCCCGCCTCCGCCGGTTCGCTTGGCTTCTGTTTCGAGCGACTTTTGGAAAGCGATACCGCTAAGCACGCCGTGTTCGGGTTTCAGCAAACGGAGATCGTCGGGTTCGACCGTCACGACCAGGCCGCTGTTGGCAAAAGGCGAATCGCGTCGAGACAGGCTCATGCCATTCACCACCACCTCGTCGTTTTGGGTAGCCGCCGGTACGATGAATCCTCCCGGACACATGCAGAAGGAGTGTACCCCGCGATCATCGATCTTTGTCGCCAGCCGATAACTCGCCGCGGGCAATAGGCGGGAGCGTTCCTGACCGCGCGGGGTGTGGTATTGCAGACTGTCAATCAGGGCTTGGGAATGTTCGATTCGCACCCCGACGGCAAAGGGTTTCATCTCCAGGGAGACTCCTTTCCCATCCAGCAACCGGTAGATATCCCGGGCTGAATGACCCGCAGCCAGGATGACTGCCGCGCCCTCAAAGGACCGGCCGTCGTGTGTCACCACACTCCGGAGACGACCCTCGTTGATCTCCAGATCGACCACCCGGGCCTGGAAGTGCACCTCGCCTCCTGCCCCGAGAATGCTCTGGCGCAAAGCCCTTACAACGTTTGGCAGGAGGTTTGAGCCGATATGGGGATGGGCGTCGACCAGGATGCGCTCCGGGGCCCCATGGGCGACGAGGGTTTCGTAAACAGTGGCCACCGGCCCGCGTTTGGTCGCCCGCGTATAAAGCTTGCCGTCGGAAAATGTCCCGGCTCCCCCTTCGCCGA
Source organism: Verrucomicrobiota bacterium (assembly GCA_003641745.1). GTDB lineage: Bacteria > Verrucomicrobiota > Verrucomicrobiia > Opitutales > Opitutaceae > B12-G4. The sequence goes on along the minus strand of QNAI01000026.1, from coordinate 25,023 downwards.
AGCAATAATTCGAATCCTCAATGATCTCTCCCCTGCGGAAAATGGGGGCCAGATCGTAGCGACGTGCCGAGACATCCTTTCCTCGCTCCAGGACAATCGGTTTGAGACCTCGTTTCAGGCAGCCCAAGGCGGCGAAAAGGCCGGCCGGGCCGGAACCAATGATCACCACTCGATCGGCATGTTCGCTCACTTCCGGGTAATGGACCTCGGGCAGTGAAACATCGGGCACCGCACCGTCCAGTCCCACCTCCAGTCGCAATTGCACCTTGATCTGCCGACGGCGGGCATCGATCGAGTGCTTCCTCAATTCCAGCCCCGTGATCCGTGCCGGACTGATCTTCAGACGATGGGCCGCAGCCGACCGCCAGGCCTCCTTGTTCTCGGAGGTCTCCAAAGGGAGGATCAGGTCGATCATTTCTGTCTGCGCTTCAATCATCTGGCCAGCTTCACCAAAACCCGATCACTGAGAACAAGGCGAATTCTTTCCATGATCATTCGGGGTCAATCCAGACCGGCACTAAGTTAAGGCGGGGTCAGGATGAATAACGGTCATCTTGGCTTCGAGGGGGTCAAAGCACATATCTCGCATTGGCATGCAAGATAATGAGCAATGACCTCGTAGGCTGTCCTTCGTCGAAAATCCCCAGACCGGTGCTTAACATTGCCATTTGGGTCAATCCTTTTGGACCAGATACCCAACCGTCTGCGGATGCCCGATCCACCCGACATCGATTTCCAGCGCTTCGAGCATGCAATCGCTGTCGATGATCGGGTTTCTCCCCAACAGAGTAACGCCCAGTTCGTTGTCGCCTTTCATCGGCGGGCATCGGGCCAGGTCATATTCAAAGGCGATGTGTGGAGGAATGTGCATCCCCGGATACCGACGATCGGCGGCAACGTGGATATTCGTCTTCCTCCGTTCCAGGAGGGCCGAGTCCGGGACGGTCTCCCCGTTGAGGTCGATCCGGACTGAATCGTCATCGTGCAGGTTGTAGATGCGGAAACGCATGCGTCCGATCAGGGCTTTCTCTTCCGACCGGTCAGCCATGCGGAAGTGAAATACCTGGCGTTGGCCAAGGTCTGCTCCACCAAAGCGGAGAGTCCGTCCGGTCTGATCCATCCCCGACGGCGAACGCACCGCCCGCCAGATGGGCAAAAACAGATAGGACGCCGGCCGGCTTCGGGTTTTCTCGGGTTCCTCCCCGATCACTGCGTGCACGCGTTTCACGAAGTCGGGATTATCGATCGTCTCGCAGCAGAAATTAAAGGTGTAGAATCCATTGGCACCCCAGGTGCGGTAGTTTCTCACCAGGCCACGGATCTGCTCATCCGAGAAAAACACCCGCCGGTTGAAGTTGACCGGCTTCGGCGCATAGTCGTTCACATCGCGGTGATTCACCCATTCCGCTGCAAAGGGATTAACGCAGGGATAGACCCCACAGTTCGTGTTCTGACAGATTGCCGCATACTCCTCGACGCGTGTCCCATAATCGAGCCACATGAAGTCGGAGGGTATCAGGGCGTCGGGCCAACCGCGGGCCACCCAGGTTCGTGGATCGAGTCCCAGCCCGTGACAGGCCTCGATCGCGGACGGCACGCGGATGAGCAGAAGCAGGCGATCCCGTCCGGTGTCCCTTGCCTTTTGATCGAGCAGGTCCCGGACCTCCGCAATGAATTGATTCATCAACGGTATCCCGCGCTCGGCCTCAGCCGGTGCGAAGAACCGGCAGGAGCGCATGAAATCGAGTTCCAGGCCATCCAGATCATAGGATTCGATCAGTTCCCGGATGATGGAGAGTCGGTGCCGACGCACGCCTTCATGCGCGTAATCCAAGGCAACATCCAATGAGCCGTCCGGGTTTCGAATTCTCCACTCCGGATGCTCCCTCATGACCTTCGGAGTCATGAAGGAATAGACTTCGCTCTGGTGATGAACGTCCGACATGCGGATCGACGCCACGATTCGTTTACCCCGGGAGTGAACCTGGTCTTCGATCACCCGGAGTATGTCAGTACCCGAATCCCGCAACTCGTCCAGAATTCCCTTGGTATGAAGCTGCGATTGCGCAGGTGCGTGTTCCAGGGTGGAAAAATCCCGCTCCGCGACCGTGGTTTCGTGATGTGTCTTGTCGGGTCGGGCGGTGCAGAACGAGAAGAGTTCGACGGCGCAGTCCTGAAGGAAGAAATCGACCCATCGACGAACCGAATCTTCGGCCCTCCCGGGAACGCAGTGGTGAATCATCTGGATCCCATCGTCGTTGCAAATCAGCACCGGGTCCCTCATCCCTCGAGTTTCAGGCCGAATGAACCCGACCGCCAATCAAATCCGATGGGATTTCAGCCTTCGTGTCCTGGTCCGTAGAGAATAGCTGGTGATAACCTCTTGGAGAATAAACTTTTCGGGCACCGGACAGCAGCACGACGGCATGAAGCCGATGTCGCTCGGTGCATTGTTCGGCATGGGGCTTTTCCTGGTCCCGTTCTTTCTGGTCGGAGCTTTCTTCCTGATACAGGGACTGGGCAAGGTCTTCCAGGGCAATGGCCCCGAAGGTTGGCCCATGGCTGGATTTGCCATCGTATTCCTGTCCATGGCCTCCGGATTCCTGTCCCTGATTGTATATGGCTACCGGAAATCCCGAAAGACGGCCGGACTCGCGGACGAGTTTCAGGATGCCCCCTGGATGGTGCGTTCGGAATGGGCCGGTGGCGTGATCAAGGCGGGTCGCGGCCGCGGTGTGGCCCTCATGTGGGTGATGGCGATTTTCTGGAACGGAGTTTCGTCTCCGATCCTTTTCGTTTTCCAGCGCGAATGGGAAAACGGAAACAAGGCGATATTGATCGGACTGCTCTTTCCGCTGATCGGAATTGGCCTCCTTGTCGCAGCCGTCCGGGCGACGATGCAATGGAGGCGATTCGGCAATTCCGAACTCCGGTTGAAAACTTTGCCCGGCCGGATCGGCGGGGTGTTTCATGCACAGTTGGCCGTGCCCGGCATGGCTTCGTCCATCCGGCAATTCAACCTGCGCCTGACCTGTGTGCGACGGACAACCTCCGGGTCGGGGAAGAACCGCAGCACGCGTGAAGAGTTGCTCTGGGAGGACGAGCGGGTTGCCCCCAGGCAGGTTCTTTCATTTGAATCCACCGGCACCTGTGTCCCGGTCTATTTTCGGGTTCCGGCCGATCAACCCGAATCAATGACGGGAAATCCCGCCATTGTCTGGCGTCTGGAAGCCACGGCTCTACTCCCCGGTGTCGATTTCGAGGAAAAGTTCGAAGTGCCGGTGTTCAATACCGAACCTGATTCGGTCGCCGAATCGGCGCCCGATCCACTGGAAGGACACCAGGATACTCTGGACGTGGGCGTGGCTCCGAACCTCCGAGGGGTGCAGATCGTGGAAACCTTGGACGGGGTGAGGATCCATTTCAAACCGGCACGGAATCCGGGAACGACCTTCAGCCTCTTCCTGATCACAGCCGTCTGGACCGGGATCTTCGTTGTACTCCTGAAAACCGATGCGCCATTGATGTTCCCTTTTATCTGGGCCGTGTTTGACGTCTTCCTGATCCTGGGATTGATCACTTCGCTTTTTCACGGAATTCGTATCGATGCCGCCGACCACAACCTGACCATCAAGCATCGCCTGATCGTGCCCACGGTAACGCGGCACTATGCCTCGGGCGAAATTGCCGAGATCAAGGCCGTGCCGGGCATGAAGTCGGGCAACACCCAGTTCTACCGCATCGCAGTCATTCCAAAATCCGGCGGCAAGAGCAGTGCCGGCAGCCGCATCAAAAACAAGCGCGACGCGGTCTGGATCGCCGAGCGCCTGGCCATTGCGGTCGGGCTGTAGTGGAGGCACGGGGGAGGAATTGGAATTAGGAATTAAGACTTATGATTTAAGAATTGGATGCGGGAATGGGTTTTGAGGTTTTGTTGGACAGGATCAACAGGATTTATGGGATGAAGTTTTTTTCTCGCGCAGAGACGCAGAGGTGAAAGCTCAGAATCATAACCAATGCTCATGTTCTGGATATTGGAAACGGATCAGATACTATGTCTGAGCAACACTCCCCCAGAGGTCACAAGCCAGTAATTGAATCCTCTGCGTCTCTGCGCCTCTGCGCGAGAATTGGATTGGTTCTTAATTCCTAACTCTAAAATTTTCATTCAGTTTTCTACTCTTCGTGACCTTAGCGTCCTTCTGTTCAAAATAGTTGAAGCAGAGTTCAGGAAATGGATGCGGATGGGGCAGACCGAGACCTTATAGGGTCCTCAGTCTCATCCTTGTTCTGTGATTCCTGTTAATCCTGTAAATCCTGTCCAAGCTCTTTCTGAAGCCATCGTCATCATCCCTCTTTTCTCATTTCCTCCACTGCCAGGCGGATGAATTCGGAGGCGGGAAACGCGGTCGATTCGTAACCCCGCAATGGATCGGCTGCTTCGATCTCTTCGAGCGAAAGGCCTTCGGCCGCGAGGGGCGCGATCCGACTTTCGAACACCTTGAGCATCTCGATGAAGGCAACCAGTTCGGCTTTGTTTGAGAGGCCGCCATGCCCGGTGATAATCATGGTGTCATCATTGACCCGGGTCAGGAGTTCTTCGCAGGCCGCTATCGTGCCGGGGAGCGATCCCCCGTGGGGCGTATCGATGAAAGGATAGCGGTAACGAACCAATACATCGCCTGCATGGACGACATTGGCTTCGTGGAAAAACACAATGGCATCGCCGCCGGTGTGGGCGGGACCCGGGTGATAGACTTCGACCGTTTCACCGTTCAGGTGGAATACGATCCTGTCCGGAAAGGTGATCCGCGGGATGGCCGGTGCCTCGAACGCATCCATATGGTTGTCGAATGATTGAATGTACTGGGCGGACTCCAGGAGGCGACGGGTTTCTTCCTGGGCAAAAATCACCGCACCTGCTTTGCCGAAACCTTCATTCCCCCCGGTATGATCAAGGTGGTAGTGGGTGTTGATGAGAATGCGAACGGGGTCAGGCGTCAGTTTTGCCACGGCCTCGCGGATCGTTTCATAGCCCTCTGCATATTGAGCGTCGATCAGAAGCGCCCCGTCCTCGCCGATGGAAAGTCCGATCACCCCACCCTTGTTCTCCATCATATATATGCCGTCGCGAAGTTCCGTCACCTTCACTTCCGATCCGCCATGGCAGATCGCCAGGGGCGCCAACATGGGGAGCAAACAAAAAATCCATCGGGTGTTCATGTCACCACCATTTCCAGAGTTTGCTCCGGGTCAACCCCGTCACCCAAAGAAGACCCTGTCTGCTGAAGGGGAAATAGGGGATGATCGGCCCGGTGATCCGCCCCCAAGGGGGTTTGTAAGGGGCGCATGGTCACGTTCGACGGGTCCGTCCCTACCTGAAGCATCTGGCTGAAAACGGCAGGTCACTCCCTGTCACTCAGCTTCCGCTTTATGTAGGTCTCGCAGATTCGGTAGAATTGAACCATCGAATCGATTTCGATCCACTCGTCATCGGCGTGGAGATTGCCAACCAGTGGCCGGGACATCTGGACCGGAATCCCGGTCTGACAGATAAACCGGGCGTCACTGCCGCCGCTGTCGCGCACCAATCTGGCCTCGCGGCCGGTGATCTGCTCGGTGACTTCCCGATAGACCGGGTCCGGCGAGAGATGCGTGGGCTCGGCACACACCATGACCTCGCTTTCGATATCGGGTCCGAGGCAGCCCCTGATTCGCCCGAGCATCGTGTCCACTGAATGGGGAGGCGGAAAACGGACATCGAGGTGCGCAAAGGCGTCGGCCGGAATCCGGTTGACGGTTTCGTTCTCCGTACCGATGACGGTGATTGCACAGGTCGGGTGCCAATACCCGGAGGCGTCCTTCCAGGTTCCAAACAACTCGGTCAGCTGTTCCAGTCCGAACATCAGCTTTTCAATGGGGTTGTCACCGAGCCAGGGACGGGCCGCGTGAGCCGGGTGCCCGTGACACCTGAGCTTCATATGGAGAATACCTTTCTCGTCGATCGTGATCTCATTGAGCGATCCCCCGTCGGGTATCATCGCATTCCCGCAACGGAGTCCGCATTGCCGGAAGAGGAATCCGATTCCCGATTCGCCCCCCGTCTCCTCGTCCGAGGTCACGGCAAGGCCGAGGGAGACTCCGGGAGTCCGTTGGTGGATTTCGCGAAAGAGTTCCATCATAATGGCGAGCGTGCCCTTCATATCCCCGGCTCCGGGGCCGATGATGCGGCCATCCCGGATCTCGGAACGATAAAAGGCAATGTCCGGATGTGTGATCACGTCGAGGTGCGCACACATCAGAATGTCCGGCTCCTGGCACCCGCTGGCGGTGGCGACAAGAGATGGAATCCCCCGATCCTCGTATTCGGATATCTCGACGCCGTTCTCAACCTCGAGGTGGTTCTTGACGAATTCGTAGCAACGTCGCCGATCGTCCGGACGGCTGGGAATACTCGGTATAAGGATCAGGTCGCGGGTCAACGCCACGACTCGCCGGCGGATGGTGGCGTCGTCAGTTTGCATCTGAATGTTTTGAGGTGACCCTGGTGGGCTGACACGAATAACCTGATGGGGTGTGCAGGAGAGGGTTTATCCCTCGATCGATTATTGGATCGAGGCGTAAAGCCTCTCCTACGATCCCTGCACCGACTGTCATTTCCATCATTTTTGCGTGTCGCTCCCCTCGGTTGTTTTTCATGAATCCATCAGTCGCGATCGAATTCACCGCGTACCGCGAGCAGGTCGCGGGCCTCGGTCAGGAGCCCCCAGAGTGTTTCCGGGTCTGGGCCCAAGCATAGAAACTGACCCTTGCATACCTGACCCTCCAGGTCGGTGTTGAAATTGATGGGGAGTATGCCGGTCGACATACCCGGGTGGTAGAGAATATTGGCCCGGTCCAGACGTTCGAGCAGATCACTGCTCACTGCCTTGGGTTCGAATCGCAGATTTCGCATCAACCAGGCGCCTTTCGGGGTGAAGTGCCGGGCAAGAATGGAGGGATAGGTCGCACCGGTCACCCGAGCGTTGATCTCACACACCCGCACCTCGGGTCTGCCTTCCCGGAAGACGACGTGGAAGTCGACACTGGCCGTTCCGCGATAACCCTGCAAATAGAGCCATCGGCCGGCGACTTCCGCCTGACGATACAATTCCTCCACAGTTTCGGGTTCGGTTTCGATCCATGGCGGCGGTGAAATATTACCCTCATGGACACTGTCGGGGCTCAGGATCTGTTCAGTCAGATCATAGAGGCTGATGTGTCCATCCCCGAGGAAACATTGGACACTCGGTGAGCGGACATTCGCGACACCGGAAACCGAGGCATCCAGCCATCCCTGCACCAGACAGGGGCCCTCAAAGAAAAGGAACGGCGGAATGTCCCCGGGCTTCCCCGTATCAACTCGAATGATCCCAATGCCGGAGGCGCCGATCTGCGCCTTGATCGCCGCACGGTCATATCCCTGACTGCGAAGGCCGTGGAGACAATCCGCCACTTCGGAAAGCCCTCCCGCAATCCATGTGTCAAATACCGGAAGACCGTTGTTGGCCAGATGTTGGTGCAGGAGGTATTTATTGTTTCCGCAGTGGCTTGCCCGTTGGGATGAAATGGTTTTCAGCTTGAGGAGTTCGCCCAGACGCTCCAGGGCGACGTCGGTCACAAACCCGTCCAGCCAGGCGTCGTCATGCCCGACCAATCCGTCGACCAGCTTCGCAATTACGGGATCTTTCCGGGGATCATCATTGCGCAGATTCTGATAGGATTGATTTGAAAGAAGCCGGATCCGCGGGAGCCGCAGGCCGAGTTCCCGGCTGAAATACCCGAGAAGATTCTCGTCCGGCCTGCGTTCGAGGACGACGACATTGTCTTCGTCGCCCCGGAAAATCAGATCCAGAACGGGTACCAGGCGGCCACCATAGGTCTCGAGCGGTCCGACCTGGTCCATCAATTCGCCCGTCTCCTTTTCATTGCCGAAGAAAAGGCTGAGCAGGTTCGCCACGAAGATCACCCGGCGATCCCAGAGCACAGGAAGGCCCCCGTCGGTCCGTCCTGTCTCCGGACGATCTGGTAGAGATTCATTCCGCATGGTGGAATTCTGCCTGTGGGGCCGTCTCGTATTCCCTCAAGAGCAGCACCATCGTGTATCGATTGTTACTCCAAGCTCTCGCCGGGGGAAGAAAAATACTCGCCCCCGAAAACCGGCTGGTTTTCGGGGTGTGATTGACATCTGCTCTGGATCTTCACCGGGTTTCACCTTATCCGGATATCCATGAAGTCTCCCTCAACCTGGCGATTGCGCGGCGCCTGCTTCGGGCAGTTTGTCGCAATCGGCATTCTGGCGACCTTCGAAGCCGTATTCATGAAGGAGCAGGGACTCGGTGAGACCATGATCGGCCTGATCATCGGACTCGGAACCGCCATGGTCACGGTTACAGCGCTGTTCTGGGCCCGGGTGGTCGATCGGGGGGCTTCGGAGGAGAAGATCATCGCCCTGGGGTTTCTCTTCGGTGCGGTCGGGCTCGCGACCCTGCCTTTCTGCAGCAGTCCGCTGGGTTTCTCGCTCAACATCGCTTTTCGGGGACTCACCATCCCGATGGCGTTCGCCCTCATGCCCTCACTGGCCGTCTCCCGATTGGGAACCTCCAGCCAGGGGAGTCGCTACGCCCGTTACCGTCAATGGGGCTCGGCGGGTTTCGTGCTGGGAACCATGGTCCTTCCATTCCTGGTCGACGATATCCGCGGCGTTTTCTGGTTGGCAGCCGTCTTCCTCCTGGGCGCTGCCGTCCTTATCACCCTCGATCGGAAACCGTCTTCAACCGCGATGCAGGACCGCAAGCGTGTACCCATTAAATGGAGTCGCTCACTGGTCACTTTTCTGATGGCAAACTTCGTCGTCGGGCTCGCGATTCCCGCCATGTTTGGCTTTTTCTTTGTCTATGCGCGCACCATGGGCGCGGACACGATCCTGATCGGATTCCTGGCCGGATCCAACGGGATCATCGCCATACTTGCCCTGCCCCTGATGGGACGGGTCGTCGATCGGTTCGGAGTCCGCCGGGTGCTATGGCTTGCCTTCGCCGCCCAACCGGTGCGCCTGCTGGTAATTTCGCTTGCTCCAAGTTATTGGTGGCTGTTCGCCGCCCAGCCCTTGCATCTCTTCACTTTCGCCGGCTACGATATCGCCAGCGTGCTCTATATCTCCCGTCATGTCTCGGCCGAAAACCGCGCCACCGCCCAAGCCATGCTCGGCGCCACCCGCATGGGCGGCGTCTTTGTCGGGGCGATCCTCACCGGGTACCTGGCCGAAAACAACGGCTATCCGTACATGTATCACGTGATTGCCGGGCTCACCCTGATCGGCCTCCTTGCCTACATGATCGGACTCCGTGGACAGCCACCGCTGAAGCCCGTATACGGTCAACCGGTCAAACATGCGCCTTGATCACATCAACATCGTCGTTCGCGACCTCGAAGGCGCGATTCAGTTCTTCCGTCACCTTGGTTTCGAGGTAGGCGATGAGGCGGATCTTTCCGGGGACTGGATCTCCGATGTGGTCGGCCTGAAGGAGGTCAGTGCCCGTTATGCCCGCCTGTCTTCAACGACCTCGTCAGTCCAGATTGAACTCATTGCCTACCGCCACCCGCCGTCGCCGGAACCACCCGACATCGCTCAGGCCAACAGAATCGGATACCGGCACATCGCCTTCCAGGTCGACAACATCGATTCAGAAGTCGAACGCCTCACGGCGGCCGGCGTACATTTCCTGAGCCCCGTCCACACCTACCCCAGGACCGGAAAACAAATCGTCTACGGACGCGGCCCCGAGAACATCCTGATCGAACTGGCGCAGTATGCCGACCGGTAGAGGACCCGGAGAGCGAACCGGTCAAATCAGAGAGCCCATAATATGAAAATACCTAAGTCATCTGTCCTGGCTGCCTGCATCGGCGCGATTTATTTTTCGTCGGTCGTATCTGCGGCCCCGTTCGTATTCCTGGATGAAAACGTCCTGGATGAGAATCGCAAACGGCTTCACTCCGGCGAAGCAAGTAATTCTCAGGTTCAGAGCTATGAGCGTCTGCTGGAAGAAGCTGCGAGTGCCATGAAAGCCGGTCCTTTCTCTGTTACCGACAAGGGCATGATGCCCCCCAGTGGCAGCAGGAACGACTATCTGAGTATCAGTCCATACTGGTGGCCCGATCCATCCAAAGAAGATGGCCTGCCATGGATCCGTAGAGACGGGAAAACAAATCCGGCCTCAAAAACTTCTGACACCGACTCGAGGCGCATCGGTCATTTTACCCGTTCAGTTCGCGCACTCGCGATCGCCTATACCTTCAGCCGGGATGAACAGTATGCGGAGAGAGGCATCGAATTCATCCGCACCTGGTTCTTCGATCCGACGACAAAGATGAATCCGAACATGAACTTTGCCCAAGGTGTCCCCGGGATTACCTCGGGTAGACGCTATGGTCTGATCGACTCCCGTGTACTGGTCGATCGTATGCTGGATGCAATCGCCATGCTGTCTGCATCGCCTTACTGGACGGACGAGGATGAGAAACAGATCAAAGCCTGGTACGGCGAGTACCTGCATTGGCTGCTTACCGACGAATTGAGCGGTGGCCCTGAAGGCGAAGCGTATTCTGAGAACAACCACGGCAGTTGGTATGATCTGCAGGTCGCAGGTATCTCCTACTTCCTGGGGAAAACGGATCTGACCAGGGAATTGGTTGAGAAGGGCAGAATGCGCATAGATACCCAATTCGACAAGGAAGGCAGACAGGCGCATGAATTGGCCCGCACCCGTGCCTACCACTACAGCACCTTCAACCTGGATGCCCTGGCCGGGCTTGCTCAAATCGGCGAAAAAGTGGGGGTCGATCTCTGGCATTACGAGTCGCCGGGTGGCGGTTCCCTGGAAAAAGGCATTCAGCTGATGGCTGATTACAATGATCCCGGGGAAAAATGGCCCTATGCGCAAAAAGATCCGCGTCGCCGGGTCGAGCGCATGGCTCCCATCTTCCTCAAAGCGGGCTTTGCCCTGGACAATGATGCGTTCATTGACCTGGCAGTATCCGCCGATTTTGACGGTTTCACCGTGACGGACAACCTCGCGGAGATCTGGGCCGAGCGCGACATCGAGCTGCTTTACCCGCGGAAGTAGAAGCCAACGCAGGGGTCAAACTTGAATGGCAATGTCAAACCAGACACGCCGGCACAGCGGCGTGGCTCTACACAGTGATTCAAGTTGAACTTTTGTGTAGCAACGGCGCTGTGCCGCCGTTGCCGGATGGTCGGTGCAGATGGCTGAGAATCATCCAGACCCCACTTTCACATTGCCGTTCAGGAATGCCCCCGTGAGCCGAATGGCGGTTTTTCAATGGGTCGAATACGGGTCGGCGGCGTCCCTCAGGCCGTCGCCCAGGAAATTGAAGGACAGGACGGTTATGATAATCGTCACAACGGGCATGAGGTGCCAGGGGTAGTCGGCCACCACCTGGAGGTTGAGGCAGTCCTGGAGCATGACGCCCCAGCTGACAATCGGTGGGCGCAGGCCCAGACCGAGGAAACTGAGCGCGGTCTCACCAAGAATCATCCCCGGTATGCTCAGGGTGAGGGTTACGATGATATGGCTGGTGAATCCGGGCAGCAGGTGTCGGAAGAGCACCCGGCCATGTGATGCCCCGAGCAGCCGGGCGGCCACGGCGTAATCCTCTTCTCTCAGGGACAGGATCTTGCCGCGGACCACGCGAGCCAGGCCCGTCCAGTTGAGGAAACTGAGGACAATTGTAATTGAAAAATAGATACGCAAGGGCGGCCAGTCACTGGGCACGATGGCGGCGATGGCCATCCAGAGAGGGAGATGGGGAAAGGAATTGATTATTTCGATCAGGCGCTGGATCAAGGTGTCGATGGTGCCGCCCATATAGCCGGAAATGCCCCCGATCAGGGATCCAAGCAAAAAGGTGATGCAGATCGAGACCAGGCCGATGGAGAGGCTGATTCTCGAGCCGAAGAGGCCACGGCTCAAAATATCCCGCCCGTAACGATCCGCTCCCAGGAGATGAAAGGACGGGGGATCCGACCCGGGATCGGTTTGACCCTCGGACCAGGCCTCGAGATCGACCCCGAAAAAGCGGCGTTGGGTTTCAAGGACCCAGAAGATTCGGTAAGGCTCCCCTTTGACCAGGAAACCAAGGGGCACCTTTTCGGTGGGATCGGTCGTATAAGTTCGTTTGAGGGTGACCGGGTCGTTCTGGCTTTTGAGTGCGTGGACGAAAAACCCTTCCTGCAGGCTGAACTGAGGCACCTGGGGGGGCGCATAGGAATAGGCCGCCGCTCTGCGGAACTGTGAGTATGGGGCGAAAAAACCCGCAAACAAGGCCAGAAAGTAGAGAAGCGAGATCAGGTAGAGGGCGATCACGGCCAGCCGGTGTTTCTGGAAACGAGCCTTGATCAACGCCCATTGGGAGAGCACTGAAACGTCGACCGTTGCGGATGCATCCGGAAGGGCTTTGTCGGCGAGGTTTGGCGTCTCGGGTTTCATCAGGATTCGGAGCCCATCCGGATTCGTGGATCGAGGGCCATCAGGAGCAGATCACTGACCAGGGTGCCCACCACCCCGAGCAGGCTGAGCAGCATGAGCAGGGTGCCCGCCAGATACATATCCTCACTGGTCAGGGCGTAGATCATTTCCGGTCCGATGGTCGGCAGGCTCAGGATCATGGCCACGATGGCCCCGCCTGATATCAACTGTGGAAAAAGCACGCCAACGGACGAGATAAACGGATTCAGCGCCAGGCGCACCGGGTATTTCAGTAGCAGCTTCAGGGGGCGGACCCCCTTGGCCCGGGCGGTCGTCACATAGGGTTTCTTGAGTTCGTCGAGCAGATTGCCCCGCATCACCCGGATCATTCCGGCCGTCCCGGCGACTCCGAGCACGACGATCGGCAGCCAGATATGCTTGAGCAGATCGACGAACTTGCCCCAGGTCCATTCGGGTTGGGCCCCGTATTCGGCCGAGAAGAGCCCGGAAATGTTCAGGCCGAAATACTGGGAGGCAAAATGCATGAGGAGCAGCGCGAGCAGGAAATTCGGGATGCACATGCCCAGGAACCCGACGAAGGTCACAATGTAGTCGCCAAGTGAATACTGGCGCACCGCTGAAAATATTCCGATGGGCAGGGCGATGGTCCAGGTCAGGAGGATCGTGCCCAGGCTGATCAAGAGGGTCAGCAGCAACCGGTCGCCAATCATGTCGTTGACCAACCCGAGGGTCTCCATCGATCGTCCCAGGTTGCCCTGGAGCAGTCCGGTGTCCTCGGGAGAGAACGAGGTGAACCACTTGAGCCCGGTCCAACCCAGGTATTGGCTGACGGTGGAATCATCCAGGCGGAAGAGCACCTTCAATTCCTCGATCCGACTCATGTCTGCCTCTTCCCCCAGCACCTCCAGCCTGGAGATCATGGTCGATATATAGTCCCCGGGAGGCAATTGGATGATGGTAAAGACGACGATGGAGATGAAGAAGAGGGTCGGCACCATGATCATGAGTCGCCGACCGATGAATGGGTGCTTGAACGCCACCAGGCCAAGGGCGCTGACCAGGGCGACAAGGAAGAGGGTGCGGAACCAGCCACCCAATCCCCCGCCCCCGTTGAACTCGTCGCCGGGTCTGAATCCGGCCAGGGACTCGGCCAGGCGCGATGGCAGGGTCGGATGGACCATTGATTCCTTGGTCTGGGCGATGGCGCCGGGCGAGTCGCTCGGATTTTCGATAAAGAAGGTCTCCCGACCTCCGCTCCCCAATCCCAGCATATCCCAGTTGAAGACCATTTCGCGGGGCACGTTTCGAAACCCATTCTTGACCACCGCCATGGTGGGCGGTGCACTCGCGATATTGATGGTCCAGAGCTCCCGGCCGGCGATCTTCAGCGCGTCCCGGAAGATCTCCACCTGTTCATCGACCCCGGTCGCCCGGATGGCTCGGTCGTAAACCCTTACCGCATCCATGATCGGGTGATCCTCGGGAGGCACTTGAATGCCGTCGCCCAAACGGACTTCCTTGCCGTAGAAACCGTCCATATCAAACCACCTGGCCCAGGCGGAGGCATACCACGACCCGCGCTTCAGGGTGAACAATCGAGGCAGGTTCAGCGGCAGAGCCTGTCCGGTAGCTCCCACCACCGTGAAATCGTGCTGCAACCCTTCAAACTCGATCCGAAACAGGTTGACAGATCGCTCGCGGGCAGTCGCACGTATGCCGATGCGGGTCCAGTCATCGACCACGCCCTCGAGCAGTCCCGAGAGCATCCCGGTCCCGTGCTGGAAGTTCAGGAAAAAATGCATCCGGGATCCATCAGGGAAGGTCCGGAATCCTTCCCCGTCCCTTTTCGCGAGCCCGATCTCGTCCAGCAGGATATTGGCCCGCGCGGGGTCGAAATCCACGAAGGCATAGTACTGACTCGGTTCGTGAAAGACCGAACCGGGGCCGGGTCCCGCCTGGACCGCTTCGCTCATCCCGTTGAATTCGACCTCGATCAGTTCAGCGCGATTGATGGAGAGGGACAACGCCTGGCGAAACCTGGCGTTCTGGAAAAGGGCCACCTTCATCGTCCCGATCGGATCGTCCGGATCATGCCGGAAATTCATGTTCGGAAAGATGATCGTGCTTGAACCATCACCCACGGTCCAATGGTAGACCTCATATCCCCCGGCTTCGCGCTGCTCCATCATCATGGTGTAGTTGGATGGGAGCACGCCGGTCTGGAGCGAAAAGTCCCCGCGCGAAGCTGCGATATTGAGCAATTCGGTTGATTTAATGTCGAATTGAACCCGGTCAAGATAGGGCAGCTGGTTGCCCGCCGGATCGACCGCATAATAGTAGGGATTTCGCACCCAGACAAAAGGCGGGTTCGACTTGTGGGTCCGATAGATGAAGGGCCAGAGCCGGGGATGTTCCACATTGTCCCAAGACTTGATCTTAACGTAGAGAGCCTCGGGACTGGGCATCTGGTAGGCGTTCATCATATTCCGGATAAACTCCGGATCACCCAGACGCGGGTGGAATTGCCTCAGGTAATGAGCGGGGGTCGACGTCAGGTAGCTTCCGGCATAGGTGGCCATCAGGTCGAGAAAGATGCCGTTGGGTTCATCGAACTCGAACCGGATGGTAAAATCGTCCACTTTTCGGACCCGGCCAAGTTTTCCCCGGAATTGGAGTACCCTGAAATCGAAGGCGGCTGCATCGCGCCCCACCGAGGAATCCATCGCTTCATAATTCCACCAGTAAAGAATATCGTCCGCGGTGAAAGGCGCGCCGTCGGACCATCGCATGCCCCGGCGGAGTTTGAAAAGGTAGGTGCGCCCCTGGTCTAGAACCTCGTATGACTTGGCCACGTGGGGCACGATCGGATACCCAAGGGGAGACCACCGAACCAGTTGGGCATAGGCATAGAGCGTACCAAAGGTATCAATATTGCGGAACGCATTGGTACCTCGCAGCCAGGTGCCGCCATAGGTGCCCAAACCGTCCGGGCCGAACATGACGACCGGTTCCGGACCCACCCGATCCGCCACGGGGGGCAACCGGCCCTCGGTGACGAGTTCAGCCAGGATGGGCGCTTCTTCCTTGGGGTACCATTCCGCCGATTCGCCTTCGGTGTAATCGACAACCTGGTTGATAACGGGCGGATCGGCGAAATTGAAATCAGTCGCCCGGAGTCGTTCGGCTTCCTCGATCGCCTCGGGGTTGTCATTGCCTGCCGCGGCCCCTTCATCCGGCCTGAAGAAAAAGGCCATGCCAACCAGGAAGGCCAGGAAGCCGACTCCGGTCAGCAGAAACTTAAGCAGGATGCGGAGTTTCATCGATTTCCGGATCAAAAATAGGGATCAACCTCATGGCGGATCAGATCATTGCGCAATTCGAAGGTCCGGATTTCATAGGTGTTCTGTCCAGCCTGCAATTGCTGGCTGTCCATCATCTCCTCGCCGTCTCCATTGATCTCGAAATCTTCCAGCGCCATCTGGGCCACGATTGCGGGATCGAGGCGTCTCAGCTGTTGGATGGCCTGTTTGAGCTCGTTGGCCATATCGGTCTTGATCGCCTTCGGATAAATATCCCGGAGAGCGTCGGCCAGTTTTTCAACCGATCCGTTCGGACCAAAGAGACGATAGACGTTGGTGTCCCAGAGGCGCCGGGCATCCGGGCCGGCCGGATTGTTGAACGCACCGCCGGTGGCGTAGCCTTCGAAGAACGGCGCAAAATCCGGCTCCGGGTCATTGGATTCGACTGTTTTGGTGGCCGGGTACCAACCCGCGACTTCGGTGAAGATCCGGTTGCCTTCGACGCTGGTCATGAACTGCAACAGGTCGATGGCCTGATCAACATGTTTTGTCGCCTTGTTCACGTAGAGGGAAAACCCCGTATTCACTTTCCCATCACCCAATGGACCGATCACGAAGCGGCCGTATTCGGGGTCGTCCGCGGCCGGGAAAGGAATCATGGCCACGCCCACCTCGAAGGGGGCGAGCTCGCGAATGCTGGGTGCGTCCCAGGTCCCGGTCCCGATCATCAGCGCTTCACCGCGGACAAACTGCTGGGTGGCGTCGTCCCGGGCGAGCTGGAGGAAACCCGGTCGCATCAACTCACCGATCTCCCGGATCAACTGCATGCCCGCGCGCACGTCGGGTGAATCGAACGACCATTTGCCGTCGAGATAACCGAATGCGGTGTCATGGAACAGGACCTTCATCTTGTAGTTCCGGTCGAGATCGTACATGAGCGGCATCATCAGGCGTCCGAACATATAGCTCATTACCCAGCCCGCGTTGTCCTTGCCGCCGGCGATTGGCACCATGGGCACGCCGGTCTCGCGGCTGACCTCAAAGATCTTATCGCTCATGGCCAGGAACCCACGGTAGTCGGAGGGCGGTTTGTCGTAGCCCGTGACTTCCTTGAGTCGCGCCTTGTTATAAAACATCCGCATGCTCACCATGCAGAGGGTTGGGGCATAGTACTGATTGAGGTCGGGATGAAACCCTTGTGACCCGCGCATCTCGTCCCGGATGGTCTTGTTCCAGGGAACGCCCTCCAGCGAAGTCCCTTCGTTGTAGGGGTTGAGCAGGCCGACATAGCGGGTGATGGGCTGGAAGTACCTCGGGATGATATCCTTCATCCCCGGCAGCCAGGTGCCGAACTCGACAATGTCGGTCGCCATGCCGCCCGAAAGGCGGGTCCGGAGCCACATCTGGTAGACGTTGCCCGGCACCGCGATCTGTTCGACCCGAATGTCCGGGTTGAGTTCCTCGTAGCGATCCAGTTGGGCCTGGACCGCCTCCCGGATATTGCTCTCGACCTGCCAATGGGTGAGCTGAATAACCGTGCGCCCGTCGCCACGATCGGGTCCAGCCCGCAGAAAAACCCACAGCACCGCAGCCAGGTAGGTCGCCACCATGACCCCGATGCCCAGGTAGTTCCGCTTTTCCGATTTCAAGGGATTGTTTCCTCCCCCGATTCGAGCGCCAGTATCTTCTGTTCAACCGCATAGCGCCGCGCCGCGCCGTAGAAATCGTCGACAAACCGCTGATAGTAGACGATGGCCTCCTTCGGTCGACCGGAGAGGACGAGGAGTTCGCCGATTCGGATCAGAACATCGGAACGCGTCCCAACGTCGAGGTCGCCTTCTTCTTCCGCGGCGATCAGAAACCCGACCGCACCGGTGGGGTCGAGATTATAGTGGAAATGGGCGCTCGCGATGATCAGATTCAGGTCCCGTCGCGAATCTCGATTGGTTGTCTTTTCGAGCAGCTCCTTTCCCATGGCAATCCGCTCTTCCGGACTGCCCGCGTCCGGCTTGGCATAGATGAGGACCATCGCGAGCTTCACCAGGCTCATCTGGCCCCATCGGGTATTGGGATGGTCATCGATCAGCCCCTGAAAATGCCCGGCTGCGGTGTCAGGGTCGGACGGACTGCGGTAGATCTGGGCCAGTCTTCCCAGCAGAAAGCGGGAACCCTGGCCAAAATTATCGTCGCCGGAATCGGCCAGCGACCGGAAGATCCGTTCCGCCTGATTCAGGCGCCCCTCAGTCGAAGGCACCGCCGAGAGAAGGGCGACCGCGTAACCGAACCGCGCTTCCCTGGGCCCGGTTTCCAAATCCCCCCCGAGCTCTCGAAAGCCGGCAAGTGCCTCGTTGGGAAAGAATGTCGCGGACTTCTCCCATGCCGCGATCGACTGTTCGGCGTCGGAACCTTCCTGTGCGCAAATGGTCGAGCCGATTGCCAGCAGGACTGACAGGATCCTCAGCGGCTTGATCGGTAGTCGGTTGCGGAGGCGCATCTGACCCAGTGTGCAAGCCATTGGGAATCAATCAATCCCTGATCGCCATAGCCCTGCCGATTTCATTCGATTTCGGTCGGTGTTGGTCGCCTGGAGGGATCGGGACAGCGTTCTGTCGTCATTTTCTGCGACTTGCCCGCGGGTTCCGGGGTATTTACCTTAGGATCCAACCATCTGCACCTGATTCCCATGAAAACGACGTCACTGTTTCTCTCCTTCCGCTCGCTCCTGATTCCGGGTATCGTCTCCGTCGCCATGTCGAGCCTGCCCGCGAAGATCACCGACACGGTGACCCGCTCATTCTCCGCCGGAGACAATCCACACCTCGTGGTCGAGGTTGCCCATACCGATGTTTCGGTGCTTCCCGGTTCGTCTGATTCGATCGATTTCACGATCACGCGAACCGCACGAACCAACGACGCGGAAAAGGCCCGGCAGAGTTTCGACGCCTATCCGCTTACGTTTGAAGAGGACGGCGACACGGTGACACTGAGCATCCGGAAAGCAGGGAAATCCAGCTTCTTCGGCAGCCGGCCCAAAGAGCCGGACATCACCGTCGCTGTGACCGTTCCCGCCATGAGCAGGGTCAGCATCAAGACCGCCAGCGGCGACGTCGAACTCAAGGGGGTCAACGGTGATCATCGCCTCGATACCGCAAGCGGCGATATCGCGATCAAAACGGTTCAGGGTGATCTCTACATCGACACAGCCAGCGGCGACATTGTTGGTTCTGCGCTGGAAGGGCTACTACGGTTTTCCACCGCCAGTGGTGATGTCATTCTGACGGATGTCGGCCCCGAAATAGACGCCAATTCGGCCAGCGGTGACATCAAAATCAAGGGTGCCGGAGGAACAGTCAAAGCAAACGCGGCCAGCGGTGACATCACGGTGAAAGGTTCAAGTGTTTCGGTCAAGGCCTCGGCCGCCAGTGGTGACATCCACCTTGAAATCGCCGAACTGATCGGAAGCGTCAAGGGGACCACCGCGAGTGGCGATGTACTCCTGAGGCTCGGGCCTGACAATCACGCCGTGGTCACTCTCATTTCAAATTCGAGAAGGGTTGGTTCATCCATTCCCTTGACCGATGTCGTGCAGAGTGAGAAGCAGAGACAACTGAAGGGCGTCCTGGGATCGGGCACCCATCAGATCAACCTGCGAACGGCGAGCGGTGACGTTGAGCTGGAAGAGCTGTAGAGAGTGTCCGGTGCAGTAATGCGGCTGCCCGGAAGAACAGCCCTCCACTATAGCTTGAGCAATGGAGGGTCGTGCTCCTGCGCGACCTCGAATCCTGGAGGAACGTTGAATCGATCCTTGGATGACTGTTCACTTTCATCTGACTCACTGGCACTATCGAACGGTTTTTGGGGGCGGCGCCCTTACCGGTTCAGATCGAACTTGAATCGACCGTTCTGATGCCTTCTGATGCGGCCGTTTCTCATGATCAAGATTGCCGAAGTCCTCCCCCCTGAACCGGGCCCATTGGCCCGCATGGTAAGGCAATGTGGTGTCAACCACGTCGTCAGCCCGGTGCGACTCGACCCGATACCCGGAGCCGCTCCGGACGACCAACCCTATAGCCTGACTTCGCTGCAAAGGCTCAAGGCCGCCTATGAAGAGGCCGGTTTTTCCGTTGATGTGATCGAGAGCCGCCCGCCTCTGAACCTGGCGAAGCTCGGTCTGCCCGGGCGGGATGAGGAGATCGGAGTCACCTGCGAATTGATTCGAAATATGGGCAAGGCGGGTATCCCGGTATGGTGCTATGAGTGGATGATCTACGGTTGGCTGCGCACCCGAACGGGCATCGAGAGTCGGGGCGGCGCCCGGGTGACCGGATTTGATCGGGAATTGCTCCCCACCCTCGACCTTGAGGACCACGGGGAGGTGACCGAGGAGCATCTATGGGAAACTCTCCACTACTTCCTCGAACGGGTCGTTCCGGTCGCTGAAGAAGCGGGGGTCAAACTTGCCATGCATCCGGATGACCCTCCCCTTTCCCCCATCAACGGCGTGGGTCGGATCATGCGAACGGTCGGGAATTTTCAGCGCCTGATCGATCTGGTACCCAGCCCGGTCAACGGCATCACCATGTGCCAGGGAAATTTCGCCCTCATGACCGATGACCTGCCCTCCGTCATTCGTGACTTCGGTCGACAGAAAAAGGTATTCTTTGTCCATCTGAGGGACGTCCGCGGGGTTCCTGAACGGTTCCAGGAAACCTTTCACGACAACGGAAAAACCGACATGCTCGAATGCATGAAGGCGTATCGGGATATTGGATTCGAGGGCGTCCTGCGTCCGGATCACGTTCCGACAATGGAAGGCGACCGAAACGACGATCCCGGCTATTCGTCCATCGGGCGACTTTACGCCATCGGTTACATCCGTGGACTCCGGGAAGCGGTGTATGCCCGAACGGCCAAAGACCTCAGAACGTCGACCAACTAAGTGCCATTCGTGTATGCCCCGTGTTCCTCCACCAGCTCGCCCATGAGGGCGATCCGCCGTTCCTCGGCCCCCGGGGGAACCTGATCGCCCGCGTTGGCCATGAACCGGAAGGTCTGCTGCTTCTGCTCGAGCCACTCCAGGACTTTCGCTTCAAAGGTCTCGATCGGCGTTTCAGGTCTCCACAGGTCCGGTGACACTCCGCCGGAGAGGATGAAATCGTTCCCTGCCTCAGCCCGGCACTCTCCGGGAGACAGATCGCCCATCGGTGTGGGCGTGACCGCGTCTGCACAGTCCGCCCCCGCTGCCCGGATCATCCGAAGGGCTCCCCTGAGCCTGCCGTCTATGTGAACCGCTACAGATTTTCCGGCACGGTGGAACCGCCGAATGGCTTCCTCATAATATCGACGCGACCACTGCTCAAAAAACGACTCTGGTTGCATGTCGCTGGAGAAATTGTCGCCCATGATGACGACTTCGGCGGGAGATTCGCAGATCAGGTCCACGAGTTGAAGCGAGTTCTCATTGACCGCGTCAACGGTCTCGCGCAGGAGATCCGGCCAATCCGCCGCGGCGTAGACCACGTTCTCGAATCCCATCCAATAGTGCATGAGGTACCCCATCGCGCTATAGCCCGTTGACAGGTAGACCACCCCGTGGTCCCCGACGTATTCATCCCAGCGGCGATAGCGATCCCAGTGCGGAGTGAATTCGCGTCGAGACATGGCGGACTGGAATACCCTCAGGTCGCGTTCCTCGTGAATGCCCCATTGGCTGATGCCCCACGCGTAGGTTTGCTCTTCCCAGCGACGAACTCTCTCGATCGATCCTTCCGAGGTCTCAATTCGCCAGACAATTTCCCGATGACCGTCCCTGACTCTCTGATTGGTGCTTTCCTTGACATCGGACGGGGTGGCAACCGAGTAGAACGCCGCCAGGTTGGGCAGGTAGAAGCCGACCCCCGCCTGCTTATGGTAGTCGATAAGGTCACGCTCCGGATCGACATAGGACACACTCAGGTCCCACGGCATTTTCCGCCGATGATAGAACCAGTGGGAAAGGTCCAGCATGTAGGGAACGACGTCGGGCTTCTGCCCTCGGTAGACCGCCAGAATTCGCTCTCGTAAGGTCATGATTCTATTCAGAGACGGGTCTCTTCGTCACGGTTGCGACGATCGAGTTCGGTCTCCTTTGACCAGTCGATCTTCTCCAGGTCCTCCAGCGTGTTTTCTGTGCGCCATCGGGCAAAGTCCTCGTCGACCTCAGGCGTCCACTTGGTGTCCATCTGGTGCGAGGTATATTTTCCTTCACGCAACCGCTGCAGTCCAAAGATATCCCGCAGGCGGGTGCGTTCGGACTGTTCGACCACTTCTTCGGCCAGGTGCGGCGGTATGAAGGTCACGCCACTGAAGGTTCCCAGTACGACGTCACCCGGCATGCAGACCGCGCCGCCGATCTGACAGGGGGTGTTCATCCCGATCATGGTGGTGTCGCGGATCGGAGTGGGATCCATGCCACGACAGAAAGTGATCAGGTTCTTTATTTTCAGCATCTGCTGGGCATCGCGGATCCCTCCGTGGATGACCTGGCCGCGCTTGGTTCGGGTCGCGATCGCAGTGGCCAGGTTGCCACCGGAAAACGTCCCCTCCCAGACTTTGCCGAAGAGGTCGATGACAATGCAGTCATCCTCCCGGAGGGTCTCGATCACCCAGGAATTCATCTCCCCGACCCGACCCTCCTCCTTCTGTCCAAGGTCCATCAGGGCGCCATGCAGGTCGGGGCGACGCGGGATGAACGTCGCGGTGACCGCCCGGCCGACCAATACTTTGCCGGGATTCAGCTCAACCCAATCGCTCTCGAAGTTGTATTTGTACTCCTTGTTCCAGAGAACGGCCCATGCCTCTTCGGTGGTGACTCTCTCCATTCGGCGAAGAATGGATGCAGGCACCTTTGGGCGGCCGTCCTCAAAGCGATCACCCACCCAGTCACGGGTCATCCTGATGACATCTTCCGGATTTCCAAATTTCACTTGGCGGGATTCGTTGGGGTTTGGTTTTGGCTGAAGGCGGGTGAAGGGACGACCCTGTCTTTACAAACCAGAGCCTCCCGGGCTGAGGGGCAACGGAATTCCGATCTGTATCGATCCGAACCCGTTGCATGGAAAGGACGGAGTCGAATTCGTCCGGATGGCTTGTCTTGGCCCTCCTGCTCCTCTCTTGTAACCCCATGAAACCAATCGTTCAGATCTCCCTTGACCTGACCAACCTCGAGGAAGCGATTGAAACGGCGACCATCGCCATGCGGGCCGGTGTCGACTGGCTCGAGGCGGGAACGCCCCTGATCCTTGCCGAGGGGCTCCGCGGGGTGCGGGGACTGAGGGAGCATTTCCCGGACGTCCCGATCGTGGCCGACCTGAAGACGATGGACGGCGGTTACCTGGAAGCTGAGATGATGGCCAGGGCCGGTGCGACCCATGTCGTGGTGATGGAGCGTTCGCACGAAGAGACGATCAGATGCGTCGTTCAGGCGGGGCGGGACTTCGGCGTCAAGGTCATGGGCGATAACCTGGCAGCCCCGGACATGGTGGCCGCGGCTCGGAGACTCGAGGATCTCGGATGTGACTATGTCATCCATCACATCGGCTACGACGAACGTCGGGGAATCGCGGCCGCCGGCAACAGAATGCCGAGCCCCCTTGATCAATTGCGCGCAGTGGTCGACGCGGTTTCGGTCCCTGTTCAGGCCGTCGGTGGATTAACCTTGGAGCAAGCCGTGCAATGCCCATCCTATGGAGCCCCTCTGGTGGTGCTCGGCGCTCCCTTGACCATTGATGCCGACGCCTTTCGCACCGCGGACGGCGACCTCGAAGGATCGCTTCGTCTCATATGTGATGCTGTCCATGGAGAAAATCCGAGCGTCTGAGATTTCCCCATGGCAGTTGAAAACATTCTAAAAAGGAGCCAATGATACAATCACCAGCAGTCGTACACTTCGGCCCGGAACCCCGGTCGGTTGAAATGCGGGAATTTTCCCGCCCTTCGCCCGGTCCGAGTGAAGCCGTCATAAAAGTGAAAGCGGTGGGTGTCTGCGGCAGCGACCTCCATCAATGGCTTGGCGCCCACAGTTGGGCCGTCAATTATCCGGTCGTTCTCGGCCATGAGTTCTGCGGAACGATCGATGAGGTCGGGGGAGATCCGGGAAACTGGAAAGAAGGCGACCTGGTGGTCAGTGAGACGGCCGCGGTCGTCAATCCGGACAGTCCGATGACGCGCCGCGGGCTCTATAACCTCGACCCCGACCGCAAGGGATTTGGATACGGAGTCGACGGTGCCATGACGCGTTATGTGCTGGCGCCCCTGCGCTGCCTTCACCAGGTGCCTCCCGGACTGAAGCCCGAACATGCTGCGCTGACCGAGCCCTGCTGCGTGGCCTATAACGCGGTCATCAACAATTCCCGTATCACTCCGGGATGCCGGGTTCTGGTCATCGGCCCCGGCCCCATCGGACTCCTGTGTGCGTCCATGGCCCGACTGGCCGGAGCCGAAGTCGCCGTGGCGGGCCTTGAGGCGGACCTGACCCGCCTCGATACTGCCGAATTGATCGGTTGCCACTCGATCATCGGCGACCCGACAGACTGGGCACGCGAGGGTGATGGACTGGGAGTGGATGTCGTGATCGATGCGGCCGGAGTGTCGGCCACCTTGGAGACTGCCCTGGATGTGGTCCGGCCGGCCGGGTGGATCACCAAAGTCGGCTGGGGGCCGCAGCCTCTGGGCATCTCACTCGACCCTCTGGTACAGAAGAACGTGACCCTGCAGGGATCATTTTCCCACAACTGGCCAATCTGGGAACGGGTTCTTGAGTTGCTTGCTTCGGGACGCCTCAGTCTGACTCCAATCCTCGGAGGAGTCTGGCCGCTCGAGGAGTGGCTCGAAGCCTTCGAGACCATGCACTCCGGTCGGATCGCCAAAGCGGTGCTGAAGCCGGCGACCTGAGATTGAAGGCGGGAAGATAGGATGAGTGGAAGACTGGATGATTGGATTTACTTGAGGGCCGGATGAGCTCATAAACCCACATTCGCGGGACCGCCGCGAATGCCACTGACTCGTTTTCACCCATTCTTCCATCCATCCCCTCTTCCACCTCTTACTTCCACCTTCTTACTTCAGCCTTCTTACTTCTTACTTCAGCCTTCTTACTTCTTACTTCTTACTTCAGCCTTCTTACTTCTTACTTC
>QNAI01000025.1 GCA_003641745.1 Verrucomicrobiota bacterium | reverse complement strand
CTTCAGGTTGGGGCTAGTGGAGTTTCCAATAAGTTTTTTCACTTCTGCCACAGCGAAATCGATGCGCCACCAAGGCGGCGCGGCCAAGCATGGGCCGTAGGCCCCTGTTGGTCGCGCGAACGCCGGTGGGCGTCGATTTCGCATGGCCCTGCGGGCGAGACTTGGCGCAACGTGGCCGGCGTTGTCTGCCGACACACGGGGCCGCCAGGCCCGCGAAGTCGACAGGCCGCCTTGCCCACGTTGCGCCAAGTCTCGCAGAAGAGGAAATAACTTATTGGAAGCTCCACTAGTTTCTTATTGAAATCCAGTCTCAACTTGTCTCTGATCCAATTTTTCATGATTGCCTCACCCATGCCCAGGAAAAACCCACCCATAACGCTCGAGGACATCCCGGAAGGGGAGGATTTTCGAGTCGTTTCGCTGGGTGAGGCGACGGAACTCAGCACACGGCTCCGCGAGATGGGGTTTTGTGAGAAGGCGGTCATCCGACGGGTCGCGGGTGGATCGGCGATCGTCTGTCAAGTGTGCGGTACGAGGATCGCGCTCAACAGTTCCATCGCTGGAAAGATCAGGGTCGAACGGTTCGCCTGCGAACTGTAGAAAACCATGAATCCCGAGCGGTGATCAGTTGAAGCGGATGGGCACCGGATCACCCCCATTTTCACTGTTGAGATGAGTTTGAATCTCTCGGAATTGGATGTAGGCGCCACGGGTATTGTTCGTGCGTTTGCCGAGGGTTCCCGAGCTGCGATGCGGTTGCGGGAAATGGGCGTCCTGCCCGGGACTGAGGTGAGGATTGTACGCCTGGCACCACTTGGCGATCCCATCGAGATAGAAGTGCGCGGGTTTCGTCTCTCGCTACGGAAGACAGAAGCCGCCGAAATCCTGATCGAATCGGACGACTCGACAGATTGATGGCGGACAGAGTGAAGTCCAAGTCCGCCTTTCACCTGGCAGGTGATCCTTCCGGCACGCCGGTTTACGCGTTTGTCGGCAACCCGAATTCCGGCAAGACGACTCTCTTCAATGCCTTGACCGGCATGCGCCAGAAGGTCGGCAACTATCCGGGCGTGACGGTCGAAAGGAAAGTGGGTGAATTCTTCTCGCAGCATGGTCACCCGATTCGGGTGATCGACCTTCCGGGCGCCTACAGCCTTGTGGCACGGTCGCCCGATGAGGCGATTCTCCGGGATGTCCTCCTGGGTCGGCGCCTTGAGATGCATCGTCCCGATCGGGTTGTTTGCGTGGTTGATGCCAGTAACCTGGAACGCAATCTCTACCTTGTCTTCCAGGTTCTCGAGCTTGGTCTGCCCACCATCCTGGTCCTCAACATGATCGACCAGGCGGAGAGGAAGGGAGTGGCGGTTGATCCGAAGGCTCTGGAGAGGGAACTTGGAATTCCGGTGGTCGCGTGTCAGGCCAATTCAGGTCACGGACTGGTTCCGTTGAAGGTGGCCATGAGTCGGATTGACTTGCCCCCCCCCGAAAGACCCTGGCTGCCGGGCAAGGAACTCAAGCCGGCGGTGGAAGAGATCGTGGAAGCGCTCGAAGGTCGGTCGGGACAGGAGCGATCAACCGTCCAGGCTGAAGCGATACTTATCCTGTCGGAGGAAGAGCATGTGCGGGTCGCCGGTTCGGTTCATGTGGGTGACAGGGCCATCGAGGTGGCCCGTCGGCATGAGGCGGAGTGGGAAGCCCGGGCTTTTGATTGGCGTGGCGAGATCGTATCCAGCCGCTACGAGAGCATAACCGGTATCTGTTCGAGGGTAATGCGGCGGGAGAGAAACCTCGGTCCTTCGGTATCCGATCGGATCGATTCTGTGGTGGTGCATCCCATCTGGGGATGGGCCACTCTGGCCGCGGTGATGACGGTCCTTTTTCTCGCCATCTTTACCCTGGCTGAATACCCGATGGGTCTGATCGATTCGATGATGGCGGGTCTGGGATCGATGGTGACTGCCTGGATGCCGCCGGGTGACCTGAGGTCTCTGATTGTGGACGGAGCCATCGCCGGGGTCGGAGGAGTGGTGATCTTCCTGCCCCAGATCATGATTCTGTTCTTCTTCGTAGGGCTCCTGGAAGCATCCGGATATATGGCACGGGCCGCATTCATCATGGACCGCCTGATGAGTCGAGTGGGCTTGAATGGGAAATCCTTCATCCCGCTCCTGAGTTCCTTTGCCTGCGCAATCCCCGGCATCATGGCAACGCGCACGATCGAGGATCCAAAAGACCGGTTGGTGACCATTCTGGTGGCGCCGCTGATGAGTTGTTCCGCCCGCTTGCCGGTTTATCTGCTTATGATCGCGGCCCTGATACCGTCGGAACGTGTACCGATCATGACCAAAGTCGGTATCATGTCCCTCATGTATATCCTGGGCACCGGAGCGGCATTCGGTTTTGCCTGGTTATTCAAGCGGGTGCTCATGCGTGGTGAACCCTCGCTCATGATCATCGAACTTCCTCCCTATCGGAGACCGTCGCTTCGCAATGTGGTCATGCAGATGCTCGAGCGAGCCTCGTTGTTCCTGCGAAAGGCCGGTACCATCATTCTCGGGATCTCCATTGTGCTCTGGTTTTTATCGACCTACCCGAAGAGTCCGGAATCCGTGAGTTCATCCGAGGCAGTCGCCCAGAGTTTTGCCGGTCATATCGGTCACGCCTTGGAACCGGTGATCGAGCCACTTGGTTTCGATTGGCGCATTGGAATTGGACTGATCGCGTCATTCGCGGCCCGCGAGGTCTTTGTCAGTTCGATCGCGGTGGTCTTCAGCGTCGACCAGGGCGATGAGGAAGGGCTGACGCCCCTGCGCCAGGCCCTGCTTGCGGCGGAATGGCCAAACGGGAGCCCGCTTTTCACGCCCCTGGTCTGCTTTACGCTCATGGTGTTCTACGTCTTTGCGATGCAGTGCGTGAGCACGATCGTCATCGTCAAACGGGAAACGAACAGTTGGCGCTGGCCGCTTTTCCAATTGGTCTACCTTACCGGAACGGCCTATGTCGTTTCGTTGATCGTCTTCCAGGGAGGCCGACTGCTGGGACTCGGGTAATCATGAATGCCGACTGGCAGTCGATAGCCGCATTGATCGTGGTGGGAGTGACCGTGGTGCTCCTGGTACGCCGTCACCGGCGGAGACGTCGCGCCGGCGGGGTCGGATGCGATTGCCCGGTGGATCGGGGGATCACGAGGAAACCGTGAAACCGGGGCTCAACGGGTGGATGTCTCAGGAAGTTCTGTCACGTCAAGGACGGCGCGCCCTACCGGGTGCGATGGTCCCCGGTCAGCCGCTTCGGAGGGAAGACCAGATCGAAAAACCCCATGGGGGGCTCCCCCAAGATTGAACAAACCCCGTTCCGAAATGCTCGAAACAGGGTTTGTTTACCCACTACATACGGCGGGCCTGAGGTTCGCCGTGGTAGGGTCAGGCTGACTTCAGAAGCGATCGAACCAGATCGACCGCACTGGCCGCATCGGTCGAATAGCCATCCGCGCCTATCTCGTCCGCGAATTCCTGGGTGATCGGTGCGCCACCCACCACGACCTTGACCCCGGGAATGGCGGCCTGGCGAAGATCCTCCACGGCCCGCTTCATTGCAGGCATGGTTGTGGTCAGGAGACCGGACAGTCCGACCACATGTGCGTTTTCCGCGCGTGCCGATTCCACGAATTTCTCCGGAGGCACATTGGTGCCGAGATCGATCACGTTGAAATTCGCGCCCTTCCACATCATCGCCACGAGATTCTTGCCGATGTCGTGAAGGTCTCCCTGGACCGTTCCGATAATGGCGGTGAATTCGGGCTTGATGCCGGCTGCGGCCAGGAACGGTTCGAGCAATGCCATACTCTCCTTCATGGCTCTTGCCGCAATGAGGACTTCGGGAACGAAGATCACATTTGCCTTAAACCTGCGACCGACGTCGTCCATACCCGTGACCAGGGCACCCAGTACGTCCGCAGGCGGGGTATTGGCATCAAGGACAGCTTGGGTGGTCTCGACGGCCTCTTTGCGACGACCAGTCTTGATTGTTTCAGTAAGTTTTGCAAGAAGCTCGCTCATGGGTAGCCACTTGAACAACCGTGTACCCTGTAATCAAGCTTCTTTATTCCGAATTATCACCTGAAATTTCATAGCACTACCCCAAGACTGAATGGACAAGGCCACTGAAGACTCATCTGAAACCAATCTGAAGAAAACGGCCAGGATCGCCATCATTGGCTGCGCTGTACTCGAGGATGAAGTGCGGCACTTTCTCGAGGCAATCGATGTCGTCTCGTCGGTGTATTTCCTGAAGCAGGGTCTGCACGACGAGCCGGACCGGTTGCGGAGAGAGTTGCAGGAGGCGATCGACAAGGTCGAGGCGGAGGACATCGCCGATGTCATCGCCCTGGTTTACGGTTTCTGCAGTCGGGGGATCGAGGGTGTATCGACCAGACGGTGTCAGTTGGTGGTGGCGCGGGCCCATGATTGCATAACCCTGCTCCTGGGGTCGAAGGAAGCCTACGCCGAGTACGTCGAAAAGAACCCCGGGACCTATTGGTACAGCATGGGCTGGAATAAGTCCACGACCATGCCGGGGCCCGAACGGCATGCGAAACTGAAAAAGCAATACGAGGAGAAATTCGATTCCGATGACGCCGAGTACCTGCTCGAGATGGAAGAGATGTGGATGAAGGAGTATTCACGGGCCACCCACGTGGATCTGGGGGTGGGAGATGGCAGGACCGACCAGGAATACACCAAGGCGTGCGCCGATTGGCTGGGTTGGGGTTTCGATGCGCAGAAGGGCGATCCAACCTTGCTCAAGGACCTCCTTTCCGGACGCTGGGATGACGAGCGGTTTCTCCTGGTCGGTCCCGGACAGACATTCAAGGGCAGTGCAGACGAACGCGTGATCAAGCCGACCGCCTGCGCGTCCTGCCCACTCGATAAGGAACCTGAAAACAAACAGAAACAATGATGAAAGTAGAGTTGGTGTTGCCGGACGGTTCGGAGGAGACCTTGATCCCGGATCCGGGGGACGCAAATATCTCCGTTGCCGAATTCCTGGCCCGTCGGGGCCATTCGCTCAATACGCGGTGCAACCAGCGCGGACTCTGCCGCGGTTGTACGGTGAACTTGGTGGCGGGGGAGGTGAAGTCACGCCTCGGAGACGAACAGTTTGCCGCCGACGGGGCCGGACTCGAAATAAAGGCATGTGAGATCCAATTGGTTCGTGGCGGTCGCGTTCGGTTGGCGATTCCGGCCCGGTCCATCCTCGCCCATGCGCCACAGGTCGAGGACGAGTATGTCATTCGCGTGTCGGTCGGTCAGCAGCCCCTGGTGGAACCCGAAGGTGATCGGGATCTCGGGATTGCCATCGATGTCGGCACCACGACTGTGGTGGCCCTCCTGACTGATCTCAGGAGCGGTGCCGTATTGGCCAGGGCCAGCGGATACAACCGGCAGATGAAGCACGGCGACAATGTCCTGACCCGGATTCAATACTGCCACGAGATGCCGGACCATGTGCAGCAATTGAAGGAGGCGATCGCCACCGAGACGATTCAGCCCCTGATCGACCGGGCGGTCGACCGCGCCGGGATCGACCCCGGCCGCATCGCCTGCCTGGCCGTCGCTGGAAACACCACCATGCTTCACTTGCTGGCGGGTGTCGACCCGACCTCGATGGGCATCGCACCCTTCACGCCGACATTCATTGAGGCGCGTCGCATGACCGCCGCCGATTTTGGATGGGCGGACAATGGCACTTCCGATGTTCCGGTTCATTTTCTGCCGGGGTACTCAGCCTATGTCGGGGCCGATCTCGCAGCCGGAGTTTTTGCGACCGGCATGGCGTATGATGAAAAGGTGGTGCTTCTTGTCGACGTCGGCACCAACGGTGAAATTGTCCTGAGGCGCGGAGATCGGCTCCATGCGTGTGCAACCGCCGCCGGTCCGGCATTTGAGGGCTCGGGGCTGAGCTCAGGCGTAAGGGCCTCCCAGGGTGCGATCTCCGGTATTCGGTTCAGGCAGTCCGAACCCCTGGTGGAGTTCGACCGCATCGGTCCGGATACTTTGAAGCCGCCCATCGGCATCTGCGGTACGGGCTATATCGATTTTCTGGCCGCGGGTAGAAAGGCCGGTCTTCTTACCGAGTCCGGCCGGTTCGACGGGGACTTTGTCGCCCGACATCCGGATCATTTCGGTCACGATGAATTCGGTCGAAATATGATCCTGGATCGGCGGGGCAAACTGGAGATGACGATTTCCGAAGCAGACATCGCGTCGCTGCTCCAGGCCAAGGCGGCTATTGCGGCCGGGATCATTTCGCTCCTGGCCCGAGAGGGTATTACTCCGGAGCAGGTGGACCGGGTCGACCTGGCCGGCGGTTTCGGGCGTCACTTGAGCGGGGCCAATGCGGTCGCCTGCGGATTGCTGCCGGGGTTCGACCCCGAGCGCATCGAAGCGGTCGGCAACACATCTCTCGCCGGGGCTTATCTCGCCTTGATCGACCGGACCTCACTCACGGAGATGGATCGAAACCGCCAGACGGTGGAAGTGGTCGAACTCAATCTCGAACCCGATTTCGAGGACAACTACCTCGACTGCCTTTCGCTGCCCTGAGCCTGAATCGGTGCAGACCGCCGCAAACAGACCGTAGCATGCCACGTATTCTTTTTATTTCTCAAAC
Source organism: Verrucomicrobiota bacterium (assembly GCA_003641745.1). GTDB lineage: Bacteria > Verrucomicrobiota > Verrucomicrobiia > Opitutales > Opitutaceae > B12-G4. The sequence continues at coordinate 23,812 of QNAI01000025.1, read as the reverse complement.
AAACCGTAGTATACTACGGTTTGTTTTCCATAGCAAGGGGGCGGGGGAGGGACTTCTCCGACCGGGTGTTTCCGCCTGGCCGACCGGCCGCCGGTTGTTCAGAGCACCCGGATTCATGCCTGAAACCCATGGCCTGATGCCTGTCACGCCCGGTGCCTAAGAAACAAAGTTCGCTCGATCGCGTCCTCGGTCGTCTGGACAACCTGGATACGGTCAATCTGACGAACCTGGTTCAGCGTCTGGCCCGCGAACGCGGTCTGCTGGAGGCGGTCTTCAACACGGTCAGGGAAGGTATCCTGGTGGTCGATGAACACGGGGTGATCGAGTACTCGAATCACGCCGCCCGGAGCATGATCGGTTTGAAGGAAACGGAAATCGGCACAACGACCCTCTGGCGATTGGTCCCGGGCTTGCGCCAGTCGCTGAACCTCAAGTCGGATGACACCCTGGTCCGGCGATCGGCTCTGTCGCGCGAACTGGAGTTGACCTATCCGGAACACCGGTTCGCCCGCCTCTATATGGTTCCCTTCCGCGAGGGAATTGACGATCCCGGCAGTGCGGAGCGTTTTGTCGTCATTGTGTCCGACATCACCAAGGAGAAGGTGACGACACGGGAGATGATCGAAGGGGAGCGGATTTCATCGATCATTCTTCTGGCCGCCAGCGTTGCCCACGAATTGGGCAATCCCCTCAATTCGCTGACCATTCATCTTCAATTGATGGAGCGGCAGCTGAAAAAGCCTGGGGATGCCGCACAGGCCGGGAAACTCGGGGAGTCCATCAGGATCTGCCAGGATGAGGTTGGCCGGCTGGACGGAATTATCCGCAATTTTCTCGAAGCCATCCGTCCGCGTCCGCCCGACTTTCAACCGGTGAACCTTCTTGAATTGCTTGACGACGTTCTCGGGTTCCAGGCGGGCGAACTGGAGGATCGCGTTCTTAAGGTCGAAGTTGAGGCGGCCGACGATCCCCCCGTAGTCATGGCTGATCGCGACCAGATCAAGCAGGTCTTTTTGAACCTGATCAAAAACGCCATGGAGGCGATGACGAACGGGGGCTGCATCAAGATACGGTCGAGGACCGATGACGAGTGGGTCTACCTGCAGGTCGGCGATTCGGGTCACGGAATTCCTGAGGAGGATTTGTCCAATGTGTTTCAGCCCTTTCATACCAGCAAGGAAGGCGGGAGCGGGCTTGGTCTCATGATTGTCCAGCGGATCATGCGCGATCACGGCGGGCAGATCGGTATCGAAAGCCAGGAAGGCGTCGGCACCGTGGTGACCCTTCAGTTTCCGTATCAGGACCGGCGGGTTCGGTTGCTCAAGAAGTAGCGGGGACACTTGCCGCGTTGACCGTCTCGAATTAATCAAAGTGCCCTTGAGTTTCGGCGAAGGTGGGACACTATTTCCCACCGTGCTCGAAAACACCTATTCGAAAGACTGATCCACAATGTTTGCCTCTGTATTAATCGTTGATGACGAAAAGCATACCCGAGAAGGTCTGCAACAGGCGCTGGAGGATAATTATGATATCTATCTGGCTCAGGACGCCGAGGAAGCATTCAATCTCCTGGATTCGGAGCCCTTTGACGTGGTGATCACCGACCTGCGGATGCCGGGCAAGTCCGGTCTGAAGGTGGTCGACAAGGCCCTGACTCTCACAAACCGGCCGGTCGTTCTGATGATGACGGCCTACGGTAACGTCGAGACGGCGGTCGAAGCCATGAAGCGGGGAGCCAGTGATTTTCTGACCAAACCGGTGAACCTTGAAAAGCTGGAGATCCTGATCCAGAGGGCTCTCAGGTCAAAGTCCCTTGAGGTCGAGAACAAGGGACTCCACGAGCGTCTGGATGAAAAGTTCAATATCGGGGGTATCATCGGCAATTCAGCACCCCTGATCCGGGTGATCGACCGGGTCAGACTGGTGGCGCCTTCAAAGACAACGATTCTGATCGAGGGCGAGACGGGAACGGGCAAGGAACTGATCGCCCAGGCGCTCCATCAGCTCAGTCCGAGAAGCAAGCAGCCCTTTGTCACGGTGCACTGTGCCGCTTTGCCGACCAATCTGCTCGAGAGCGAATTATTCGGACACGAAAAAGGCGCGTTCACCGGGGCGACCGAGCGTCGGATCGGGCGGTTTGAATTCGCTGATGGGGGTACGCTGTTTCTCGATGAGATCGGAGAGATCAGTCTGGGCACCCAGGTCAAACTACTGCGCTTCCTGGAACAGAAGATATTTGAGCGGATTGGGAATTCGAAATCGATCAAGGTGGATATACGCCTGATCGCGGCCACCAACCGAAATCTGACTGAGATGGTTCATGAGGGGTCGTTCCGCGAGGACCTTTATTTCCGTCTCAATGTCGTGCAGATCGTGATGCCGCCGTTGCGTGAGCGCCCGGACGATCTCCCGACCCTGCTCAATCATTTCCTCAAGGAATTTGGAGATGAAAACGGGATTGAACCGCCCACCATTGAGCCCGGTGCCATGCGGGCGCTGCAGCATTACAGGTGGCCGGGCAATATCCGCGAACTTCGAAACTTTGCCGAGAACTCGGTCGTTCTGAACCGCGGCGGGAACATCCGCGATTTCGACCTCGATCCGAAGTTCCGTGGTGGGGGGGCAGCCACTCCGGGCGAGCCAACCAGCCCGATTGCCAATCCCCTTTCGGTGGAGGAAAATGAAAAACGCCTTCTTCGCGAGGCTTTGGTCGAGTCGCGCGGCAACCGGACCAGGGCGGCCAAGCTGATGGGCATCAGCCGGAGAACCCTCCATCGAAAGTTGACCCAGTGGCCGGAACTCGACGTCGAGGATCGATAAGGTGAGAAATCACCTTATCGATCCAGGTACTAGGCTGTAGGCTCTAGGCTGTAGGTACGATAGTGCGGGTGCTGCGCGCCAACCGGGTTTGATGAGATTGTTCGAATCGAAGTGGAGGACCGGTAGAGGCCGCCATCAGGGTCTTGCTTTGACAGCGTGTGGGCTGGGACGAGATTCTAAAGGATCCTCAGCGGAGGACCCCGAATTCATAACTCTTCAATCTTAGTTCGTACTTCGCCTTTCATGTTGACTCACGGAAAATCGGCATCGATATTCTGCGATTCTTCAGTGCGGGCGTAGCTCAGTTGGTAGAGCACCACCTTGCCAAGGTGGCTGTCGAGAGTTCGAATCTCTTCGCCCGCTCCACTTTCGAGAGACATAAATCATCACAGATCAATGAGTTAAGGGGAGCCGTGAGGTTCCCCTTTCTCGCATTCGGAACCGACCCAGGCGTGTTCCCCACCTGGGAGCAATGACACACGAAGCAGGGGTCAAAGCACAACTCTCGCATTGGCATGCAAGATGATGAGCAATGACACACGAAGGGGTCAAAGTACATATCTCGCATTGGCATGCAAGATGATGAGCAATGACCCCGTGGTTCCTGGCCGGATATCTTTGACATGGGAGAGGTGGCTGTTGCCAATGTCGATGCGCGTGAACCGGAGTCGACTGGCGGGCTCCTCATTCGTCGGCGAAGAACGATTTTCAACCAAACATCATGACCGCAAAATTAATCAAAGGCACCGTCCTTCGGGAGGAGATTCTGGAGGAGATCAAAACTGAGGTGGCGCGGATCAGGGCGGAGTACGGTGTTGTGCCCGGTCTGGTCACGATCCTGGTCGGGTCGAACGCGGCTTCGCTATCCTATGTGACCCTCAAGATCAAGACGGCCCACCGATTGGGTTTCAAGGAGGTGCAGGAAAATCAGCCGGAAACCATATCGGAAGAGGCCCTTCTCGACCTGATCGCAAAATACAACCGCGACGATTCCATACACGGGATCCTGATACAGCTCCCTCTACCCAAACACATTGACGAGAAGAAGGTGCTCAATGCCATCGACCCGGACAAGGACGTCGACGGGTTCCATCCGGTCAATGTCGGGCGGCTCATGATCGGAGGCGACGAGGTCAAGTTCCCCTCCTGCACTCCGGCCGGAATCCAGGAGATGATCATACGGGCGGGAGTTGAAATCTGCGGTGCTGAGGTCGTGGTGGTCGGTCGGTCCAATATCGTGGGCAAACCCATTGCAAACATGCTCCTGCAGAAAGGGGAGGGCGCCAATGCCACGGTCACGGTCGTTCACACGCGGACTCGAGACCTTGCCTCACACTGCCGCCGGGCGGACATCCTGATCGTCGCGGCCGGCGTACCCGGCCTGGTCAAGCCGGAATGGATCAAGCCCGGTGCCTGCGTGATCGATGTCGGGGTCAATCGGGTCGGTGAGCGGATCAGCGAGAAAACGGGCAGAAAGATCGCCATTCTCAAAGGAGACGTCGATTTCGAGGAGGCCCGCAAGGTTGCCGGGTTCATCACACCGGTGCCTGGTGGTGTCGGTCCCATGACCATCACCATGCTGATGAAGAACACCCTGAACTCGCTGAAGTTCAGGGTGGCATCGGGATAACCGGCGCGTCAGGAATTCTGAGAGACCCCGACGGGGGGTGCCTCCGAGATCGTCTCATCCGGATCGAATTCGTAACCGATTCCATGAATGGTACGGAGGGATTGCAGCGGCATATCCTTGCGGGAGAAGATGTCGCGAATCTTCACGATGTACTGGTCAAGAGAACGGCTGCGGATATCCGCGTGCAGACCCCAGACCGAGTGGATGAGATTTTTCCGCGTGATGATCGATTTCGGATTCGAGTTCAGGTAGGCCAGAATGCCGAGTTCCTTGCGTCCGATCTTCTCGGCATCGCCGTTGGGGAAATTGATGGTCATGGTGTTCGGGTTGACCTCGGCCCCGGCAAAAGCGAATGGATCGTCGGTCACCCGGACGTTCTTGGTGACATTGTTGTCGCCGGCTGATTCGGCCCGGCGCAGGACGGCGTTTATGCGGGCCACCAGTTCAGCTGCGCTGAATGGCTTGGTCACGTAATCGTCGGCGCCGATCTCAAGGCCTTTGACCTTAGAAATCTCCGAATCGTTTCCGGTCAGGAATATCGTGGGCACGGCGATTTCATTGCGGCGCAATTCCTCGAGGAAGGAAAACCCGTCCTGGTCGGGAAGGGTGACGTCCAGCAACATCAGATTGGAGAAATTGTTCTGAAGGAATCGCTGCGCGTGGGCCGTACGATAGTAAACCTGTGTCAGCATCCCCGCATGTTCGAGATGCTGCTGAATGGCCGAGGCGAGAGCCTCATCGTCTTCAACGATAAGGATGAGCGGTTTGGGACGGGCTACCATAGTGGAAAGAGTCGTTCGTTAATATTCTTTGAAATCGTCACCAAGCGGGCGAGGTTTAAGAGTTTTTCTTAGTCGGCCCGAACCGGAATGGTCAAAGAAAATGGCTTGAGTGTTGCTTGAGGGTGGTTGTGGTTGCTCTCGTGTCTGAAAGCAAACCACTCCTTATGATCGGCCTGCCCAAGGGAAGCCTTGAAGAGGCGACCCGTGCGCTCTTTTCGAAGGCAGGCTTCAAGATCTCGGTGAGTTCGCGCTCCTACCGGCCCGTGATCGACGATCCTGATCTCGATGGCCGGCTGGTCCGAGCCCAGGAAATAAGCCGATATGTGGATCACGGCTATTTCGACTGCGGATTGACCGGCCATGATTGGATCCTTGAGAATGAGTCGGACGTGGTTGAAGTCTGCGACCTGATCTACAGCCGGGCGTCGACGGCGAAATCGCGCTGGGTTATCGCTGTGCCCGAGGCCTCGTCGATTCAGAATGTGGAAGATCTTGGAGGAAAACGTATTGCGACCGAGCTCATCAACACGACAAAGCGCTATCTCAAGTCCAGGGGCGTTGAAGCCGAGGTGGAATTTTCGTGGGGAGCGACCGAGGTCAAGGTCCCGGATCTGGTTGATGCGATTGTCGATATCACCGAGACCGGGAGTTCACTTCGGGCGAACAGGCTCAGGATCGTCGACACCCTCTTGATTACGAACACCAAGTTCATCGCGAATCGCTCGAGCTGGGAGGTTCCGGAAAAACGACGCAAGATCGAGACCATCGCCCTTCTTCTGAAGGCGGCGCTCGAAGCCGAAAGCAAGGTCGGATTGAAGTTGAATACGCCGAAATCGGGTCTGGATGCGCTCCTGAAGGCACTTCCGGCCCTCCGCAACCCGACCATATCCAGGCTCAGCAATGAGGATTGGGTCGCTCTTGATACGGTGGTCGACGAAAGTGTCGTGCGGGAGATGATTCCGCGGCTGCGGGAACTCGGCGCCGAGGGTATAATCGAATACCCATTGAACAAGGTGGTTTACTAGGGAGTCATGGTGAAGATCGGAATGGTTCAGATGTCCTGTTCGGACGATGCCGAGGCCAATATGGCCAAGGCGATCGAGGGGATTCATCAGGCGGCCGATCAGGGGGCACAGATCATCTGCCTGCAGGAACTTTTCCGAACCCTGTATTTCTGTAAGCGGGAGGACGTCGCATTATTCAGCCTGGCTGAGGCTGTGCCCGGCGCCACCACGGACACAATGGTCGAAGTGGCTCGGAATCGGGGCGTCGTCCTCATCGTGCCGCTTTTCGAAAAGCGCGCTTCGGGGCTTTACCACAATACGGCGGCGGTGATCGATGCGGATGGGACCTATCTCGGCAAGTACCGGAAAATGCACATCCCGGATGATCCGATGTATTACGAGAAGTTCTATTTCACACCGGGCGATCTGGGGTATCGGTCGTGGAAGACACGCTTTGGTACGATCGGAGTGCTTGTTTGCTGGGATCAATGGTACCCCGAAGCGGCACGGTTGACCGCCATGTCCGGGGCCCGGATTCTTTTCTACCCGACGGCGATTGGTTGGCACCTGGATGAGAAGGAGACGCAGGGAGAGGCGCAACACACGGCCTGGGAAACGGTCCAGCGCGGACATGCCGTTGCCAACGGCTGCTACGTGGCCGCGGTCAACCGGGTTGGCATGGAGGAGTCGATCCAGTTTTTTGGAGGGTCTTTTTTGGCCGATCCGCACGGTCGGGTCATACACCGATCGCCGTCCGAAGAGGAGGAGGTCTCGGTGGTCGGGGTCGATCTTGAGAGCATCGACGAAATCCGGTGCAATTGGCCGTTCTTCAGGGACCGTCGGATCGATTCCTACGCAGACCTTCAGAAGCGTTACCTGGATTAGTGGTCCATGAGGCATGAAAAAATGGGCGCTGGGAGATTGGATTCCATGATGGAGGGTCCTGTGGTCGAACAGCTGTGCCGGTGCACCGGGTCGTCATGAGTGAATCGCCTTCGGCCCTCGGGTTTCGGATGCCGGCGGAATGGGAGCCGCAGGAAGGAGTCTGGCTTTCGTGGCCGCATAATCTCGAAACCTGGCCCGGAAAGTTCGAACCGATTCCACCGAAGTTCGGTGAAATCACTGCGACCATCAGTCGTTTCGAGCCCGTCTTTCTCAACTGCCCTGAGGATCTGCAGGTAAGCGCCGTCAAATGCCTCATCCATGCAGAAGCCGAAATGGAACAGGTCAGGTTCTTCGACCATCCGACGAACGACTCCTGGTGTCGTGACCACGGTCCGATTTTCATCAGGCATGACGAAACCGGTGAGATTGCGGCTACTGACTGGCGCTACAATTCCTGGGGTGGAAAGTATCCTCCCTTCGACCTGGACAACAATATACCCGGGCGGATTTCGGAAGCTCTGGGTCTGCGTCGATTCGTATTCGAACAGGTGCTCGAGGGCGGATCCATCGAAGTAAACGGGGCAGGGGACCTTTTGACCACCGAAGCCTGTCTCCTGAATCCGAATCGAAACCCGAATCTTTCACGCGCAGAGATTGAGGGTGCGTTGCGGCAGGGTTTGGGAGTCGATCGGATCCTCTGGATAGGGGAAGGAATCATCGGCGACGATACCGACGGGCACGTCGATGACCTTGCCCGTTTCTACGCCTCCGATGGCATCGTGACCTGCCTCGAGACCGATCGTGACGATGCCAACTTCCCGATCCTGGAAGAAAACCTGGAACGGCTCAAGACCCTGCGGACCCGGGATGGAGACCGATTCAAGATAAATACCCTGCCCATGCCTGAACCGTGTGTTCACGAAGGGCAGCGGATGCCGGCCAGTTACGCTAATTTCCTGATCATCAACGAAGCGGTCCTGATGCCGACTTTTCGGCAGGGCGACCGCGATTCAGAAGCGACCTCGATTCTGGCCTGTTGTTTCCCCGATCGAGAAATCATCACGATCGACTGCTTCGACCTGGTCTGGGGGCTTGGGACCCTGCATTGCATCTCCCAACAGCAACCGGAATCCATGGTTGATGTGAGATGTTAGATGGATGATGTGAGATGTTAGATGGTTGATGTATGGGTGCCGGGGTGTTTTGCACCCGTGCCCTGTTTTTCGACCCTCGGCAGCATGCACTTCATACATCTGCCATCTGCCATCTGCCATCTTACATTGCTTTTTCCCTTGCAGTGCCGATACCTGTTTGCGAAATGTCTTGATTTTGCGGCAGTTAGAGTCGACCGATCCGCCGCGCGCTCCCGATCGGTTGTCATACAGTCAAACCCTTAATCCCGCCGGCATTCGTGCCGGCGCCAGCTTTCAAGTCACCGATCACGGGAGCGAGTCGAAGGACGGAAAGTCTCAGCTATGAGTTCAGTAATGCAAGAGCTGCTCGCCCAGAGCACCTTTGAGACCCTCAAGGAGGGTTCCATCGTTCCGGGCACAATCACCGAAATCCGCCAGAATGAGGTCGTCGTTGATATCGGCGGCAAGTCGGAGGGCGTCATTTCGGCAAACGAGTTTCCCGACCTCGGCGAACTCGAAGTCGGCACCCAGATCGATATCTATCTCGAACGCCTCGAAAATCGGGATGGCAATCCACTCCTGTCTTTCGACAAGGCCGAACAGAAGAAGAATTGGGAGAATATCCTGCTGAAGTGCGAGGAGGGTTCCATTGTCTCCGGCCGCGTCAAGTCGAAGGTCAAGGGAGGTCTGATTGTCAGCATCGGAGTTGATGCTTTCCTGCCGGCATCGCACATCGACGTCCAACCGCCCAAGAATCTCGACCAATACATTGGACAGACCTACGATTTCAAGGTTCTCAAGATCAACCTGGATCGGAAGAACATCGTCCTCTCCCGCCGGGAGCTGATCGAGGAACAGCGCGCGAACAAGCGGCGCGAGCTTCTCGACAAGATCGCCCCCGGTCAGATCCGCCGTGGCGTGGTCAAGAACATCACCGATTTCGGTGCGTTCATCGACTTGGATGGCATGGACGGCCTGCTGCATATCACCGATATGAGCTGGGGTCGTATTTCTCACCCGAGCGAGATGCTCAAGCAGGGCGAGGAAGTCGATGTCATGATCATCGAGGTCAACCGGGAGAAGGAGCGCGTCTCCCTCGGTCTCAAGCAGACCAAGGACAATCCCTGGGACAAGATCGATACGAAATTTCCGGTTGGTTCGAAGATTCGCGGCCGCGTGGTCAACCTGGTGCCCTACGGTGCCTTCATCGAATTGGAACAGGGCGTCGAGGGCCTCGTCCACGTTACCGAGATGTCATGGACCAAGCGGATTGCCAAGCCAAGCGACATTCTCAAGGTCGGCGAGGAAGTCGATGCGGTTGTCCTCGGGATCCAGAAAGAAGAGCAGAAGATCTCACTGGGTCTTCGCCAGCTCGATCCCAATCCGTGGGATATGGTTCGACACAACTACCCGGTGGGCGCCCATGTTCGAGGCAAGGTCCGAAATATCACCACCTATGGTGCCTTCGTCGAACTCGAAGAGGGTATCGACGGCATGGTTCACGTTTCCGACATGTCCTGGACCCGAAAGGTCAACCATCCGAGTGAGATCGTGAAGAAGGGCGATGAGATCGATGCGATGGTGCTCGATGTCGACACCCAACAGCAGCGCATCTCACTGGGCATGAAGCAGCTGGCTGAGGATCCGTGGCAGGATATCGACAGCCGCTTCAAGGTCGGCGACGTTGTCTCCGGCACAGTCTCCAAGATCACCTCATTTGGCGCCTTCATTGAGTTGAAGGACCATATCGACGGCCTGGTGCACATCAGCCAGATTACCGAAGAACGGGTGGAGAAGATCAAGGACGTGTTGAAGCCGGAACAGGAAGTAACGGCTCGCGTGATCAAGATCGATCGTGACGAACGACGGATCGGTCTCAGCATCAAGGCCGCCAACTACAGTGCCGAGGAACTGGAAGCCGAAGCGGCCTCCTACGACTCAATGAAGGATGGCGGAGACCTGATGAACCTCGGGGATATCCTGGACGAAGCCACCAAGTAAATCGTTTCAACGGTCCCGAAGCCGAAAGGCGCCCCGGGATGTCAGTTTTCAATCAAAGGCCCGGATCTTTCGAGATTCGGGCCTTTTGATTGCGGGGTCATTGCGGGTGGGACAGTGCACGATCGCGTCCACCCGTCAGTCAGGACAGGGCACAGTCTGAAGAGGCAGGGCGTGACCTGCCGGGTGCGCCGCCCCCGAAGGTTGGCCAAGATCGTGTAGCTTTTCCTACGACGGCAGTCCGGGAGGACCGCCCTTCGAGGCACAGCCCACCTGGTTCGGGTCGTTCTCCCGCGCGACCTCGCTTTGGCTGTTGCCCGGGAGCGCTACCCGGCGATCTTCTGGCGATCCTTCGATTCAAAGAATTCGCGGATGACGTCCATGCGTTTCTGCTCGCGATGGGATTCCTCGATTTCCTCTATCGTGCGTTGGCGCTCCCTGTCGTACATGATCTTTCTCATCTTGGAGAGAGCCATGTTCTGGAGCTGCCGGACGCGCTCGCGGGTGATTCCGAACATATCGCCCACTTCCTCCAGGGTGAGGGGAGCATCACCTTCAAGCCCAAATCTCAGGCGGATGATCCTGGCTTCCCGGGCATCCAGGTCACTGATCATCTGGTCGATATCCATTTGCAGGGACTTGTCGCTGAGTTGCTCGAAGGGGGTGGATGCATTCTCGTCGCCCACGATCTCGCCGAATTCGGTTCCATCACCGTCTTCGCCGAGCGGCGCGTTCAGAGATGTGGGTCGTACGCTGACCGACTTGAGGTGGGCCACCTTATTGACCGGCATATGCATCTCCTCGGCGATCTCGTCGTCCGTGGGTTCGCGGCCGAGTTCCTCGGTCAATGCCGTCGCGGTCTTCCGCATCTTGGAGATTTTGTCTACCAGGTGGACTGGGAGGCGGATCGTTTTGCTCTGGTTGGCAAGAGCCCGCTTGATCGATTGTTTGATCCACCAGGCGGCGTAGGTGCTGAGCTTGCCGCCCTTCTTTGGATCGAACCGCTCGACCGCCTTGATCAGGCCGATATTGCCTTCGCTGATCAGGTCAAGCAGGGGAAGACCAAAATCCTTATAGTCATGTGCGATCTTCACGACCAGTCGCAGATTCGATTTGATCATGTGGTCGCGAGCCTCTTTGTCACCCTTCTGGATCCGCTCGGCCAATTGCACTTCCTGCTCGGGTTTGAGCAGGGGTGTTCGGCCGATTTCCTGCAGGTAGAGCTTGAGGCTCGAACGCTCAGAATGATCCATCGGTTCACGCGCACGGACCGGCTTGTTCAGAGATGGTGCCGAGATCTCTTTTGGAACGACGATCGTCGCGCCCAAGTCTCCGTTCCGACGGTCATTCCCATCCTTCAGGAAGGAAATCGTACCGCCCCTCACATCTGGTCCCGTGGTTTCAATCATATCCCGAGTTCTCCTTGGTCATTCAGTCCGCATATTTTGTTCCAACTGACCGCAGTTTTTCTCAAACTGTTGGCACTCTGTTAGAGGTCTGGAGACGTTCTGCATTCCCGGTAAGTTTCGCTCTTCTTTCACAATTCGTTCCACCCCGGGGGAGGAGTACAGAGAAAGGACAAAAATTGCGCAGTGGGCCGGCGTCTTTTCCAGCCCTTCGGATGCTCCACTAGAACGACTCGGCCAGGTCAACCGCCCTGAACAGGGCCGACGCTTTGAAGATGGTTTCGTTGAATTCGGCCTCCGGAACAGAGTCGGCCACGAGGCCTGCCCCCGCCTGGATGAATACTTTTCCGTCCTTGATCAACGCTGTCCTCAGGTTGATGCACGAGTCCAGATTACCATTGAAACTGAAATTGCCAAGCACTCCTGCATACGGGCCCCGTTGGTCCTTTTCGAACTCAGCGATGATCTGCATGGCTCGGACCTTTGGGGCGCCGGAAACGGTTCCGGCCGGGAAGGTGGCTCGGAGAAGATCGAAGGCGTTTTTGTCGTCGGAAATCTTTCCCTCAACCTGCGAAACGATGTGCATGACGTGAGAATACCTTTCAACCTCCATGTATTCCGGGACATGGATCGTGCCATATTGGCACACACGACCTATGTCGTTTCGTGCCAAATCGACCAGCATCAGGTGTTCAGCCTGTTCCTTTTCGTCCGCGAGAAGTTCGCGCTCGAGTTGATGATCCTCGTCGGTCGTCTGACCGCGGGGCCGTGTCCCGGCGATGGGTCGGATTTCTACCAAGTCGTCGGTCAGACGTACATGGACTTCGGGTGAGGCGCCCACCAAGGCAAAGTCCTCGGCCTCGAGCAGGAACATGTAGGGAGACGGATTGATTGTTCGAAGGGCTCGGTACAGGTCGAGAGGGGGGCGGGTGAATTCGCGTTCAAAACGCTGGGACAGCACGACTTGGATGATGTCTCCGGCCCGGATAAACTCCTTTGCACCTTCGACCATCTCCTCGAAGCGCGGCTGGGTGAAATTCCCGGATGGGACCGTCACCGGGGTTGCGCCAGGCAGACGTGCGGGGGTCAGCCCGTGGTCGCGGTCGAGCGCGGACTGAAGGGAGCGGAGTTCCTCACAGGCGGTTTCATAGGATGCGTCGACGTTGGTGCCTTCATCAATGTGAACATTGACCCAGAGGCGCAGCGTCTGGTGGGCACGGTCGAAAATGAGGAGCGAGTCGGCCAGCATGAAGTAAAGGAGGGGCGTTTTGACCACTTCGTCGCTGGCAATCGGTACGGTCGTCTCGATGTGTTGGATATATTCGTAGCCGACGAAGCCGACTGCGCCTCCCATGAAGCGGGGCATATCGGGCAATTCCACCGGTTGGTATTGCGCCATTTCCTCCTCAAGCAGCTTGAGCGGGTCCGCAGGGGTTTCGATCCAAGTATCCTCGGACCCGGTCTGCCTCAACAGGGTTTTCTCCCCCTCGACCCGGATGACCTTCCTGGGGCGGCAACCGATGAAGCTGTAGCGCGAGAGGTTCTCTCCGCCTTCGATGGATTCCAGCAGGAAGGCCGGACCGTCGCTCTTGAGCTTGGCGTAGGCCGATACCGGCGTCTCCAGGTCGGCAATCCAATCCGTAAATACGGGCACCACATTACCCTGTTTGCAGAGTTCGCGGAAGGTCTTTGGATCTGGGTGCACGTGCATGATGGTCTGTAGAATCGAAGCGGTGAAGGAAAGGGGGGGAGTGATCGATCGGCTCGGAGAGTCCTGGTGGCGGATCCGGTGGAGTGCCCCCGACTTTTTCTGTTGTTGAACAATGTTCAGTCCCTTAGGGTCTTCAAGTTTTTAGGAGACCAACTCGATGAACCCGAAATTCAGTATTTTGTCCGTTATCATGGGTGGTGGCAGGGGGACTCGATTGTACCCCCTTACACAGGAACGGTGCAAACCGGCGGTACCCCTGGCGGGAAAATACCGGTTGGTGGATATCCCGATCAGCAATTGCCTGAATTCGGGGATCAATCGGATCTTTCTGCTGACGCAGTTCAACACGGCGTCACTGCATCGGCATATTCAAAGCACCTATCGCTTTGATATTTTTTCCGGAGGCGTGGTGGAGATCCTATCGGCCGAGCAGACCCAGAAAGGGGACAACTGGTACCAGGGTACGGCTGATGCCGTGCGCCAGAACCTGCATCACTTCGCCGAGCACAAGCACGACCTCGTTCTCGTTCTTGCGGGCGACGCACTCTATCGGATGGATTTTACACCGATCGTCCAGCAGCATGTGGACAGCAAGGCCGATGTGACCATAGCCGCCGTTCCAGTCCCGGAGAGCGACGTCATTGACATGGGCGTGATGCGGGTCAACGAGGATCTGTCGATCACGGAATTCGCGGAGAAGCCGAAGGATCCGGAGGTGATCAAACGGTTTGCCATCAGTGATTCGATACAGAGGAACCTGGGTTCGACGCCGAAAGGGTCTGATTACCTGGCCTCGATGAGCATCTATGTGTTCAACCGGTCGGCATTGCTGGAGGCGCTCGACAATAATATGACCGATTTTGGCAAGGAAATCATTCCAAGCCTCCTGGAAACTCATCGCCTGTGCAGCTATGTGTTCGAGGGCTACTGGGAGGATATCGGAACGATCAGGGCTTTCTTTGAAGCCAACCTCCTGCTGACCAACCCGCTTCCTCCGTTCAACTTCTTCACGGCAGGCTTGCCGATCTATACCAACGCCCGCTACCTGCCTTCTTCGAAAGTAAACAAGTGCATCATCGACCATGCCATCATCGCCGATGGCTGCATCGTGACCGAAGCCTATCTCAAGCGGTGTGTGATCGGCGTCCGGTCGATCCTGCGGCAGAATACCCGCCTTGAGGACACGATCATGATGGGGTCGGACATCTTCGAGAGTGAGGAGGAGATCAAGATGAATCGGGAATCAGGTGTGCCCGATATCGGGATCGGCGAGAACTCGATTGTGCGCACGTCGATCATCGACAAGAATACGCGCATCGGGAAGAACGTGATCCTCGATCCGGCCGGAAAACCGGAGAACTTTGAGTCCAAAGGAATTTATATTCGAGACGGCGTACTCGTTGTTCCCAAGAACGCCGTCATTCCCGATAACACAGTGATCTGAAATACGATGAAAAAGCTACTGGTATGCACAGATGGATCTTCCTACGCCCGTGTCTGTTGTGAGTATGCCGCGTGGTTGTCCAAACAGGTGGGGGCTTCAATCGAGGTCCTTTATGTGACCGACCTGCGGCAGTTCGAGGTGCCGCTGATCGCGGATCTGAGCGGAAGCCTCGGGATTCAGCCCTACCAGGCGATCCTCGGGCAATTGCAGGAGTTGGAGAGCAAGAAGGCCAAGGTCATTCTGGAAGATGCGGCCAAGGTCTTTGAATCCGCCGGATTGAGCGACAAGGTGACAACGACCCACAAGACTGGTCTGCTGGTAGACTGCCTGAGCGACTACGAGAGCGAGGAGGACCTGGTTATGCTGGGCAAGCGCGGTGAGAACGCAAATTTTGCGACTGAACACCTGGGGTCGACCATGGAGCGCGTTGTCCGGGCTTCGGATCGACCCTGCCTGGTGACTTCACGATCATTTGCTGAACCCAGACGCGTTCTGGTGGCCTATGATGGTGGAGAGAGTTGCCGGAAAGCCGTCGAGTTCATGGCCCGTTCGGATATGTTTCGTGGAATCGATGTTCATATCGTGACAGTCGTTTCCCATTCCGAGGATGATGCGCTCAAGCACCTGCGGGAGGCGGAGAAGAAGATGCGGGCCGGCGGATTCTCACCGGTCTGCCAGATGCTGCATGGGGATACCGAGGAGGCCATCTCCAGCTATGTGGCGACCAATGACATTGGTTTGCTGGTCATGGGTGCCTACGGCCACAGCCGGATTCGATACCTGATCATCGGCAGCACAACGACCGAGATGATCCGCACCTGCAAGGTGCCGGTGTTACTCTTCCGTTGAGCCTTTTCTCCCCAGAGAGTAGGGAGAAGCGATTCCAGAGAAAGCTGTCCTGCGAATCCTGTAGATGAGGAGGATTTGGACGGGATTTACAGGATGAACAGGTTGCCGGAGGAAGAGCAGCGAATTTGAAATTCGACCCGCTTGGTGCTTGTACGCTGACCGGACCCGATTATTCACTCATCTGCCATCTGCCATCTGCCATCTGCCATCTGCCATCTGCCATCTGCCATCTGCCATCTGCCATCTGCCATCTGCCATCATGCTTCGCTCCGTTTCATTCGTTGTCTTGAAATAACCAATACGGCGATGCCCAGGGTGCCCATGACGAGGGAGAGAAGGGATCCCCGGCTCAACCCGAAGAAGAGGCTGACGCCCACATCGGGTTCGCGGAACTGCTCGGCGATGACGCGGACTATGGCGTAGAGGATGAGGAATTCTCCGCCCAGGCGTCCCGGTTGTCTGGCCAGAACCGGGGTTTTCCAGACACGCCATTGGGTATAGGCCAACAGAAAGAGCCCTTCCAGGGCGGCTTCGTAGAGTTGGGACGGATGTCGCGGCGGCACTTCGACCGGAGGCAGGCGGGGTGCGCTTTCGGGGAAGATGACGGCCCAGGGGACAAGGCTGACCTTGCCCCAGAGTTCTCCGTTGATGTAATTGGCGATCCTGCCGAAAAGGAGGCCGGCCGGTGCCAGGCTCACAAAGATGTCGCCGGCATGCAGGAGGGAGACCTTTCGCTTTCGACACACCCAAAGGAGGCCCAGGAAGCCACCGATAAAGCCGCCGTGGCTGGCCATGCCCCCGTCCCAGACGCGAAAGAGAGTCGCCGGCTCCCGCAAGAGCGTGGCTGGTTCGTAGAAGAGAAAATACCCGAACCGGCCGCCGACGAGTACGCCGATGATGGCCGCGAAGATGAAGTCACCCTGCATTTCGGGTGTTATGGGTGTTCGCTTGTGGGCCCAATAGGCCCTGAAAAGGAGGGCTGCTGTGAGAAAACCCGCCAGATAGGCGAGGCCGTAGTAACGAATCCCGAAATTCTCGGAGAATTGGATCAGGAACGGGTGCGGGTTGTGTACCAGGTAGGCCAATGTGCTGTCCGAAAAATAGCGTAACATGATGCGGGAGCGACAATCGGGCTTGGGAAACGGAATCTCCGAATCAGCACACGAACCCGGATCAGCGCCGGATGCGACTTATGTGGCGTCCGGTCGGTTTTTCAACCAAAGATTGCGATGAGAGCTACTCGTGGGTGTGCGCTTTCTGCGCTCCGCGCATTCGAGCGAGTTCGCGCATATCCACCGCTACATCGTCCTTCTCGAAAATCTCTCGACCGAGAATCGTCTCCATCACGTCCTCCATGGTGACGACGCCGGCGATCGATCCGAATTCGTCGACCACCATGGCCAATTGCTGGTGGGTTCGAAGAAAGAGTTGCAGGGCGCTGGAGACTGAGACGTTTTCCGGGATGAAGTGGATTTCCTGCATCAGGCTACCGACAGTGGCGTTTTCCTGGGCGTTCGCCTTTGGCTTCAGCAGGTCCTTGCGACGGACCATTCCAATCACATCGTCGATATTGTCCTCGAAAACCGGCATCCGGGCAAAGGGGATATTCGGGTATTTCTCGAACACCTCGGGCAGGGTCATGTCCTGATCCAGTGCGGTCACGACCGTTCGGGGCGTCATGATATCAGCGATCTTCACTTCGTCCAGGGAGAGGGCGTTGGTAATGAGCTCCGACTCGTTGGTGGTGAGTGTCCCTTCTTTGGCGCCCCGTTCGGCCAGAAGCTTGATCTCTTCGTCCGACGCCGTCTCGTTCGCCTGTTCCTTGATGACAAAACGAACGGAAAGGTTGCAGATGTAATTGATCGGGTGGAGGACCTTTCGGAGGAAACTGAGCGGATAGACGATATGCGGCTGCAATTGCACCCGGTAGGCCACACCAATGTTTTTTGGTATGACTTCCGAGAAGATCAGTATGGCCAGCGTCATGAGACCGGACACGACGCCTAGCCAGACTTCGCCGAACAATTGGGTTGCGAGCCCGCCCACCAGCGTGGCGCCCAACGTGTTCGCGATCGTGTTGAGCGTGAGGATGGTCGAAATGGTATCGGCAATCCCTGACTTCAGATCTTCGAGCAACTCACCCCTCTTGGGCCTCGATTTCTTGAGAGCCTCAATTTCTCCGACCGTGGTGCTCAGGATCAGGGCCTCGAGCAGGGAGCAGAAAAACGAGACGCCGATGGTAAAAGCGATGGCTCCGATGAAGGCGGTCATCGGTCCGGTTCACGACCCGCTGAGCGGCTTCCATGAGCCGGGTCGGCCTCCTTTGCTTTGTGCTTGGGTTCGGGGTCGCCGAGAGAATCGGATTGGCCCGATTCACCCTCGGCAAGGGGGGGGGCGGTTTCTGATGAACCGCTTAAGTCACTGTTCATGGTCTGATAACGAAAATGAATCTTTGATCACTGAAATCGCAAATAGCAAGCGCGAGTCACCTGACTTGGGCAAGAGTCGGTAACTTTCGGGCAGATGCAGACCGGCGATTCTCCCAACCCCGCCCTGACTTGTGCCCCTTCCTGCGCCCATCGACTGATAGCTTGATCCCTGCCGAAGGTTGGGGAAGAGTGACGCGATGGATTCGCCTCAGAGAACGCCCCTTTTTGAGTTTCACGGGGAACATGGCGGGCGGTTCGTCGACTTTGCGGGATGGGAAATGCCGGTTCAGTACCGGAGCATTCTGGAGGAACACCGGGCGGTGCGAACAGCGGCGGGGCTTTTCGATGTCAGTCATATGGGTGAGCTTTTTGTCACCGGGCGACAGGCCGAACTGTTCCTGAACCATCTTGTCACCAACGACGTCTCCGGATTGTCCCGTGGTCGTGTTCTCTACACGCCGATGTGCCAACCCGATGGTGGGGTGGTCGACGATCTTCTGGTTTATTGTCTCGGCAAGACTGAATTCCTCCTCTGTGTCAACGCCGCCAATATCTCCAGGGACTTCGACTGGATCCGGGAGGAAGCGGCTTCCTACGAGTGCGGCCTGGAGGATCGATCATCGAATTATGGCTTATTGGCCCTCCAGGGCCCCCGCGCGGACGCCATTCTGCAAACCCTCACGGATGAGGAGTTGGACCGGATCTGCTATTACCATTTTGTAGAGGGCCTGGTTGCCGGGGTTCCCTGCCTGATCAGTCGGACCGGGTATACCGGAGAGCGGGGCTTCGAGCTGTTCTGCCCCGCGGAAGAAGCGGACCCGCTCGCGCGCGCCATCCTCCATGCGGGCCGCGACCGTGAGCTTGCCCTGGCCGGTCTGGGTGCGCGTGACAGCTTGCGCCTGGAAGCGGGTTTTTCCCTTTATGGGCATGAGATCAGTGAATCGATCTCCCCCATCCAAGCCGGTTTGCAATGGACCGTGAAATTCGGGAAACCGGATTTTGTCGGTCGCTCCGCTCTTCTCGCCCAACACGAGAACGGGACGGAATCACGGGTTGCTTTTTTTCGAACCGGTGATCGTCGGATCGTAAGGGTCGATTCGTCCGTTTTTTCAGGAGATCGCGAGGTTGGTCGCGTGCTCAGTGGCACCTTGTCCCCGGTCCTGAACGAGGCAATCGGTTCCATGTTGGTCGAGTCGGACTCGATCGAGAATGAGCTGACCACCGAGATTCGGGGCCGCCGTCAGAACCTGCGGTTGACCAAACTTCCCTTCGTAGCACTAAAGAAATAGCACCCACCCATTATGCGAGTTCCCTCAGACCTATCATATACCCAGGACCACGAATGGCTGAAATTCGATGCGGAAGGCAACGCCATGGTCGGGATCACGGATTACGCTCAGAACAGCCTCGGCGACATCACCTATGTAGAGGTTCCGGAGGCCGGTCAGACGTTCAGTGCCGGCGAGACATTCGGGGTTGTTGAGTCGGTCAAGGCAGCATCAGATCTCTTTATGCCCGTTGACGGCGAAATACTCGCCGTCAACGAGGGGTTGAACGATACTCCTGAGCAGGTGAACCAGAGCCCTTACGAAGGCGGGTGGATCATCAGGATCAAAGCCACCAATCCCGACCAGTTGACCGCTTTGCTCTCACCCGAAGCTTACGAAAAGCAGACGGGCTGAGTCGGAGCAGTGAACGTGGCAGGGCTTCAGGGGATGTTGTCCGAAGCGGGAATTTCCTTCACGCTCGGCCCTACGCGGTCTGGGCAGCGCGCTTGCGGATAGTGGCGTTGAGGATGCGTTTACGCAGGCGTATGCTTTCGGGGGTGGCTTCCACGTACTCGTCCGGGGCGATGTATTCAATGGCCCGCTCGAGTGTAAACTTCTTGTGCGGCGAGAGCTGGATGCCTTTGCCATCGCCCTGAGATCGGAAATTGGTCAGTTGCTTTGCCTTGGTCGGGTTGACCGGCATGTCCTCAGTGCGGGGATTCTCGCCGACGATCATCCCTTCGTAGACCTCCTCGCCGGCGCCGACAAAGAGGATCCCTCGGGATTCGAGTGCATCGAGGCCGTAGGCCTTGGTCGTGCCCTTCTCCATCGAAACCAGGGTTCCGGTCAGACGGGTGGCGATTGAGCCACAATGGGGGGCGTAGTCGTGGAAGAGGTGCGACATGACACCTCGTCCACCGGTCATATTGACCAGATCCAGTTCGAAGCCGATCAAGCCACGGGTGGGGATGATCGCCTCGACCGTTGTGCCGTGCGGATGTTTGTCCATCGCGGTGATGCGCGCTTTGCGGTTGGCGAGGTTCTGCATGATGCCGCCAAGGCATTCATCAGGGGACTCAACCCACAGGTTTTCGAAGGGTTCGCAGAGTTTGCCATCGATCTGCCTGGTGATGGCGGTGGGCCTCGAAACCAAAACCTCAAATCCCTCGCGACGCATCTGTTCGACCAGAACCGCGATCTGCATGGCGCCGCGGGCCCGCAGGGCGAATTTTCCGGTTCCCAGGTCGGAAACCTTGATGCTGACATTTGTGCGGACTTCCCGGTAGAGCCGGTCACGGAGTTGCCGCGAGGTCACGTATTTTCCTTCACGTCCGGCCAGGGGACCGTCGTTGACCGCAAATTCCATCTCGATGGTTGGGGGATCGATCTCCACGAAGGGGAGGGCGGCGCCTTCTTCGTCGGCGGTCAGGGTATCGCCGATATCGATCTCCTCGAAACCGGAGATGCCGACGATATTGCCGGCTGTTCCGGATTTTGATTCGTGAGAAGCGAGGCCACTGTATTCAAAAAGCTTGGTCACCTTGCCTCGAATCCGGGTGCCGTCCATCCTTACAGTGTAGATGGTCTTCCCGGCTTCGACCTGCCCTCTGACAATCTTCCCCACCGCGATCCGGCCGACATAGTCGTTCCAGTCGATATTGCTGACCAGCATCTGGAAGGATCCTTCCGGGTCTGCCTCCGGGGGGGGGATATGGTCGAGGATGGCTTGAAACAGCGGGGTGAGATCCTCTCGCGGGTCCTCCAATTCGGTGATGGCGTATCCGTCCCTGGCACTGGCGTAGAGGAAAGGTGCGTTGAACTGTTCGTCGGTCGCGTCCAATTCAAGGAGAAGTTCCAGGACTTCATCATGCGCCTTGATCGGGTCGGCATTCTCGCGATCGATCTTGTTGATGACCACCACAACCTTCAAACCGTGCTGAATCGCCTTGCGCAGGACGAATCGGGTCTGGGCCATTGGGCCTTCGTAGGCATCGACCAGCAGGAGGACGCCGTCGACCATCTTGAGAACGCGCTCCACCTCGCCGCCGAAATCGGCGTGACCTGGGGTGTCGACGATATTGATGGTTTTCTCCCCCCAGTGAACGGCGGTGTTCTTTGCCTTGATCGTGATTCCCTTTTCCCGCTCGAGATCCATGGAGTCCATGACCCGGTCCTCCACGACCTGGTTTTCCCGGTAAACGCCGCCTCCCTGGAGAAGCTTGTCCACCAAGGTGGTTTTGCCGTGATCGACATGCGCAATGATGGCAATGTTTCTGAAATCGGAGGGTGTCATGATGAGTGAAAAACCGGTCAACATGAGGGGTCTGTGCACCGCACGCAAGCCCGGAGGGGCGGTTTCGTCAGCTCAGATACCGCTCAAACCACTTCACCGTTTCGCGGATGGCCCGGCGGCGGTGCGGCCAGAGAGTGAATGTGTGGTCGGCGCCGGGAATGACCGTATGGCGCTTTGGCTTGAGGGCCCGGGGGAAATACTCGGTAAACTGTTCCCGAAATCCGGGCAGGTCATCGTCGCCCTGGATCTGAAGTTTCGGAATCGTCAGTGATGTATAGGCATCCGGAACGTCGACCTCGGGACGATCGGTGAAGAACTGCTTCCCATGGCCGTTCGGATCGGACTTCTTCGTGCTGAACGTTGTGTCGGGTCCCGATCGCCAGGATCTGAATCCAGGCACGCTCGACCAGGTGACCAGTGCATCCAGGACTCCCGGTCCTGCCTGGTCGGCGGTGCAGATCGAAACCGCGCCACCAAAACTCAGACCGAGTAAGCCGATGGAATTGTAACCTTGCCGCCTGGCCCAGGCGATCACCCGCTTGAGATCGGCGATCTCAGTATTCGGACTCATCTGGCAGAAGTCGCCACTGCTTTCGCCCGAGCCAAAAAAGTCGAAGCGAAGAGCATTGATGCCGGCGTCCGCAAGTGCCCGCGCGGTGTGAACGAAGAGACGTCCTGTTTCGATCTTTGTTCCGGTGTGTCCATGGGCGAGAATGACGATCCGCCTTGATCGGGTGCTGTGTAACACCGCGCTGAGAAATCCGTTGGGAATGGGAATAAGAAAGGGCTTTTCGGGCATCAGTGAGATGCAATAAGTGAGAACGTCGAAGCCGGTGTCAACCGGCAGCACGAGGGTAGGGACGGACCGCCGGGCCGTCCGTCGCAGGAATGGGTGATCGATTTTCCTCAATTCTGAAGAGCGGTGCACCAGCCCTCCCTTGCACGAGGCTCAGGCGGATAGACCGGCCGCTCCCTGCCTATCAATCTGAAAACACAAAAACCCCCCGGGATCGAAATCCCGAGGGGTTAAAGTGGGGGTCGGAGTTCGCCACGCTCTCGTTCCCGTTTGCTGACATTTGGCGCTCAACTTGGTTGGCTGCCAGCTCCCCGACGCTATTCTCTGCGGCATGGCAGAGCTCTCGGTCTCATAGCAGGACCGTCCCACACCTTGCGGTCTGGAATTTATTGAGTGAGGCCTCTTAGCCGAGTTCGGCCGACATCTGCCGATGTTCAGCACGCCCGACTTGGTTATGACACGCCTGCAAGGGCGTTCGCGTCATCACCGATTACCATGTGGACTGCCTCCGCTTTTGGCAGAGCGTTTGCCACGCGCTACGGGTCTGACCTCTTACCTCTCAGGTTGCTTTTGTGACTTGCAGTTGGGTGATCCGGTTTTTCGGACCGCCCCAAGCAGGAGGTTTTGCGAACTTTGCCGAGTTCGCCCACTCCCCGATTTTCCGTTCCATTTTCGCGCCCCGCGTTTTTCGCATGGGCCTTTTGGCGAGGTCGTCTCGCCTGGATCAGAAATCCGTGCTGGTTTACAGTAGCAACCGTAACCCTCTGGGTAACTGTATTGATCTGAGGGTCGCAACTTCCCAACAGACCTTACTCGGCTCGACGCGGTTGCTGATCGCGCCTCGCCTCGCAGTCCCTTCAGTTCGTGTTTTCTGAATCGGCACGACCCGATCCAGAGGGACTGGTGAAATATGCCATGGCGTCCACAAGGGACGTTAGGGGATAAACGGACCAGCTCCGAATATCCTTTCCCCGGTCACCCGGGCTTATCCCGGATCGGCACCTCTCCGCTTTTTTCATTACGCAACGCCTGATCCGTTCTTTCAATGAACAGAATTAACCTACCTGCAAAGGGAAAAAACGCAAGTGATTGTTCTTCACAAGTTATTCCCCGATAGTCCTTTGTGAATAACTTGTGAAGAACTTCGCTCTGGAGTGCCTGGCTTCAGCCCATCCTGCATTGGCATGCAGGATGGGCAGCAATGATCCCGGGCCCCCTTCGAAAGTTCCGCGAATTGAATTGCAACTGGGTTCATCCCCTGCAGCTTGCTGCGCCGCTGATTCTTGCGATTCATCGAGCCCCAAAGCCCGAAGGGTTGGATTGCCGTGATGCCCCGCTGCGGTCTGCCGCAGTCGACGAAGTCG
>QNAI01000024.1 GCA_003641745.1 Verrucomicrobiota bacterium | reverse complement strand
GGATGCAGTTTTCATCCGAGATGCCAGCATGCCAACGACGGATGCACAAAGACGGTTCCCGTCCTGGAAAAGACGACCGGGAGCCAGGAAGCCGCCTGTCTTCGCCTGGGCGAATTCTGACTCACTTCCCGACCTTCGGGCCCTTGCCCATGAACGCCCCGAAGTGGGCCTGGCCGAGTGCCTCCGCCACCGCATCGTCCATGCCGATCAACACGTCATGAAGCGGACAGGGCTCACCGATGCCGCACCAGCCCGGGCCGAAGGGACAAAGGCTTGAATCGCGGTGCCCCTCAAAGAGGTTCACCACATCGAGAAGACTTATCTGGTCCGGGGCCATTGCCATGCGGTAGCCGCCACCAGGACCCCGCGTACCAACCACGTACCCTGCCTGCGACAAGACGGTCAGGACTTTGGCCACCAGCGGCTGGGAAAGATTCCTCAATTCGGCGACCTCATGAGAACTCAATTGGCATTGCTCGGAATGGCACTCCGCGAGGGCGCTCATCGCGGCGACCGCACAGCCACTCATTTTCCCATAACCAAACATGTCTCTTTCTTGGTGTCCTGTCTCAGATTTCAGCAAGTGGTGTGGTCTGAAACCACGAACCACTCCGGTCGGAATATTCACGCCGTGGTCAGCCTCAGAAAAAGCGCACACAATCCTCCGATCAGGGCTTGGGGACTCGGGAGGACATCGAAATGGTGCTGGGTGAACATCCTGGGGAACTGCTCCCGGGCGCGGCGTTCGATCGCGAAGGCGTGCGTGAGGATCCCCTCCTGCCGACCCGTATCGATGGCCTTTTTCACGTCCCGGATGCCATAGGTGCCTTCGTACCGATCGTAGTCACAGGGACGGCCATCCGTGATCAGGATGATGAGTTTCCGCTCGGCGTCCTCCTTCGCGAGTAATTCCTGGGCATGGCGCAAGGCCGGACCGATGCGGGTGTAACCGCAAGCGTCGAGCCCTCCGAGTCTGGCCCGGGTATCGTGCCATGATTCCTCAAATCCCTTGACCAGGTGAAATCCACACTGTCGGCGGGTGTTTGAGCTGAAACCGGCGATCGCAAAACGCTCGATAAAATCCTCCAGCACCTCGCCCACACAGAGGATCGACTCACGGATCGTGTCGAGGACCCGCACGTTATCGACCCACGAATCAGTAGAGAAGCTCTGATCCATCAGGATATAGGCGGCGACATCATGGAGGGCGCGGTGGCGATCGATATAGCAGAGTTCACTCGGGGTGAACCCACAACGTCTCGCCACCTCTCCCTCCACCACCGCTTCGAGGTCGAACTCAGGACCGAATGGCTGCCGTTTGGCCTTCATCCACTCGTTGACGATCGACGCCACCTTCTTCTTCAGATCGAGAATGAGTCCCTTGTGGCGGCGCTCGGCATCGCGCAGCCAGCCCGGATCGTCATCCACCTGGCGGGTTTCCTGCACGAAACACCAGTCATGACGGTAACGTCCCTTCTTGTAGTCCCATTCCGGGTACGGAATTCCAACCCCCGGACCCGCCTCGTCCACCAGAAAGGCCGGCCCATCCAGCACGAGGTCGCTGCGGTAGATCGACCGGGGGCGCTCGGGACTCCGGATGACATGTTTCATATCCACCGAGGCCAGCGCTTCGGCGTGCTCCTCGAGTTCGTCTTCGCTGTCGACCTTCCGTTGCAATCCCGAGTATTCCTCGAGCGTCTCGGCTTTCTCGAAAGTATGAATCGGCATCTCGGCCTGGTCGGGCTGGTCGTCGGCGCCCTCCAGTCCGACCACCTTGGTCTGCCCCTTGCCTTCGATCTCGGTCACGACTCCATCCGGGCCCTCCGGTCCGTCGGGCAGGTCGATCGACGCGGTGCGAGGGTCCCGTGCGCTGCCCGGTTCCGGTTCGCCGAACAGGTGCCAGATCTCATCCTCTCCGATCGACGCCCGAGCCTGCTCGAGACGGTCCACTATCCCGGGGTATTCGACGGAAAACCTGGGGATCTCATCTCTCAACCGCCAATCGGGGCGACCGAATGCGTCCTCGCCATCGCGGATGGTCAGGGCCGCGAGAAGCGTCTTCAATTGGTAGAGCGCGACGTTCTCATCGGGCGATCCCGCAGCGGCGAACTCAGCGGGCAGGAAAATGTGCCTGCGATCGCAAAGCACGGCGTTCGGGGTTTCGATCAGGGTGACCGGACACCCGGCCACCATCTGCGCGAGCAGAAACAGCTGCTGGCGCAGGGGTTTCAACTCAGCCCGGACGTTCGCGTTCGCCCGCTCCCGCGGTTTCACCACAAGGCGCTTGTGAAGCGCCTTCAGTCCCAGAAATAGATTTTCCTCCCACTCAAACACCGGGAAATCACAGGGTCAGATCGATCACATGGCGCATCGCACCCAGCGCATCGGCATCATCGGTCAGGGGTTCGGCAATTGCCACGGCGGAGGCAAAACGAGGGGGCAATCCCTCTTTCATCAACTTCGCGGCATCGACCAGCAATCGCGTCGAGACCGACTCGAGCAGCGAAAGTTCGGTCAGGTTTCGAATCTTGGAGGCCACCTTCACGAGGCTGCGGGCCCCCTTCGCATCGATCCCGGTTTCGCCGATCAGGATCTGCTCCTCGATGGCCTCTCCCGGATAGCCGAACCCGATACCGACAAATCGCTGGCGGGTCGACGGTTTCAGTTCGCGAAGGTTGCGCTGGTAGCCGGGGTTGTAACTGACCACCAGCATGAACTCGGGCGGCGCCACCAGAGTCTCCCCGGTGCGGTCGAGAAAGAGCTCCCGCCGATAGTCGGTCAGCGAGTGGATGACGACGATGGCGTCCGATCGCGCCTCCGCAACCTCATCGAGGTAGAGGATGGCCCCCTGCCGGACCGCCCGGGTCACCGGACCATCGATCCATCGGGTCTCGCCGGACAGCAGCAGGTGCCGACCGAGCAGATCCGTGGCCGTTGTATCCTCATTACATGATATGGTCACCAACGGACGATCGAGCTGCTCGGCCATGAACTCCACGAATCGGGTCTTTCCACAGCCGGTCGGGCCCTTGAGCATCAGGGGCAGGCGAGCCCGCCACGCAGCCGTGAAGAGCTCCCGCTCCCGACCCGCCTCGATATAGAAGATCCGGTCCTTGCGGGCGTCGCCTGTCTGCGGGTCGCTCACGAAGCAGCCATGGCTTTGGAATCGCCGGAACCCGGCCCGGGTTCTTCAGCCGCCCGCACGTCTGAACTCGCGGCTTCATCCGAGGGCAACCCGAACTTCACGAAGTTCCAGAGATAAAGGAGGACTCCCACGGTGAACAGAGTCGCGGCGAGAAGGAGGCCGATGAAGTGAACTTCGATCTCCGTCTGAACGGCGAGGAAATCCATGCCCAACCGACGTTCCAGATTGACCTGGGTGATACCCGCCACCGCAAACGCACCGGTCATCCCGACCATGCCGAGGTTGCTCAACCAGAACCCATACCTCGCGGCCACGTTGTCCCAGAGCTTGCGCCCGGTCAGAATCGGCAATGCGTAGGCGATCATGGCCAGGTTGATCATCGCATACGCGCCCCAGAAAGCCATATGCCCATGCATCGCCGTGACCAGAGTGCCGTGCGTGTACATGTTCACCTGCGGGAGAGTGTGGGCCATACCCAGGAAACCGGCCCCGACGAAAGACATCAGCGCGCTCCCCAGCGTCCAGTTGAGGGCCGCCCGGTTCGGATGGCGCCGGCCGCCCTTCTTGGACATGGAGAGTGCATAGATTGCCATACCGAGGAAGGCCAGCGGCTCGAGCGCCGAGAAGATTCCACCCACCATCAGCCAGTATTTCGGGGCACCGATGTAGTAGTAGTGGTGACCAGTGCCGAGAATACCGGACAGAAAGGTCAGACCGACGATGATATAGAGCCACTTCTCAACCACCTCGCGATCGACCCCGGTCAGCTTGATCAGGAGATAGCAAAGCAACGCGCCCATGATCAGTTCCCAGACACCCTCGACCCAGAGATGGACAACCCACCACCGGTAGAAGGAGTCCAGGGTCTGATTATCAAAATCAATCATCCCCGGCAGATAGAGAAGAGCGGCCGCGAAAAGGCCGAAGTAGAGCACGAGGGAAGTGGTGGTGTGCCGTCTGCCCTTCCAGATGGTCATTCCGATATTGGCGAGGAATACCAAAATGTTGACCACCACCAGGTAATCAAGCGGTCGTGGAATCTCCAGGAACTTGCGTCCTTCCCACCAGTTTACGTGGTAGCCGGCTATGGCGACCACACCGACCAGCAGAAACGAGATGAGCTGCGCCCAGGCCAGACGCGGCCAGCAGAGTTCGCGGTCCGCCTCCTCCGGAATGATGAAATAGGCCGCGCCCATAAAACCGAGCAGCAGCCAGACGACCAGCAGGTTGGTGTGTACCGCGCGAGCCGTATTGAAGGGAATCCAGTCGTGAAGACCGTCCATGCCGATCCGGGCAAATCCCATGAAGAAGCCATACACGATCTGAAGGGTGAAGAGCAGCATCGCGGCGGCGAAAAACCAATAAGCGATCCGTTGTGATTTGAATTTCATGACGGTGATTTTCCGTTCGGGTTCAGATTTGGTTGCCCGGCTCTGTTGTCGCCGGATTGAGACTCAGCAGGAAATCAACAATTTCGATCACCTGTTCCTCCGATATGGCCACGCCGACCAGGTTCGGCATGGCCGTGCCCGGCTTGACTCCCTGGGGATTCCCGATCCATTCGATCAACTCGTCGCGAGTCTTTCTGGTGTAGACATCGTCAAGCACCGGTGCACCGATCGCGGCACCGGCCGCCCCTCCCTGACCGAGGACCTCATGACAACCGAGGCACGAGCCGGTGGTGAAAACATCGGGCAGCGGTCGGTCGGCCACGGCGGCGGAAATCGATGAGGAAGCAGAACCGCTCACCGCCCGCAGGGACGCTCTCAGGGGTGGGTCGGCGGGAAATCCGTTCAGGTCCACCTGGCCGCACCAGTCGAGAAATGCGATGACATGATCGATCTGTTCATCCGTGAAATCGTACTGAACCATTTTTCTCTGACCCGGGAACATCGCCTGCGGGTCTCGCAGGAAAACTTTGAGCCAGGGCACTCCACGCCGCTCGACGACCTTGGTCAATTCAGGCGCATAATAGGCACCTTCTCCGAAAATCGTGTGGCAGCCCATACAATTATTCCGTTCCCAGATTCGCTTTCCGGCGACGACTTCGGGTGTGAGACCCTCCGCGTTGGTCTGTTTCGGAACCCTTCGCATGGTGTCAATACTCAACACCAGAAAGATCCCGGAAAACAGAAACGTACCGCCCAGAAAGAAAACACGTGCCTGTCTTTTGCTCAACATGATGGTTCTATGTTTGCGTTTTCCTGCCAGTCATGTGCCCGGTCTCGGAAATTGCCGGAGGCGGGACACGTCACCTATCTCAGCAGCCAGACAGTCGGAAAGGTTTTTCGGTAATACAAGAGGAAAAAATCTTGTATTCAGTAAAAGGTGTAACCGGCGTGGGACAGGCGCCCAAAACAGGATAGTCTCTTCCCGTCCGAGCGGGCTGACGCCGCCCCGGATCGCTCCGTATTCAGGGCCCGAAAACCTGCCGGAATGCCTTCAGGGTGGAATCGAGGGCGTCGTTGAAATGGATGCCACCGGGATCCGGACGGTCAGCGGTGGCGCCTGGGTTCCGGGATGAGAAAAACCGTTCCGAACTCCGTTTGTCGTAAAGGACCTGGCTGGTCAGTTTCGGATCCAGCCTATCCAACCGGGCCACCATGGCCTGCCGGCCCGCCTCCGACATTCGCGCCTCCAACGACTGCTGGAGGGTTATCTTGTCACTGTAGACATTGAATGTCTCCAATTCCACGATATCGTCATCCCGACCCACAAAGATGGGATGCGCCTTCCTCTCCGGTTGCTCAAACTCCTCAAAGAAGAAGGCAATCTCGTCAGTTGAGAACAACGGCATACCCTCTTCAACCGTCGGCGTGGGTTTGGAAACGACGGGACGTTCATCGCCGGACCTGTCACGGGCACCCGCAATTCCGGTGATTCCGATCAAGCCCGAAATCAGGCAAATACCCACCCCGACGATTCCCCGACCAAACATGAGTCCACCTTATCACGACTATTATCCTATACAAGGGGAAAGAGCGGTGGAGCAGGATGATTTGGAGATCTGTGCCTGGTGGGCGAATGCCTGTGAGTTCGAACGGATCTGCAGGGCTCAAATGCCTCATGTTTCGCCGAATTGTTTCGGGTTGCCCCACGATCGGAAACCCTGTGACATCTGAATTGTCGGCCCAAGGTTTCGCGGGCCGCTCTGTTTCAGCATGCGCGACTATTTTCTGAGGCGTCTGATCCTCATTCCCCCCACCCTCTTCGGTGTCACCATCCTTGTGTTCATCATCACTCGTTTTGTTCCCGGAGGCCCTTTGGAACGCGCCCTGATGGAAGCGCAGATGATGGATGCCCAGTCAGGACGCTCGACATCTGTGGCCGGTCAGGACCAGGCACTGTCGGAAGACCAGATCCAACAGCTCAAAGAATACTATGGGTTCGATAAGCCGGTGCTCGTCAGTTATTTCCATTGGGTGGGCAAGGTGCTGACCGGAGACCTCGGGAACAGTTACCGCTACAACGAACCCGTCTGGAGCATCATCCGGTCACGGTTTCCCATATCGATCTTTTACGGTGTCATCACCCTGATCATCACTTACATGATCTGTATACCGTTGGGCATCGTGAAGGCGATCAAACACCGGACGGTGCTCGATAACAGCACCTCCATCGTCATTTTCATGGGCTATGCGGTTCCGGGTTACGTCCTGGGGGCCCTGCTGCTTCTCTTCTTCTCGGCACGTCTCGAGTGGTTTCCCATGGGCGGTTTCACCAGTCTTTATTTCGATGAACTGGGAACCTGGGACAAGGTCAAGGACCTCTTTCACCACGCCGTGCTCCCCCTCTCCTGCTACCTGGTGGGCAGCTTCGCCGTGACGACGATGCTGATGAAAAACCATCTGATGGACAACCTTTCGGCCGATTACATGCGGACGGCGGTGGCCAAGGGCGTCACCTTCGAGAAGGCTGTATTCAAGCACGCCCTGCGCAACTCGCTCATCCCCATCGCCACGACCTTCGGGCAGAACATCACTCTCCTGGTTGGCGGATCCTTCCTGATTGAAACCATCTTCGACATCAACGGGTTCGGGCTGCTGGGACTGACCGCCATCTTCGATCGAGACTATCCGGTGGTGATGGGTGTCGTTTTCCTCTCTTCCTTCCTCCTGCTGATCGGGAATATCCTTTCGGATTTTCTGGTTGCCCTGATCGATCCCAGAATCCGATTCCACTAGCCCGAATGCGCCTGAATCCGCTCACAGCCAAGAAGCTGCGCCGTTTTCGCCAAATCAGGCGGGGATTCTTCTCACTGGTCATCCTGACGATACTCGTGGTGGGTTCCCTGTTTTCGGAATTGCTCATCAACAACCGGGCCCTGGCGGTCAATTACGACGGCGAGTGGTTTTTCCCGACCTATACCCGGATCAGGCTCGGGGCTGAATTCGGCCTGGGCGGTGACGTTGCCCAGACGCCGGTCAATTACCGCGAGTTGAAGACCCACTTCCGGGATCAGGAATCCGGAAACCGCGTGATCCTGCCCCTGGTACCCTTCAGTCCCTTTGAGAACAACACCTACGAAGATGTGTTCAAGCCTGCCCCGCCCTCGTGGCAGAGTCTCCACCCTTTGGGGACGGACTCGACCGGGCGCGATATCCTGGCCCGCCTGGTCTACGGTTTTCGCATCGCCATCTTCTTCGCCCTGGCCTTCATGGCGCTGACCTACCTGATCGGGATCACCATCGGTTGCGTGATGGGTTATTTCGGTGGTGTCTTCGACCTGCTCTTCCAACGCATCATCGAGATCTGGTCGAACATTCCGTTCCTCTACATGGTCATCATCGTGTTCTCGGTCATCCCGTCGACCTTCAGCATCTCGACCCGTATCATGATCCTGCTTACGATCATGGTGCTCTTCTCCTGGACCGGAATGACCTATTATATGCGGACCGCAACCTACCGGGAAAAATCGAGGGATTACGCCGCGGCGGCCATCGTTCTGGGTGCGAGCACGCCGCGCATCATATTCAACCATATCCTGCCCAACACGGTCTCGACCATTGTGACCTTCATGCCCTTTTCCGTGGTGGCCGGCATCACCGCAATCACCGCGCTCGATTTCCTCGGCTGGGGCCTGCCGCCGCCGACTCCGAGTATTGGAGAACTGCTCAAACAGGGAACCGCCAATCTGACCACCGCTCCATGGATCGTCGGTTCGGCCTTCGTCGCCCTGGTATTCGTGCTGACTCTCGTAACTTTCATCGGGGAGGCCGTCCGTGAGGCGTTTGATCCGAAAAAATACACCACCTACCGATAATGCATCACTTCAACGCACACCCCCTTCGCCTGACCGTAATCGCGATCGCAGGCACCCTGCTTCTGTCAGGATGTGGCAAGAACTCTTCCACGAAAACAGCCGGCTCGGATTTCCCTCCGCATGATGTATTCCCCGAGGTCGAAGCCTATTACGCCACCAAGGTTTCACTTCCGGCTGATGTATTTGAGGACCTCGAAGCCGGACGCATCACCCAGGAGGAGGTCGACCGAAGGGAAGCCGCGGGTGAATTTCCCAAGTTCTTCCGCCTGGCCACGATCGACGACCTGCCGGACGACCTCGACTGGGAGGACGGCGGTGAACTGCAGGAGATCGGCTCGTCGGAAGCGAAAAAAGGAGGTACCAACTACAGAGCACTTCAGGACTACCCACGGACCCTGCGCCGAATCGGACCCGATTCCAATGGAGGCTTCCGCCGCTTTATACTGGATGATGTCGTCATGCTGTTTGCTCGTCGGCATCCCAATGACACCTCGATCGGGCCAAGCGGATTCCGCTATATCCCGGGCATCGCGCAGACCTGGGCCGCCGATCGGGAAAACAAGACAGTCTACGTGAGGATCCACCCGGACGCCCGGTGGTCCGACGGTCCCCCGATTACGTCCGACGACATGTTGTTCACCTTCTTCTTCTACCAGACACCCTATATCAATGCGCCCTGGTACAATAATTTCTACAACCGCAACTACACCAACATAACCCGCTACGACGACAAGACCTTCTCCATCACGCTCCGGGAGGCCAAACCCGATTTCACCAGCCGGGTTTTGGAGTTGGAACCCCAGCCGAAGCACTTTTACCGGGAACTCGGCGACGATTTTGCCGAGCGTTACCAATGGCGTTTCGTCCCCACCTCCGGCGCCTACATTGTTCGGCCCGAAGACGTCAAGAAGGGCCGTTCCATTGCCCTGACCCGACTCGATGACTGGTGGGCCAAAGACCTGAAGAGCTGGCGCTACCGCTTCAACTATGATCGTATCCATTTTTCAATCATACGCGATACGGCCAAGGCATTCGAGACCTTCCGCAAAGGGGAGCTCGACGTATTCCGCCTCAACCTGGCCGAATACTGGTATGACAAGCTGCCGGACAGCGACCCCCTCATTGTCAATGGCTACATCCAAAAGGCGACCTTCTACAATGACACACCACGTCCGACCTACGGGCTGTGGATGAATGAATCCAGGTCCCTGCTCGACAATCCCGCCATTCGGGTGGGCATCCAGTACGCCACCAACTGGAAGCTGGTCATCGACAAGTTCTTCCGCGGTGACTACACTCGCATGCGAACAACTTCGGACGGATACGGCGAGTTCACCGAACCAACCATCACCGCCCGGGACTTCTCGGTCGACAAGGCACTCGAGAGCTTCACCCGGGCCGGTTTTGCGACCCGGGATTCAGACGGCGTTCTGGTCAATGAGGCCGGGCAACGCCTGTCATTCACCCTTTCCACCGGATACGAGGCCCTGAGGGATGTGCTCACCATCCTGAGGGAAGAAGCGTTGAAATGCGGACTGGAGTTTCGTCTCGAAGTTCTCGACGGCACTGCGGCCTGGAAAAAGGTTCAGGAAAAGAAGCATGATATTCACTTCTCCGCCTTCGGCGTTTCCCCGGAAATGTATCCCCGATTCTGGGAAACCTATCATTCGGTCAATGCCTATGACCTCGCGTTCCTACCGGACGGCACGCCCAATCCCGACCGCAAAGTCAAGGTGCAGACGAACAACCTGCAATCGATCGCCGACCCCGAATTCGACCGGATGATCGAAGCCTATCGTGCCTCTGAAGATGCGGAGGAAATGAAACAGCTCGCTTTTGCCATGGAGCAGGTCCTCTACGACGACGCCAGTTTCAGCCCCGGTTTCGTCCGGCCTTTCTACCGGACAGGCTACTGGCGTTGGATCAAGTGGCCCGAGGACTTCAACGTAAAGATAAGCCAGAGTGTGGAGGAGTGGCATGTCGACTGGATGGAACCCGGGGCCAGGCAGGAGACCCTCGAGGCGAAGCGAAAAAAGAAACCGTTCCCGGCGCAGATAAATGTCTACGATCAGTACGCGGACAGAGACAGCGAATCCGGATAGCGTCCGTTATCCGGCCGCCCGAGACCCAACCCTGAACTTCCGAACAACTCTTGTCCGAAACCTTACTCGAAGTCCGAGACCTGGTCACAGGTTTTGATACTGATGCCGGACTGGTTCGCGCGGTCGATGGGGTCAGTTTCACAGTGCCGAAGGGGCGTACGGTCGGCATTGTCGGCGAATCAGGTTGCGGGAAGAGCGTAACCGCCCTCTCGATCATGCGTCTGCTGCCCAGGCCGATGGGCCGGGTTCTGGAAGGACAGATCCTTCTGGAGGGGAAGGATCTCATACAGGTCGAAGACGAGGAGATGCGACAGATCCGGGGTTCGCGGATCAGCATGATCTTTCAGGAACCCATGTCGGCCCTGAATCCGGTTCATCGCATCGGCAAGCAACTGACCGAGGTCTACCTGGAACATCTGGACATCACCAAGGTGGAGGCCATGAACCGGGCCATCGAATTGCTCGGTCACGTCGGCATTCCTTCTCCGGAGATTCGGGTGACCGAATACCCCCACCAGTTGTCGGGCGGAATGAGACAGCGGGTGGTCATCGCCATGGCCCTGGCCTGCAAACCCTCACTGATTATCGCCGACGAGCCGACCACAGCCCTTGATGTCACCATTCAGGCGCAGATCCTTGAGCTGATGCAGAAACTGCAGGTCGAAATGGGCATGTCGATCATCCTGATCACCCATGATCTGGGGGTGATCGCGGAAACCTGCGACGAGGTGGTGGTCATGTACGCCGGCCGAGTCGCAGAAACCGGCCCGGTCAGGGAGATCTTTGAAAACCCGAAGCATCCCTATACCAAGGGTCTGCTTGATTCCATCCCCCGCCTTGATCACCCGAGAAAGACCCATCTGAGCATCATCGAAGGCATGGTTCCGGGCCTGCTTGAGCTTCCTCCGGGCTGCCGCTTTCAGAACCGATGTCCCTATAAAGAGGACCTTTGCGTCGACACACCGCCGACCATGGAAAGCATATCCGATGAACATGGGGTTGCGTGCTTCCGCTGGAGGGACATCAAGTAAGATGAGCGAAGCAGCCGCAAATCCACTCCTGTCCCTCAAGGACCTGCACATGCACTTCCCGGTCAAAGGAGGGGTGTTTCTGACCGCAAAGGCGTCCTGCCGGGCGGTCGACGGCGTTTCGTTCGACATCATGCCGGGTGAAACCGTGGGGCTGGTGGGCGAGTCCGGGTGCGGCAAATCGACCCTGGGCAAATGCATTGTCCGCCTGCTCAAACCGACCTCGGGAGAAATCCACTACGACGGTATCAACCTGGGAACGATCGGCCGCCGCCGGTTGAAGCCCCTGCGCCGGGAAATCCAGATGATATTCCAGGACCCGGCTGATTCCCTCAATTCGCGACACACGGTGCGGGGTATCCTGGAGGAACCCTTTCAGATTCAGAAGATTGGAGATTCGACCTCGCGCCAGAAAAAGGTCGACGAACTCCTGGACGTGGTCGGGCTTCCGCTGAGCGCGGCGGACCGGTTCCCCTTTGAATTTTCGGGCGGGCAGCGCCAACGAATCGGCATCGCCCGAGCCATTGCGCTCAATCCAAAGCTGATCATCTGCGACGAACCGGTATCGGCCCTCGACGTGTCCATCCAGAGCCAGATCCTGAACCTGATGCTCGACCTGCAGGAGCAGTTCAAACTCTCCTATCTTTTCATCGCGCACGATCTTGCCGTGGTGAAACACATCTCAGACCGGATCGCGGTCATGTATCTGGGGAGAGTGGTGGAAATCGCCGATGCCGATACGGTCTATCACAATCCGCGGCACCCCTATACGCGCGCCCTGATATCCGCTGTTCCAGTGCCCGACCCGACCCGCAAACGTGAGCGGATCGTACTCTCAGGAGACGTCCCATCTCCGATCAATCCACCCGCCGGCTGCCCGTTCCACACAAGGTGCCCGCACGTTCAGGACATCTGCCGGACAGAGGTGCCCAAACTGAGAAACGTGGCCGGCGACAGCGAGAGGGCTCATTCGGTTTCCTGCCATTTCGACCTCTGACCCACCCGAACGACACCGGAAGCCCGTTTTCAGGAATCCACTCAAATGCCCAATCCGCTCTCAGCCATAAGCTCCAAGGCACAGTGGGCCGACCTGGGCACGACTGACTTCACCGCACTCCCACGGCGAAACAGAACCCTGATTGTCTTGCCCGTTGTCGGATTGGCGGATTGGGGATTCGGACGCCCGCTTGATCTTGAGGAAAACCTGACTGCGGCGGTTCTGAATCACGCCCTCGATCAGGTAGCGGGTCAGATTGATCTTCTGGTCCTCCCTCCCCAGCGTTTTGTGGCCGCGCCTTACGACCACGCCTTTTTCGGAATGGACGTCGAATCGACCGGAGCGGCGTTGAGCGAACTGGCGAAATCCATCCACGCCTCCGGATTCCGGCGCCTGCTCTTTCTCAATACCAGTCCGTGGAACGAGGAGATCATTGATATGGCGGCCCGCGACCTGCGGGTCGCAACCGGCATGGAGATCTTCTGCATCAACCTGGCCGGAATCGGGCTGGACCTGCACCCCGACCGCAGCCGAAATCGAACGGATATCCAACACGCTGCGTCATTCATATACGGCAAACAATCGGATGAACCGAGGCTCCCTTCAAGGGCCGGGTTGACCTGGTTCCGCCCCGGCAGATTTGATCAGCCCCCACCTCTTTCCTCCGCCCCTGATCTCGAGGCGACAATGGATCTCGGGCAACGGATCATCACCCGGAGCGGTGACCATCTGAGCTCGCTACTTCGGGAAATTCACGCCCGACCGGCCCTGCCGGCCCTCAAGCCAGGAAATGCCGACTCGCCACAGTCCGATTGAGTCATGCACCCCGTCTACCCACCTTATCGATCGCGCTACCTGCCGGCCATGACCCGGGATGAAATCGAAATGCTTCCGGGCAAGCACGCTGCGGTGGTCATTCTGCCGATTGGAGCGATCGAGCAGCATGGACCCCATCTTCCGGTCGGGACCGACTCTGTCCTCGCGCAGGCATGGCTTGACGCGATCATGAATGATCTTCCGGCCAGGATTCCCGCCTATGTCGCCCCGACCATGGCCTACGGCAAGAGCAACGAACACCAGGGGTTCCCCGGGACGCTCTCCCTCTCGACCGCGACCCTGCGCCGGACGCTGCTGGCCGCGGCCGATCAACTTTTGAACTGGGGGTTCCGGACAATGGCTGTCCTCAACACCCATGGGGGCAACAGTTCCGTGATCGTATCGACCCTTCGGGAGATTCAAACCATGCATGGTATGAACGCCGGAATGCTGCGACCCCCGATGACCTGCTCCGAATCGGCCCGGGAGAACACATATGGATTCCACGCCGGGGAGGTTGAAACCTCACTCATGCTCGCGATCGCCCCGGAACGGGTGGAGATGGGAAAGGCGGTCACCGAATACCCAGCCCGTATCGGCGATCCGGGAGAGGTTCGGCTCGCAGGGGCACCCGCCACCCACTCATGGATGACAAGCGATCTTTCGAAATCGGGCGTCATGGGCGACGCGAAGGCGGCCACACCTGAGAAAGGCCGGAAATGGCTGAAAGAAGGCAGCCGCGAACTGGCTGAACAGATCATCCGCCTGTCAAACGAAGTTGCGCGGCGGGGCAACTAGTGTCCCGGCAACCGTGAAATGATGGGCAACTCCGATACGGCGGACGTGGAAGTCCGCCCTCCGAAAAGTCAAAATCCGGAGGGTCGAGTTCCACCTCGACCGCATAGCTGTCCAGAACCATCAAAGCGTCGCTCCCCTCATTTTATGCGTGTTGGACCACTAGCGGATTGATTCCACAGATTCATCGATCAGACTGCCGACCCTGAATCCTTTTCAAATGCCGGTCCTCCCCCATCACCATGGCGAACGATAAAAAGAAACCATTCTTAAGCCGCTTCAAGATCGCGATCGCAATCCTTGGGATCATCCTGATCCCTCTGGTCATGGACCAGATGGAGATCAGCAAAGAGGATGTGAGATTGGTCGGGCGGGTCTGTGCCGGTATTGCAGGAATCTTCACTCTCTACGGCATCTTCACCAAGTTGCTGCGGGTGTTTTCCTTCATCATCATCGCCGCCGTAATCACATTGACCGTGCTCATTTCAGAAGGCGTCCTCGAAGCACCGCACTTATTCAGTTGAAGTCGAACCACGCCGATCCCACGAAGGGACGAAAGGTGTGCTGAGACCGAAATCAATTCTCAACCCGCGAATCCAATCGACAACGCCAAGGACCCTGCGAATCCCAACGACTGATGTCCGGACCGGAATGCGAAGAGCGAAGGGACCTGCCCTATCGCGACACCAAACCGGTCGGCGCGGCCGACTTCTATTTCGCGATCAACGCAACCTTCCGGTTTATCCTCGAGCGACTCGGGATGGAAGGGCTCAGACGGCATTGGACCGACCTGGGGCAGAACTACTTCCAGCCGGTCGGTGAGAACTGGAGACGGCAGGGCCTGCCGGGCGTAACCGCATATTGGCGCGCCTTTTTTGCTGCCGAGCCCGGAGCTGAAGTAAAGATCCGCGAGGATGAGGACCAGGTCGTGGTCGAGGTCAAGGTCTGCCCCGCGATCAAACACCTGCGCGAAGCCGGGCGGGAGATCGTGCCCTGTTTCTGCCAGCATTGCTTCCACCAGGGAGAGGCCATGGCAGCCCGCGCCGGCATGGCCTACCGACTACATGGGGGCAACGGTGCCTGCCACCATGTCATTTACCGGAACCGCGATGGGATCCCGCCGCAGAATCTCGCCGAAATCAAGGAGGCATCATGATCGGAGTCTACGATTTCTGCGGGCACTACGAATGGACCTTCGCCTGGTTGGAACGCGAAGGCGGCGAGACGCTGGTCAGGGAATACTGGGATAAAGCCATCCACCAGGATGCCCAACAACACGCCACCCGGTTGATCATGGGAAAAGGGTTCGCCGGCATGAGGGAATATTGGGGACACACCCTGGCCGAGGAGGAGGCCGGCTATGCCGTCTCCGAAAAGGACGGTGTTCTCCGCATCGACATGCACGAATGCCCGTCCAAGGGATTCCTTCTGCACAACGGGCTTCATCAATATCCTGATTATTGTGACCATTGCATGGGCTGGATTGGACCATTGCTCAAGCGCGCCGGCTATGTGGTCGACCACCAGCACAACCACAAGGGCAGGTGCTGGTGGGAAATGCGGAAGGACGATTCAGTGGAGGAACCATCGGTGCCGGGCAAACTTGCAGGTGACAGCGATGTTCGCCTGACAGAGGATTGGGACCCACGGGACCCTGCGATGGATACCTATCGGGGTTCAAACCATCCCGACGACAAGGAAACCGGGGCACCCTGATCAGCTCCCGTTGTTGCCCGACGCCCAAATCCTTGTCGCGCTGACCGTCTCGAATTAATCAAAGTGCCCTTTGGTCGATTAAGGGGAAAGGACCGTTTTGCATGCATTTCCTTTTCCACCATCGGGGTAATCTCATCATCGCATTCGCCTGCCTGGGTCTGTTCCTGTCCGCCATACCCATGGGCATCTGGATGTTTTAAGCCCGGAAGCGACTGGCCGGAACGTCCCAGCCCCACCATCGGGCCACATGGTAGGGCGCGACGTCTTCGGTCTGATGCCATTAGCAGGGGTCAAACCTGAATGGCACAAAGTTAAGGGGTGTCCAGGATGAGTTCCGATCAACTTGGCTTCGAGGGGGTCAAAGCACATATCTCGCATTGGCATGCAAGATAATGAGCAATGACCCCGAGGCCACATGGTAGGGCGCGACGTCCCTGGCGCGCCATCTTCGACCTGAAGACGCAGAACGGGATAAGTCGTTCTTTCATCATCATGAGCATCTACTGTTCATGATCAGGATCCAGTAAATCCTGTTAATCCGGTCAGAAAAAACCGGACCATGGCCCTACCGCCAAGTCTTGCCGATGGAAAAGCTGCTGCCGTGGGTGCCGTATGACCCGCCATAATAGCCGCCGTTCGAACCCATGGAACTGAAGCCCACGCTCATCGAGGTATTTCCGGAGTTGCATCCGCTGCACAGAAACAGGGTCGTGGCGGCGGCCAAAATGAAAATAAGTTTTCTGATCCTCATGGCTGCGCCTCCTCCAAATCCGCAATTGGCCACTGTTGAACCCCAAACACGCCGCCGACCGGATCCGCGATAACCGCAGCCAATCGATCACTGGTATCACCCGGTCCGATAATAACCCGGCCACCCAGCGATTCCGCTCGCCGGGCCACTTCAGCCGGATCGGCCACTGCAATATAGGACAGCCAATGCGGGCGCACACCGTCCATGGGAATCTTGATCAATCCTGCCAGCCGCCGATCACCCGTTCCGAGAATTCGGTATTCAGGGTCAAGATCCGCCGGGCCGTCCACCGATTCAAGGCCAACGGCAGCACTGTAGAAAGGCAAAGAAATGGCCTCATCCAATGACCAGAGTTCGGTCCATAGAAAAAACCCGTGAGTCCCCTCGGCATTGGATGGTACGCCGCCCGTCGTCTGAAGCAACATCAGGGGTGCACCTTCCGCATCCTCCACCACGGCGATCCGACCCCGGTCCGGCAGATCGACCGGACCCTTCAGAACCCGGCCTGCTCTGCTGAAATGCTCCGCCACCACATCCACATTGCCGACCAGGAGATTCGGGACCCATTGAGGTGGCACGGTTTCCGCCCGCGCCTCATCGATCCGGACCAGACCGGCCACCGGGATGCCGTTGTGGCGTGCCAGGGAGAAATTCCCGTATTCGGGAGCCGATTCGAATTCCCAGCCGAAGAGGTCCCGGTAAAAAGAGGACGCACCTTCCACATCAGTCGTGAAAAGGTCGTACCAGACAAACTGTGGTCCGCCGTAGCTTGCCGCGGAATCGACGGGCAAGGATGGAATAACCGGTTGTTCGGATATGGCGCATCCGGCCAGTAAGCTCGCAAGCGATGCAACAAAAACGCTCCTTCTCAGCGAAAAAGTGTGAGAGGAGTGTTCAGGGACGGGGTTCAGTCCGGGACCATTCATGTGATTCTGGCAATCTGCAGGGCGCCAACCGGGTGGGCGGCACATTATTGATGAGTCTCCAGTATGGTCAACTTTTCGTCCATGTCGACTGAAGTGTCCAGATAAAGGGCACATTAAGCAGAAAACAGCCAGTCCGTTGTGCCGGACCGGCGGTTGAGAATACCTTCGAACGGGTGGATCAGATCGCGCCGTCGCCGTGTTCTTCCGTTCGAATCCGAACTGCTTCTTCGATGGGAACGACGAAGACCTTGCCGTCTCCAATCTTGCCGGTCTTGGCGCCCCTGACGATGGTCTCCACCGTCTTTGAAACGAGATCGTCGACCACGACGAGTTCGATCTTCACCTTGGGCAGGAAGTCCACCGTGTATTCACTGCCACGGTAAATCTCGGTGTGGCCCTTCTGGCGACCGAAACCTTTGACCTCAGTCACGGTCATGCCCTCGATGCCGATTTCTGAAAGCGCTTCTTTTACCTCTTCAAGTTTGAAGGGTTTGATGATGGCTATGATGAGTTTCATTGAGTGCTCTTTCTTCTATTTAATCTGAAATGGTTCTTCGCTCAGGGCCGGATGAAGCATAAGGGTGCTCCACCCGGCGATGAAAGCATTTTCTATCAGCTGACCCGTCCAAAGTCCGGATAGGCCTCCATGGCGTGCTCGCCAACGTCCAGACCCTCAGTCTCTTCTTCCCGAGAAACCCGGACACCCATGAGTGCCTTGACCCCGGTGAAGAGAACCAGCGAAACCGCGAACGCAAAGGCTGAGATCGAAAGCGTCCCGATCAACTGGGTGACAAAACTGATCTCGGAATTGAAGAGACCGACTGCAACCGTTCCCCAGATACCGCAGACACCGTGCACTGAAATCGCGCCAACCGGATCGTCGATCTTCAACCGATCGAAGGAAAGGATGGCAAAAACCACGATGAAACCGGCAATGAGACCGATCAGCACGGCGGACCAGACACCGACCGAATCCGCGCCGGCGGTGATGCCGACCAGACCAGCCAGGATGCCATTGAGAGCCATCGACAGATCCGGCTTCCTCAGGAGTGCCCAGCCCGTGATAATCGAAGAAAGCCCGCCCGCCGCGGCTGCGAGCGCGGTCGTTACGAATACCAGGGATACAAGCCCGGGATCGGCGCTGAGGACGGAGCCCCCATTGAATCCGAACCAACCGAGAAACAGGAGGAAAACACCTATTGTGGCCAGCGGCATACTGTGACCGAGAATCGGCCTCATTTTCCCACCGGGCAGATACTTCCCGAGACGCGGACCGAGAACGATGACGCCGGCCAGGGCGGCGAACCCTCCGAACGCGTGCACCAGCGAGGACCCCGCGAAATCGTAGAAGCCCATCTGGTCGAGCCAGCCACCGCCCCATTTCCAGTAACCGGTTATGGGATAAGCGATTCCCACCAGGAGCGTTGCGATCACCATGAAACTGGGAAGCTTGATACGCTCGGCCACCGCACCCGAAACAATTGTGGCGGCTGTGGCCGCGAACATGGCTTGGAAGATGAAGTCTGAATACGCCGTCATGGCCAGGCCGGTGCCTCCATAAGCAAAGGTCAACGCCTCTCCGGTGTAGGTCTCAATCGGAGAACCCATTGCAAAGAATCCGTTTCCTCCGCCGGGATACATCGAATTGAAGCCCCAGACCGCATAGGTCAGCAGGCCCATACAGATGATGAAAACATTCTTGAACAGGATATTGACCGTGTTCTTGGACTGGCAGAGACCCGACTCAAGGGTGGCGAAACCGAGGTGCATGATGAACACCAGACCGGCCGCGAGAAGGATCCAGAGATTACTGATGGTGAAGAAATCGAAGGCCGGACCGTGCTCGGCAATGAGCGCGGCCAGATCTTCATCGATCTCCGGCGCGGCCTGCAGCGAGACAACGGCCGGAATCATAAAAACCGCTGCGGTGATGGCTCTGAGCCACCAGGATCGGCTTTTCGACGGAAGGGTTGGATGTGTCATATTGTGCGATGGATTGTCATCTGGGTGGTACCTTGCCACGCCCATGGATCACGGGGAGCACCATGTCTGAAGCACGCTCCATGCCAGCGAGTCGTACTGATTTCCACACCCGTCAAGGGGTCAAAGCACATATCGTGCATTGGCATGCACGATAGTGAGCAATGACTGTCCCGACCACCGACCACTGTCGCGCCAGCGACACCGTTCGTTCCATGCAAAGGGGTCAAAGCTCACATCTCGCATTGGCATGCAAGATGTTGAGCAATGACCCCCCGTTCGTGCCAGTGTTGAGCAATGACCCCCCGTTCGTGCCAGTGTTGAGCAATGACCCCCCGTTCGGACCGTTTGACTTCCGACTTCCGACCTCTGATCGGCTGACCTTTTCCGCCCCTCCGTCCTACTCTTCGGCCAGGGTCGCGATGTGCAGGTCGCGCAGCTGTTTCTCCGTCGCCGGGGTCGGGCTCTGCGACATGAGGCATTGCCCTTTCTGCGTCTTGGGAAAAGCGATCACGTCACGGATACTCGGGGTACCGGTCAGGATGGACACCAGGCGGTCCAGACCGACAGCGATGCCGCCATGCGGCGGCGCGCCGTAATGAAAGGCCCGCAACATATAGCCAAACCGCTGTTCGACCACCTCGGCCGGAATATCAAGCACATCCTCGAAAACCTTTTTCTGA
The DNA here is from genome assembly GCA_003641745.1 of Verrucomicrobiota bacterium. Taxonomy (GTDB): domain Bacteria; phylum Verrucomicrobiota; class Verrucomicrobiia; order Opitutales; family Opitutaceae; genus B12-G4. The sequence goes on along the minus strand of QNAI01000024.1, from coordinate 10,500 downwards.
AGATCCGGTTGATGGATACGGATGCTCCCACCACCCAGCTCAACGCCGTTGAGGACCAGATCGTAATGCTGGCCCCGGACCGCTTTGGGGTCACTGTCCAAAAGTGAAAGATCCTCAATGACCGGTGCAGTGAAGGGATGATGGGTGGCGACGAAGCGGTTCTGTTCCTCGTCGAAAGACATGAGAGGAAAGTCCACCACCCACAGGAAGTCATACCGGTCGGCGGGAATCTCGAGTCGTCCGCGCGTCTTCAGCAACTCGGCGCATTCGAGGCGAATCCGACCCAGGATCGCACAGGCTTTTTCCCACGGGGCCGCCGCAAAGAAGATGATATCGCCCTCTTCCACCCCGAGGCGTTCGGTGAGGGCTGCCTTCTCCTCCTCCGAGAAGAATTTCACGATGGGGGATTTCCATTCGGCACCCTCGACTTTGATGAAAGCCAGACCCTTGGCCCCCATGGAGATGGCGGCATCGGTCAATCGGGTCATTTCTCCCTGGGTGACTTCGGCCAATCCGTCACCCTTCACGGCCTTGACCACGCCACCCGAGGCGATGGTGGACTTGAAGACCTTGAATTCGGAGTCCCTGAAGGTGTCGGTGAAGTCCTTGATCTCCAGACCGAACCGGGTATCCGGCTTGTCGACACCAAAGCGGTTCATCGCGTCGGCATACAACATTCGGGGAAAGCCCATCGGGATTTCCAGGTCAAGAATGTCCTTCCAGATCTTCCGGCAGAGCCCCTCCATCAAGGCATACATACCCTCCCGGTCGATGAAGGACACCTCGATATCGAGCTGGGTAAACTCGGGTTGCCGGTCGGCGCGCAGGTCCTCATCGCGAAAACACCGGGCGATCTGGTAATAGCGCTCAATACCCGCCACCATCAGGATCTGTTTGTACTGCTGGGGCGATTGGACAAGGGCATAGAACTGGCCCGGGTTGGTCCGGCTCGGTACCAGAAACTCGCGGGCACCCTCGGGAGTGCTCTTGAACAGCAGCGGCGTTTCCACCTCGGTGAAGTCGTTGTTGTCGAAATAGTCGCGGATGGAACGATTGGTCCGATGGCGAAGACGCAATATACGTTGCATCTTCGGGCGCCGGAGATCGAGGTAGCGGTAGGTCAGCCGGCGTTCCTCGTTGACGCGATCACCCGCCTCATCCTCGATCGGGAAAGGAGGGGTATCCGAAACGTTGAAGATCTCGATCTCGTCGGCCTCCACCTCGATGTCTCCCGTCTTCAGATTGGGATTGAGAGTGTCTTCGGGTCGGGCGACAACCTTCCCTGAAACCGATAGGACGGACTCCGTTTTCAGGTGAGCCATCCGATCGGCAAGCTCTGAATTGGCATGCGGATCCGCCATAAGCTGGGTCACGCCCTCGCGGTCGCGGAGATCGACAAAGAGAATGCCGCCGTGGTCGCGAACAGAATCCACCCAGCCGGCAAGATTGACTTCCGATCCGATATCAGAACTGCGGAGCTGAGCACAATGGTGCGTACGTTTCATGATGGTCGATAAGGAAAGGCGCCACTAGGCGCAAACCCCGGGCAAAGGGCAAACCAGAAATTGGCGCAGCTCGTCCCTACCTACCGCTCGATCAAACTCTCGCCCGTCATCTCGACAGGTTTGGGCAATCCCATGAGATCCAGAATGGTCGGCGCCAGATCCGCCAGGCGCCCGGATTCACGAAGGCGGAGGTCCCGACATCCCTCTCCGACCAGGAAGACATTGACCGGATTGAGCGTGTGAGAGGTATGAGGTCCATCGGTGGAGGCATCCCACATCTGCTCAGAGTTTCCGTGATCCGCGGTGACCACGGCCGCTCCGCCGATTGATTGGATGGCCTCGAGGAGAACGCCAACGCCCTGATCGGTCACCTCGACCGCTTTCGTCACAGCCGGAATGCTACCCGTATGCCCGACCATGTCCGGGTTGGCAAAATTCACGACCAGAAATCCGAATTTCCTTGAGAGAATGGCTTCGCGTGCCGCCTCGATGACCCCCTGGGCCGACATCTCAGGCTGCAGGTCGTAAGTTGAGACCTTGGGACTTGGAATGACACCCCGCTCCTCCAAAGGAAAGGGCTCTTCCCGATAGTCGTTGAAGAAGAAGGTGACGTGGGGGTATTTTTCGGTCTCCGCACAGCGGAACTGGGCAATTCCAAGATCCGATAGATACATGCCGAGGATATTCTTCATCTTGGGCGGCTTCCTCAGGATGACTTCCACTGGAAGACCCGTCTGATATTCGGTCATGGTCGCGTAGAAAAGATCCAGTTTTTCTCCACGGTCAAAACCGTCAAAGTCGTCCAGAACAAACGCCTTGGTCAGTTCCCTCGGTCGATCACCACGGAAATTGAAGAAGACCACGGCGTCGCCATCCGCTACCCGACCAACAGGTTGACCACTCCCGTCAGTGACCCAGGTGGGAACGATGAATTCATCCCCTTTGCGCGAATCGTCGATCGGGTTGTCGTAATAGTGCTGCACTCCCTCGGAAGCCGATGAGACCTCGTACTCGGCTCTCTTTCCCACTAGGCAGTCGTAGGCTTTGGCCACCCGCTCCCAGCGGTTGTCACGGTCCATGCTCCAAAATCGCCCGCACACCGTGACGACCTTGCCGGCGCCGAGAGACCGGCATTTCTCTTCGAGGTCTTTCACGTAACCGAGGCCACTGGTCGGACTGGTATCCCGACCGTCGGTGAAGGCGTGCACATATACCTGATCGCCGATTCCAGCCTCGGCACAGAGCTTGAGCAGGCCATAAAGATGCTCGAGCATGGCGTGGACACCGGCATCGGATACAAGGCCGAACAGGTGGAGTCCGCCTCCACTGATCCGCACCCGCTCCACCACTTTTTTCCAGGTCTCTTTGTCCGCGAATGTGCCCTCGGCGAATTCCTTGGTGATTCTGACGATCTCCTGATCGACGATCCTCCCGGCTCCGATATTCTGGTGACCCACCTCGCTGTTGCCCATCACACCCACTGGAACGCCGACATCCAGCCCGGAAGCCATGATTCGAGTGAACGGCCACTGCCGCTGCAGGGCGTCGTCCACGGGCGTCGCAGCCAGATGGGTGGCATTGTATTGATTCTGTTTCGGGTCGGGGTTCCACCCCCAGCCGTCACGTATGATCAGGAGAACCGGCTTTTCCATAGATAGGACCGTCATTCGGGCTTTCCTCGGGGAATTAATCAAGACCGCAGTCAACCCGAGATGATCAAGGATCCGGATCAGACGGATCGAGTTCGGGCTGACCATGAGCTGACTGCCCGGGATCGCCATCCGGGTCCGGTCCTTTCGATCGCGGCAGAAAAACCGGGGAGCAATCAGGCGATTTTGCCCACTGTCTGCCCTTGACACCCGGGTGCCGCGTACCAGTATCCCTCGCTTTCAATTGACCGTCCCGGCCATGTCAAAGGATCTAAAAGACACCCTCAATCTGCCGCGGACCGACTTTCCCATGCGGGCGAGCCTGACCGCGCGCGAACCGAAGCGCCTGGCGCATTGGGAATCGATCTCCGTCTACAAGAGAGCCCTCAAAAAGAATAGGGAAGGCCCTTCCTTCATCCTTCATGACGGCCCTCCATTTACAAATGGAGACGTCCATATCGGCACCGCGCTGAACAAGATCCTCAAGGACACAGTCGTCCGTTTCCACCTCGCCCAGGGGCACCATGCCCCCTTCGTTCCGGGTTGGGATTGCCATGGCCTGCCGATCGAGGCCAAGGTCACCCGCAATCTCCAGGAGCAGGGCCGGATGCTGGAAACGCCCGAGCTCCGCGAAGCCTGTGCCGCTTTCGCGCAGAAGCACATTGAGAAAATGCGCCCCCAATTTGTCCGATTGGGCGTACTTGGCGATTGGGATTCCTCCTACCGGACCATGGACCCCGCCTATGAAGCCGCTGTCCTGCGGACCTTCGCCGCCTTCATCGACCAGGGCCTGGTCTACCGAAGCAAGAAACCCGTCTATTGGTCCATCCCATGTGAAACCGCACTCGCGGAAGCGGAGATCGAATACAAAGACCATGTCAGCCCGTCGATCTGGGTTCGATTCCCGGTGTCCGATCCTTCCAGGCTCGGGGTGTCCGGTTCTTTGAGCGCCGTTATCTGGACCACCACGCCTTGGACGCTGCCCGCGAACCTCGCCGTTGCGGTCCATCCCATGCTGGATTACGTCGTCATCCGTCACGGCGACGAGCATTTTCTCGTGGCCCGGGATCTGGTCGATTCGTTCGCAACCGAAACCGGACTGGAGGGATTCGAGGTCGTGAAGACGATTCGCGGCTCCGAACTCGAAAAGCTCGAAACCCGGCATCCATTCATCGATCGGATCAGCCCGGTCGTCCTGGCCGAATACGTAACCACCGACGCCGGAACGGGCTGTGTCCATACTGCCCCCGGGCACGGGATGGATGACTATCAGACCGGTCTGAAATATGGACTGGAGATCTACTGTCCCCTTGACGACCAGGGTCGCTACATCGATGACGGCCAGGTACCTGCCGACCTGGTCGGCCAGTCCGTGCTCGAAACGAAAGGTTGGTCCGAGGCAAACAAGACCGTCCTGAAGCACCTCGAAACGACCGGAACACTGCTCAAACTCAGCAAGATCAGTCACAGCTACCCGCACTGCTGGCGCTCGAAGACCCCCGTGATTTACCGGGCCATGGACCAGTGGTTCGTCTCAGTCGACGAAAATGACCTCCGAAAGAAGGCACTCGAGGCGATCGGGGATGTCGAGTGGATCCCGGCCTGGGGTGAAAACCGGATCCGAGGCGCTGTTGAAACCAAGCCCGACTGGTGCGTCAGCCGCCAAAGGCAGTGGGGCGTGCCCATTCCCGCCTTCTTCGACGAAGATGGAAATGCGCTCCTGACCGGCGATATCGTCCGCGCGATTGCGGACAAGGTTGAGACCGAAGGGGTCAATCTCTGGTTTCGCGAATCGGCCGACAGCCTTCTTGAGGGCATTGCCCTGCCCGAAGACTGGAAGAACCGCCCGATCAGGAAAGGTACAGACACTCTGGATGTCTGGATCGAGTCAGGAAACAGCCACCTGTCCGTGCTCAAGGCCCGGAATATCGGTTGGCCGGCCGACCTCTACCTCGAGGGAAGCGACCAGCACCGCGGTTGGTTTCAGTCGACCCTCTGGACGTCCATGGTAGTCGAAGGCAGGCCACCCTACCGAAAGGTCCTGACCCATGGTTTTGTGGTCGGCGCCGACGGTAGAAAGGTCAGTAAGAGCGACGGAAAGCCGCAGACAGCCGAGACCTTCATCAAGAAGTACGGAGCCGATGTCATTCGCCTCTGGGTGGCGTCGGTCGATTTCCGCAACGACGTGCCCATTTCGGAAGAGATTCTCGGGCATATCAGCGAAACCTACCGGTTGTTCCGCAATACCCTTCGCTTCCAGGTCTCGAATCTATTCGATTTCAATCCCGAGATTGACGCCATTCCAGAAGAGACTCTGGACCCGATCGACCAATGGGCGCTGGCCAAGACCGGGGAATTGCAGCGGGCCGTGAACGACGCCTATGCAAAATGCGAGTTCCACCGGGTCTACCAGCTCTGCAACCAATTCTGCTCGGTCACTCTTTCAGCTGTCTACCACGATATTCTGAAGGATCGACTCTATACCCTCGCGCCTTCGTCGCACCTGAGACGATCTTCCCAGACGGCAATCAATCGGATCTTCGACGTCCTGGTTCGCCTGCTGGCGCCCGTGATCCCGTTCACCTGCGATGAAGCCTGGTCCTTCGCCCGGCATGGCACCGAATACACCGATGATGCGGTCATCCTGCATGGATGGCCTGAATCCACGGCGACTGAACGGGATTCCAGCGTCATGGCAGAGATCGACGAACTTCTGCGCTTTCGCAGTCAAGTCTATGAAAAACTAGAGGCGTTGCGCAAGACCGGTCAGGTCGGCAAGTCGCTGGAGGCCTCGGTATCCATCAAGGCTGCGACCACCGGGACACTCTTCGCCGTTCTGGAGAAATACCGGGGTTCCCTTTCCGAAATCCTCATCGTCTCGCAGGTTCATCTCGAACCGGTCGACCACGGCGAAGTGACACTCGAAGTGGGACGTGCCGAAGGTGGCCGCTGTCCCCGATGTTGGCGCGTGCTGAAAGAATTGAGTGCCGTCACCGAACCCGCACAGCTCTGCCAACGCTGCACCGAAGCAACGGAACATTCGTGATTCAACCCGTTCTCACCCATTCAACTCATGGCCAAGAAAACCCCAGCACCCAAGTCCGGGAGTCAGTCAAAATCCAAGAAGTCCACGCCCGAGAAGGCCTCTGGCAAGGTGGCCAGGAAAGTCACCCGGAAGGCGCCCGCAGAAAAGACCGTGAAAAATAAGACTGCAACCGGGAGGAAAACTCCTTCGACCCCGGTCAAGACCGCCAGGAAAACTCCGGTCCAAAAGGCCGTCACCAAAAAAGCGCCCGAGAAGAAGGCCCCGAACAAGGCGATCACCAGGTCCGCACCGAAGAAGAAAGCACCGTCAAAAAAAGCCGCTTCCAAACCGGCAAAGAAATTGATCAAGAAACCGGTGCGAACAGCCGACACTTTAGTGAGTAAATCCACACCCGTGAAGACGAAATCTCCACCCTCCGCCACCAGCTCCCTCGCCAAGAAACCCGGGAGCCAAAACACCACCGAAACGAAAACAACGTCGGCGGGCATTCGACGCCCCTCATCAATGAGGGGAAGGCCCAAGGCGGCCCGCCGCTCGACCTTCACCCTGGATGACGTTCGGGAGATCGCCAAACGAAATGAAAAGGACGCGAGCAAGATCAAGAAAAAGGCGGTGTCGCTCGAGGCGATTTCGACAAAACCCGTTCTCGATGAGATAAAACAGGAGAACCGGGTCCTGGGAGCCGCTTCCCTGGCCGACATCCTGGGCTATGACCCGGGCAGCAAGACGCCGCGAGAAGACGAGGAGAAGAAGGTGCCGAAGAAACATCTTCGCTATTACCGCCTCCTGATCCAGCTCCGCGAGCATGTCAATTCCGAGCTCAGTCTCCACACCGAGGATACACTGAAAAGGTCGAGCAAGGAAGATTCCGGAGACCTCTCAGCCTACAGCCAGCACGTCGCCGACGCCGGAACGGACACCTTTGACCGCGATTTCGCCCTCAGTCTCGTCTCAAACGAGCAGGAAGCCCTCCATGAGGTAGAGGAGGCGATCAACCGGATCAGAACCGGGACCTATGGTATCTGCGAACTGACCGGCAGACCGATCTCAAAGGAACGCCTGCTGGCCGTACCGTTCGCCCGCTACTCGGTCGAAAGCCAGGCCCAGGTGGAGAAGACGACGCGGCGCAACGTCCAGCGCGGCGGCATCTTCGCCGACGCCACGGCCGAGGATGGCGCCCAGTTCGCTCAGAGCGATCCGGACGACTGATTACTCGCCGGTGCGACGGGCGCATCCGGTGTTTTCTGGACTTGCAGGAGGTACACCCGCATAACCCGGCAGTCTCCCGGAACTCAACTCCCGATGGCCAACCACACACCGCGAAACCCGGGCGCCCGAATCTGCGCCTATCGGTGGTTCTTTCTGATCGCCGTCCTGATCTTCGCCGGAGATCAGGTATCCAAATTATGGATACACAAAACCCTGCCCTTCAACAGCTATTACCCGCCTGACGCCATCACGGTGATTCCCGGTTTCTTCAATATCGTCCATGTCGGCAATACAGGGGCGGCTTGGGGGCTCTTTGCCGGTGGAAGTTTCTGGCTGGCCCTCCTGGCCATCGCCACCCTCCTGGCCATCTTCATCTTTCGGCGGCACCTCACCCTCAAACGTCCCCTGGTCCAGTTCAGTTTCGGACTCCTCTGCGGAGGCATTGTCGGCAACCTCGTCGACCGCATTCTGCACGGACACGTGATCGACTTCCTCGATTTCCATTTCGGATCGTTCGTCTGGCCGGCTTTCAACTTGGCGGATGCCGCCATCTGTATCGGGGTCGGTCTCTACATCCTGCACACTTTTCGTGAACCCGAGCCTGCCAAAAGATGACAATGATCAAAAGTCAATTCCTGCAGTACAGGAATTGACTTTTGATCATTGTCATCTTTTGAGGCTATTCGACGTTCTGGACCTGCTCGCGAATCCGCTCGATCTCGTTTTTGAATTCGATGACGAAGTGTGAGATCTCCAGGTTGTTTGCTTTGCTCCCGACCGTATGAATCTCCCTCGACACTTCCTGGAGCAGAAACTCCATGGTGCGGCCGACCGAACCGTCCGTCCGGCACAGATCGGCAAACTGATCGAGGTGACTGGCCAGGCGGGTCAGCTCTTCGGAAATGTCACAGCGATCGGCAAAGAGCGCGATCTCCTTGAGAACCCGCTCGTCGGACAGGTCGATTTCAAGATCCAACTGCTTAAGCCGCTGAAAGAGTTGGTCCCGACGTTCGCCGACCGTCCCTTCTGAGGCTTTGGTGATTTTGATGGTCAAGGCGCGCAGTTCTTCGATCCGGCTGAAGAGATCTTCGGCCAGCACGGTGCCCTCCCGGGCCCGCATCCCCACCATGGCTTCCAGTGCCTCGGTCAACGCGGGGATGACCAGTTCGGTCAACTGTTCTGTCCCGGGACCGTCGGTCCCCTCGCCTTTGACCAGGGCCAATTGCAGCAGGAAGGCGGCGTCCGGCTCAAATCGATGGCCCCGTTTCCTGGCATAGCCTCCCAATTCCTCAACCATCGCGTCGATTGCCTCTTCGTCGATAGAGGCAATCTTGCGGCCCTTCACGGCATCACACTCGACCGCCACCTGAACCCGGCCTCGTTTGGCCACCGCCCGCACCCGCTTGCCAATCTCCGGTTCCAGCCACTGCCAGGCCCGGGGCATGGATACCGACACCTCGAGCGATTTGCGATTGACTGAACTCGTTTGAACCGTCGCCTCCCACTCCCCGACCGCGTGGGTACCCCGGCCGTATCCGGTCATGCTCTTCATCTGGTCTCGGCTTCCTCTCCGAGGAGGGCCGCCACCTGCTGAACATCCTTGTCGCCGCGTCCGCTCATATTCATCACGATCACCTGGTCGGACGACATCTCGCGGGCTCGTTTCATAACATGGACAAACGCGTGGGTGGACTCCAGCGCCGGAATGATCCCTTCAGTCCGGCAGCAGATCTTGAAGGCCTTGAGCACCTCGTCATCGGTGGCGTAGGTAAAGTCGATTCGTTTTCTGTCTCTGTAGTAGGCGTGTTCGGGACCTATGGCGGCATAGTCAAGACCAGCTGAAACCGAGTGGGTCAGCTCGATCTGGCCATCCTCGTTCTGCAGGATGAAAGTCTTGCACCCCTGGAGGACTCCGAGGCGGCCGCCTTCAAACCGGGCTGCATGACCGCCGGGTACAATCCCGCGGCCACCCGCCTCCACCCCGACCAGGCGCACGGCTTCATCATCCAGAAACTCGAAGAAGAACCCGATCGCATTGCTGCCTCCGCCGACGCAGGCCACGAGTTCATCCGGCAGCCGTCCCTCACGCTCAAGGATCTGTTCCCGGGTCTCTCGTCCGATAACCCGATGGAAATCGCGAACCATCATCGGGTAGGGATGTGAGCCGAGAGCCGAACCCAGGATATAGTGGGTCGATCGCACATTGGTGACCCAGTCGCGCATGGCCTCGTTGATCGCTTCCTTCAGAGTTTTCTGCCCGGCGTCGACCCTGCGGACCTCTGCCCCACAGAGTCGCATGCGATAGACATTGAGGGCCTGGCGTTCCATGTCGACCGCTCCCATGTAGATCACGCATTCCAGGCCGAATTTCGCGCATACGGCCGCGGTGGCCACCCCGTGTTGGCCGGCTCCGGTTTCTGCGATGATCCGCTTCTTGCCCATGCGTCGCGCCAGAAGCGCCTGGCCGATGGCGTTGTTGATCTTGTGCGCACCGGTGTGCAGGAGGTCTTCTCTTTTGAAATAGATCCGAGCCCCACCCAGTTCTTCGGTGAGACGACTGGCGAAATAGAGTTCCGTCGGACGCCCTGCGAATTCCTTCAGATGAAGCCGCAATTCCTCGAGGTAGGCCGCATCCGAACGCGCCGCGTGGTAGGCCTCGGTGAGTTCCTGAAGGGCCGTTATTACGGTTTCCGGAACAAAGACACCGCCATACGGGCCGAAATAACCCGAGGTATCGGGCAGGGAAAACCGCGATAAAACCGAATCCTGGGCGTCTGTCGACATGGAGGTGAACCTGCTTTTGACCCGGTCAAAGGCAAACGAAAAGGGGAGACTGAGACACCACCCTATCCCTAACGGTTTGACTGCCGTCCCCAACCTGGCCGGCGGTATCCCAGCCAACGGGATCGCCGAACTAATCTCACACATCAGTTCGATTACTGATTTAGGTATTAGTATCCATTACTTCTTGCCCCCCCCCCCATTAGATTTGCTAAACGCCAGCAAGGAACAGGGAACATGAGACCTGAGAAGACACCATCGAAACCTGAACCTGGAATCGGTGTTGCCCTTGGCCTGTGGTCATGAACCT
>QNAI01000023.1 GCA_003641745.1 Verrucomicrobiota bacterium | reverse complement strand
GTCATCGGACAGGAGCAGCGCTATGGCGAACCAGAGGTTGTCGCGTGGACCGACGCTCTCCTGTTTCTTTGGATCCCAGTATTTCCATCCGTATTGACGGGCCCAGGACAGAAGGCGTCGTCGGACCGGGCTGGTCGTTGGATCGATCATGCCGGGTGCTTGGTGACGGCAGCGCGAATGGGCGTTGCGGAGCTCATGTTTCGTGGGTAAAGGTTCCGGATGGGAGGATGACATCGGGGACTGATGAGTCGAGTCCCATCCCGTGGGATCGAACCGGTTCGGTTTGTGAACCGCGAATGGGGTCCGGCGGTTGCGGTCTGACCCGCAACGACCGGATTGATCAAGGGTGTCGGCCGGCGTATCAGCCCACCTGGTATTCGGCCATCTTGGCTCGGAGGAACAGGGCGGATTCAGCGAGGTGCTCCATGCCGACGGACGGTTCGTCCCCATCCTCGATACTGATCCAGCCCTTGAAATTGATTTCTTTGAGGATGGCAAAGATGGCCTCATAGTCGATTGCGCCGCGTCCAATAATGCCATGCTTGAGCATCGTGGCGTAGCCGGTGCCACCGCTCGCGTCCATCCGATTCAGATCCTCGAGCGTCCCGCCTTCGAGGTGGCGATCACTGGCGTGCATTGTCTTCAGCCGGTGCCTGACCGCTCGGAGCATTTCGATGGGGTCGTCACCCGCCACCAAAGCGTTCGAGGGATCGTAGTTGACGCCAAAACATGGATGATCCGGGATGGCATCAAGGAGTTCCAGGAAAACATCCATCTTCTGGGCGAACTCCGGATATTGCCAATAGCCGTCCTTGTAGTGATTCTCGAGGATGAGGCAGACTCCGTGTTCCCGGGCAAAGGGCAGAAGCCGCTGGATGCACTCCGCCACCATGGCGATACCGTCCGATCGCGAAATTCCAGGGTCGCGCTGGCCGCTGAGTACGCGACAGAACGTGACTCCCATCTCGGCGGATCCACGGATGGCCGTTTTCTCTTTTTCGATCTCCGCCTCTCGGATCGCCGGGCTCTTCGAGATGAAGTCCGGAGAATAGCACATCATCGATGCGGTCAGTCCGTGCGATTCCACCCGGGCTCGCAGGGCGCGTCGACCGGCCGGATCGGCGGGAATGGTGGGCCAGTAAAATTCGAGTCCGTCTATGTCGAGTCTCGAGGCGGCGAGGTCGATCCACTCCTCGTTCGTCATTGTTTTATCAACGACGAGGGCATCGAGGTAGCACTTGGGGAAAGCGGCCAGGGGCATGGGGGGAGTGGGAAGTAAGAAGTTTGAAGTAAGAAGGCAGAAGTGAGTTGAATTAGGAATTAAGCTTTAGGAAGTTTGATCGAATCAGCTGTCGCGAAGGCCGGTTTGATCGGACTTCCTCATTCATCATTCCTAATTCCAGCAACCTGCGGCGCCAATACGAGTGATTTTGAAATCACTCGTATTGGCGCCGCAGGTTGCTGGGGAGAATTCCGAGTTCCTCGCGGTATTTGGCCACCGTGCGGCGGGCGATCTTGATTTCCCGTTCGGCCAGCTTCCTGACAATTCCCTGGTCGCTGAGCGGGTGGGTGGTGTCCTCTGCCTGGACAAGGCCGGCGATCATGTCCTTGACGCTGGTATTGGATACGGCTTCACCATCGCCTGACCTATAGCCGGGGGTGAAGAAATACTTGATTTCGAATACACCGTGCGGGGTCTGGATGTACTTGTTGGCGATCGCACGGCTGACCGTCGTTTCGTGTACACCGACCACTTCGGCCACCTGCGTCATGGTGAGGGGGTGGAGCTTGGAGACGCCTTCTTCGAAAAAATCGATCTGTACCCTCAGGATTTCCCGGGTGATCTTTTCGATCGTCTGCTGGCGCTGTTCGATCGAGCTGATGAGGAACTTGCCGGAACGCAGCTTCTCCTGCAGGTATTCCTTCTCCTGTTTGGAGAGCTTCCCCTTGGCGATGAGGTCCTTGTAGGACTGGCTCAGGCGGAGTCGCGGGATATAGTCGCTGTTGAGTTCGATCTTCCACTCATCGTCATCCTTCGTGACGATGACATCCGGAACCACGACACGATTGCTGTCGTCAGCGAATTTTCGACCCGGGGCGGGGTCGAGCAGAGAGATCTCTTTGAGCGCCTTCTGGATCTCCTCGACCGGAAGGCCCATGCGTCGGGCGATGTCTGGTATTCGGCGCCGGGCCAGAAGGTCAAAGTGATCTTTGGCGATGCGGGCGGCGACCGAGGTCGAGCGCCCCTTGACTTTCAGCTGCTGGAGAAGGCTGTCGCGCAGATCGGCACATCCGATACCCGGGGGGTCGAAGGTCAAGAGAGTCTGATGGGCCTCCTGTATTGTTGAGAGAGGCAGATCAGCCATCAGAGCAATATCGGGAAGGCTGGAGGTCAGGAAGCCGTGACCATCAAGGCTGCCGACCAGATATTGCATGGCTTCCTTCTGCTTATTGGTCAGGTCGATCATATCGGCCTGCTGGATCAGGTGCTCCTGAAGCGAAGTTTCGGTAACGAGCGAATCAAAGAAGTGTTGGCGGCGATCGGCGTCTTCGCGGGTGAAAGAGGTGCCGCCCATCTCGGCCATGTGATCACGCCATTCGTCGTTGAGTTTGTTGAGAATCGCGAAGCTTTCGTCGAACTCGAGCTCCTCCCGGTTACCCTCGGTTTCCTCGGGCTCCCCGTTGTCGCTCTTTTCCTCGATGCTGATCATCTCGAGCGGCATCTCTTCCAGGGTCGGGTTGCTCTGAAGTTCTTCCTGAATGGCAGTTCGCAGATCGAGGGCGGCAACCTGAAGGATCTTCAGGGACTGTCGCAACTGGGGCGCAAGAACGAGATTCTGGGTCTGCCTCTGGCTTAACTCCTGACTGAATCCCTGGGCACACATGATTCCTTTTTCCGCTCCGGCGGTCTAGCGGGATGAAAAGTGGGCAATCAGCAGGGAGACCCTGCTCTTGATTGGGTGATCGACGTGTATGCCCTGAACCATGCTCTGAAAGCTAGGCATCCCGACGGGTGCTTGCAAGTGAAGACTCGGGCTCTAGCACGGTTTATGCTTCTGTTTCGTTCTTTGCGCCATGGTCGTTTGAGACCGGCACCCTGCATTCTACCTTTTCTGCCATGATCTCCCTTACAACCCAAGCGGCCAAACGTGTGCGCGAACTCCAGGATGACCTCGGGCAACCGGAGAAACGGCTACGCCTGTTTATCGAATCGGGTGGGTGTTCGGGTTTCCAGTATGGGATGTCCTATGACGTGGCGAAACCCGAGGACTCGATCATAAAGAGCGAAGGCGTCGAGTTGCTGATCGATCCGACCAACCAGACCTATCCGGATGGCTCGGTGGTGGAGCTTGACGATGGCCTGCACGGCAAGGGGTTTGAGATCATGAACCCCAACGCGGAAACGACTTTCGGGTGCGGCAAATCGTTCAGTTGACGAAACCGTCTTGCTTCTGAGATCGCGTCGGTTCCGAACGGATTACGCTCTCGCCACGTGGAGAGCGACGATACCGAAGGTCAATCCCCGGTGGTCGACCATGGAAAATCCGGCGGTGCTGATCTCGTCGGCCATCCGGGGGCGGTCCGGGAAGGACTCGATGGTATCGCCGAGGTAGTCGTAGGCGGATTGGTCGCCGGTCAGTAACCGGGCAACCCGGGGAAGCAGGTGGCGAAGATAGAAATTGTAGACGGGGCGAAACCATGACCGGGGTTGAGAGAATTCCAACAGGTGCAGGTGTCCACGTCCGGGTTTTAGCACGCGCCTGATCTCACTCAAGGCCCGCGCTCGATCCTCCATATTCCTGAGCCCGAAGGAAATCGTCAGAGCATCGATCGAGTTGTCCTCGACGGGTAGATCGAGACCATCTCCGAACTGGAATTCGACACGAGCCCCACCGCGGATCCGCTCTTTTTTTGCATTTGCGCGGTCGAGCATGGGCTGGCAGAAATCCAGCCCGAGCACGTGTGCGTCCGGTGGAAGCGTCCCGGCCAGCGCGAACGCGACATCTCCGCTGCCGGTTGCCAGATCCACCACCGTTTTCGGGCCTTTCTTGACGACGCCCCTTACCAGGTGCCATCGCCACCAACGATCGATGCCGAGGCTGAGCACGCGGTTGGCCAGGTCATAGCGGGGCGCGATGCGCCCGAACATGTCGTTGACGGCGGTCGGATCAGGCATGGTGGAAATCATTCGAAGGGGTCAAACCTTGATTTCTCGCATTGGCATGCAAGAATGCAAGGAATGACCCCGGCCTCAAGGCTCTGAGCGGAGGTCCTTGAAACTTTCTGCGACCCAGCGGGATAGCTCCTTGTCAGGGTTCTCGATTGTGTTCCGGGTGATGGTGAACACCGACTTGTCCGTGTTGCGTGAGATCAGAGTGAGACCGTAATGGAAGTCGTGAAATTTGCGGTCGCAGAGAGCTCGAATGGTGGTGTCCGATTCGATGCTCTCGTCGACCAGGGTCTCCACGGCTTCTGAGTGGAATTTGAGTTCGAATCCGTGTTCTTCCTGGAATCGCTGAGCGAACGTTTTGACCTCGGTTGCCAGCAGTTTTCGCTGGGCGGCCTCGTTTTCCTTGAGCATGGCCTTCAGGTGCCGGCCAGGTTGCTCGATCGTCTCAGGAGTCACCTCGAATTTTCGTATCGAGGTGGAGGGGAGTTCGAACTTGAAATCCCGGAACACTCTCTCAAGCACGGTCATCAATCCACGGGCCCCTGTCTTCTGCTCATAGGCCATTTGTGAGATCCTGGTGATAGCGCCGGGCAGGAGAGAAAACTCGACTCCGTAGCCGTCGAATTCGGTCTGGTACTGGCGGAGTATGCTTCCCTCGGATTGGAGCAGAATGTCCTCGAGATCCGCGGATGCGAGGTGATGGCAGGCGACGCGGACCGGTAGGCGGCCCACGAATTCGGGTTCAAAACCGTAATCGATGAAATCGGTGGTTTCGACTCGGGATAGAGGTTCGTCGTTCAGGACGGGGTCATGTTTACCGGAGGCGGCGAACCCGACCTGCGTATTCTGAAGTCGCTTGCGGACCTGGTCGCCGAGTTTATCGAACGCGCCACTGACGATAAAGAGGATATGGCGGGTGTTCAAGGTGCGTGGTTGCGACTTCCCTCCGCGTTGCATCTCAAGAACGGCCTGCATCTGCCCCATGATGTCCGTCTGGCTGTGCAGGTTGACGTCTGTTTCCTCGAGCAATTTGAGCAGGTTGATCTGAACACCGCGGCCGGAAACGTCCCGGTTTCCGGCCGATGACTGAGCGGCGATCTTGTCGATCTCGTCAATGTAGACGATGCCGTATTGGCCCAGTTCGATATCGCCGTTGGCCGCGCGGACCAGATCGCGGACCAGATCGTCAACGTCGCCTCCGACGTAGCCGGTCTCAGAGAATTTGGTGGCGTCGGCCTTGACGAACGGTACGCCGATCAGCTTTGCGATACATCGCAACAGGTAGGTTTTCCCAACACCAGTCGGTCCGAGTAGCAGGATGTTCTGCTTGGTGTGTTCCTTGTCGCGGAGGTCGGGGTTTTCGAGGCATTGCCTCACGTGGTTGTAATGGTCGCAGATGGCGACCGAGATCACTTTCTTTGCCTCGTCCTGCCGGATGATGAAGCGGTTCAGGTAATCGCGAATTTCCCGTGGTTTGAGGTTGAAATTGCGGATTTTCTCCAGAATTTCTTCCCGCTCCCTTTCCGGTTTCTGGTCGACGGGGTCACCGGGGTCACTCCCCCCCCCGGATTGCCTCGCCGGGGGGCGTTGGGCAAAGAAGGTGTTGAAGTTACCTTTCTTGAAAAGATCCTCGACCTGATTCTGGAACTCCTCCATGGGGTTCCGAGTGTCATCTTTATCGCTCATTGTCAGTCAGTTTCGGCTCGATTGGGGTTGACGCAACCTCAAGTGTGAAAATAAGTTAGGGGCACTTTGATTAATTGGAGACGGTCATTCTTCAATTAATCGAAGTGCCCTTAAGTTGTATATCCTGTGTTTCGTGCCACATTAAACCCTTTGTTTTATGCCCAGTAATTTGACCAAGCGGGAGATCGTCCTGGAGATCTATGGCAAGACTGGATTTCCGCAGAAGGAAGTACAGCAGACAGTGCAGATGGCGTTGGACATAATCCTCAACGCTCTCTCACAAGGTCGAAACGTCGAATTGAGGAACTTTGGAGTTCTGGAAGTCCAGGTTCGCAAGTCGCGGATCGGCCGTAACCCCAACCGGCCGGAGACCGACGTTGTCATCCCCACCCGTGCGGTGGTCAAGTTCAAGGCCGGCAAGATCCTGAAGGCCCGTCTCAAACGACTCGATCTGGACTTATTGTCCAAAAAGCCCCCGATTCGGCCTTCGGAAGGTTGATTTTCCATCTGGATGGGCGGTAACGTCCATCGAATGTCCAGCCTGCAGACACTTCCTGGTTTTCGGGAGATTTATCCCGAGGATTGCTCCCGCTTGCATCACATCTTTCGCGTCTGGCGACAGGTGGCCATCTCATTTGGGTTCCAGGCTTATGAGACTCCCGTCCTGGAACCGTTGGATCTGTTCAGGGCAAAGTCGGGCGCCGAGATCGAGCAGCAGCTTTTTTCGTTTGTGGACAAGGGAGGGCGAGAAGTGGCCCTTCGTCCGGAGATGACCCCGGCGCTGGCTCGGATGGTTAGCCAACGGGCCCAGAGCCTGCGGCGCCCGGTCAAATGGTTCAATATCGGAGAGCATTTTCGCTACGAACGCCAGCAGAAGGGGCGTCTGCGTTCCTTCTACCAGTTCAATGCCGATGTTTTCGGAGAGGCTGGTCCCGGAGCCGAGGTCGAACTGGTCGCCCTTCTGATCCGGTCGCTGACTGTGTTCGGGCTGACACAGGAGGATTTCTGGGTTCGGCTGAGTGACCGCGATCTCTGGGTTCATTTCCTTGCGACCCGGGGGCTGAGCGGGGAGGAAATCGAGGTTGTGCTCGGCATCATTGACAAGATGGGTCGCGAACCCCGTGAGGTGAGCGCGAAGAAAATCGATACCCTGGTGGGTGATCGAGGAACCGGGCTGTTCGATCGCATCGAGAAACTCGCCGGGGTGCGGTCAATGGAAGCGCTCGAATCGTTCTTTGCCGAAAATGGAACCGATGGGCAATCCGACGAAATCAGAGTGCGACTCGCGGATTGGCGCGTTCTGATCTCGGGACTCGAAGCGATGGGGCTCTCCGCTTTTGTTTCCATCGATCTCAGCATCGTGAGGGGGTTGGCTTACTATACCGGTTTTGTCTTCGAGGCGTTTGACAGGAAGGGCAAATTCCGGTCGATCGCCGGGGGCGGGCGCTACAATCATCTCGTAGGCAAGCTTGGGGGGCCGGAGTTACCGGCGACGGGTTTCGCTATAGGCGACGTCGTGCTGCAGGATCTGCTGGAGGATCGGGGCTTGAGCCCCAAGATTGTGAGCGGCCCGGAATTCTATGTCGTCGCAAGCGGGGAAGCCGAGCGGGGAGAGGCGCTTGCCGATATCAGCGCCCTGCGGGGAGCGGGTTATTCTGTCGAGTACCCACTCAGGGCGGCCGGTTTTGGCAAGCAGTTCAAGGCGGCAGGGCAATCAGGCGCTCGATTCAGCCTGATTTACGGATCAGAAGAACTGGGTCGCGGGATGGTCAAGGCACGGAATATGGCTGACGGCAGCGAGCAGGAGATTCCCCGAAACCATCTGCTGGAAGCGGTTCGCGACCTGAGGGGCTGAATCGCTGGTTTTGGGAGATTCATGGCCGCTATGATGGAAAAGACAGGACAGTATTTACCGGAAAAATATTTCCTATGTCATATTCTGTCGTTGCCTTTTGGGAATGGCCAATTTTTGTCTGCCTCTTTGGCATAATGAAAATTCTTGTTGCGGATAAGATATCACCGTCGGGTGTCGCCTACCTCCGGAGTCAACCTGGTTTCGAGGTGTTGGAGGCCTACCAGTCTTCCGGGGAGGAGATTGTTGGACTGGTTGGAGACGTGGACGCCATTGTGGTGCGCAGCGAGACGCAGATCAATCGGATGGTCATCGAAGCGGCCTCCCGGCTCCGCGTGGTGGGACGCGCGGGCGTCGGGGTTGACAATATAGATGTGGAAGCGGCGACTGAGCGTGGGATCGTGGTGATGAACACGCCGACCGGCAACTCGGTTGCGACGGCGGAGTTGACGTTTACCCATATGCTTTGTGGCGCTCGTCCGGTCCCGCAGGCGGTCGCGATGATGCGCGAGGGGAAGTGGGATCGAAAAGGCTTCTCGGGCATGGAGCTCTACCGAAAGACGCTGGGGATCGTCGGTTTGGGCCGTATCGGCAGCGAAGTTGCCCGACGGGCGCAGGCCTTTGGGATGCGGGTCGTCGCTCATGATCCGTTCCTCGCTCCGAGCCGAGCCAAGGCGATGCAGATCGAGTGTCTCGCATTCGACGCCCTCCTGGCGGTGTCGGACTATATCACCGTTCACATGCCTCTGACGGAGGGAACGCGGCATCTCATAGACGCAGCCGCCTTCGAAAAGATGAAGGATGGCGTTCGCATTTTCAACTGTGCCCGGGGTGGCATCATCGATGAGGCTGCGCTCCTGGCGGCCGTCAATTCGGGAAAGGTGGCCGCGGCCGGCCTCGACGTCTTCGAGGACGAACCGCCTGGAGCCGACAGTGAACTCCGGGGGCATCCCCGCATTCTCCTGACCCCTCATCTGGGTGCATCGACGATCGAGGCGCAGGAGAGCGTCGGGATTGAGATTGCCGAGGCGATCACCGAAGCACTGTCTGGAGGCGTCATCCGGAGCGCGGTGAACATGCCATCGATCGACGCAGAGACCCTGGAGGTGCTCAAGCCCTACTTGGAGCTTGGAGCCAACCTGGGCACCTTATTGCAGCAGATCTCTCCGGCCCAGGTCGAAAAGATCCAGGTCAGCTACTGGGGCAAGATCGTCGACCTGGATTCCAATTCGGTGACCCGCGGCATTTTGAAAGGTTACCTTCGGCTGATCAGCGGCGGCGACGTGAATTTCGTAAATGCTCCGGTCATCATGAAGCGCCTGGGCATCGAGGTGGATGTGACGAAGACCAACTTGGAGAGTGACTACACCGAACTCGTACAGGTCGAGGCTTTCGGCTTGGACGGAACCGTCTGCTCGGTTGCGGGAACCCTTATCGGCAAGGCGAATATTCCACGGGTGATCAACATCAACGGGCAGGCGGTCGAAACCGATCTGGGTGGCATCCACCTGATACTTGAGAACAAGGACGAACCTGGCATCGTAGGGCAAGTCGGCACCGAGATCGGTCGTGACGGAGTGAATATCGCGACCATATCGATGAGTCGAAATGAAGTCGGAGGGGTGGCCATGACCGTGGTCAACCTGGACTCTGAACTGAGTGACGCGGCGATGGAGGCCATCACGGCCGCTCCCGGGGTCAAGCGAGCCCTGCTGGTCCATGCCTGAATTTTGGGTATCCATTGTTCGATGTCGTACCTGTATTTAGCTTTCGCTGTTTCGGCCGGTTATCTGATCGGCTCGCTGCCGTTCGGTTACTGGGTGGCCCGGGCGCATGGGGTCGACATCATGAAGGTGGGCAGCGGCAACCCGGGTGCGACCAATGTGAAGCGCGCCGTGGGCGGTGCGGCCGGAAACGTGGTTTTCCTCCTCGACTTCCTGAAAGGGGTGGTCGCGGTCTCCTGGGTCTGGCTGCTGCCGGCCAACGAGGTGGACCCGGTCCACCTTTCACTCTTGGGCCTGGTGGGCGCCATCCTCGGGCATTCATTTTCGATTTTTCTCGGGTTCAAGGGAGGAAAGGGCGTCGCCACCACGATGGGAGGAATGGTGACCCTTATGCCAATTTCGGCCCTGATCGGGATTGGGGTTTGGCTGATACTCTTCTTTCCGACCCGGTATGTGTCGCTCGCCTCGATCGGGATGGCGGTGGCGCTCCCGATTTCCCGCCTGATCCTGGACGGGCCTGACCTCCTGCTCGGCTTCGCCACCTTGGTTGCGGTATTCATAGTCGTAAGACACAGAAGCAATATCCGCCGATTGATGGAAGGCCGTGAAAACCGGTTTGAACGGCGGCAGAAACGGACGAAATCACCATGACAGCACGGGTGTACAGAAAAACGATGAAGATCGGTCTCTGCGGGTTTGGCGTGGTCGGCCAAGGTGTGTGGAAACACCTCAACCAGCGGCGGCGTGAACTCGACAAGCGACTGGGCGTCTCACTTGAGATCGCCCGTATCGCGGTGCGCGACCCGGCTAAGGAACGTAAACTGCCTCTTCCGCGAAAATTGGTCACAACCGATCCCTTTTCGATCGCGGTGGATCCGGAGATCCCGATCGTCTGCGAGTTGATGGGTGGCACGGATGTGGCGCGCGAGATCACCCTGACCGCCCTTCGTGCCGGCAAGATCGTGGTGACCGCAAACAAAGCGCTCTTGAGCGAGTTTGGTCCGGAGATCTTTGAAGCGGCGCGGACCGGGGGTGGGCATATCCTGTTCGAAGCCAGCGTGGGTGGGGGAATACCCATTATCAAAGCTCTCCGCGAGGGCCTGGTGGCCAATCGTTTTCGATTGATCTACGGCATACTGAACGGGACCTGCAATTACATCCTGACACGGATGGAGAATGAGGATCTCAACTATACCGATGTCCTGGCCGATGCCAAACGGCTCGGGTATGCGGAGGCAGATGAGTCATTGGATGTTGACGGGTGGGATTCGGCCCACAAAGCGTCGATTCTGGCCTTCCTGGCCCACGGCACCTGGGTCCGGCTCGAGGATATCGGGGTTGATGGTATCCGACGAATCAGCCCTTCAGATTTTGCCTTTGCCCGTAGTTTTGGCCTGCGCATCAAACTGCTGAGCGTGATCGCACGGAACTTCGAGTCCAACGATCTTTCAGTATCTGTTCGGCCAATGCTGCTGCCGGAGCGCCTGGTTCTGGCCAACGTCAACGAAGTCTACAACGGGATTTGCGTGGCCGGTGACGTGGTTGGCACGACGCTTTATATCGGTCGTGGCGCCGGCCAGGACGCGACGGCGAGCGCGGTGATCGGCGATCTGGCGGATGCGGCCCTGGTATTGTTGGGCGGGAAGTCACCGCTTCTGCCCGACGACGCTCCCTCCATCGTGTCCGGCGAGGAGGATCGATTGAGGATTACTCTGCCGGAGAATCAGGAGAGCCGGTTCTACCTGCGACTCACGGTCAAGGACGCCTCGGGTGTGCTTGCCCGAGTTTCGGCATCGATGGCCTCCAATCGGGTGAGTATTGCCAGCGTTCTTCAGAGCGAGAGCGACTTGCCGGATTGTGCCTCGCTCATTCTGACCACCCACCGGACCAACGAAAAAGCGATTCAGGACACGGCAAACGACCTGAAGGCGATGTCGGTCGTGGTCGAGGATCCGGTATTGCTCCAGATCGCAGAATTCGAAGATTGAACATGACTCGAATCGTTCAGAAATACGGCGGCACCTCGGTCGGAGATATCGACCGGATCAAACGTGTGGCTGCACGGGTCAGGGAGGGTCATGACGCCGGGAACGAAATTGTGGTTGTGGTCTCGGCCCGGTCCGGGGTGACCAATGAACTGATCGGGCGCGCCCTGGCCATCAATCCGGTGCCGGAGGACCGGGAAATGGACATGCTTCTGGCGGTGGGTGAGCAGGAGACAATAGCCCTGATGGCGATGGCCCTGCATGCGCTAGGGGTTCCGGCTGTTTCGCGGACGGGTTCGCAGGCGGGCATCGTAACCGATCCGGCCCATACCCGCGCGCGTATTGTGAAAATCGATACTCAACGGATTGAGGACAGCCTGAAGAAGGGCGAGGTCGTGATCGTGGCCGGGTTTCAGGGAACGGACGGTCAGGAGAATATCACCACTTTTGGTCGCGGGGGGTCCGATCTGACGGCGGTGGCTCTGGCGGCGGCGTTGAAGGCGGACCTATGCCAGATATTCACGGATGTGGAAGGCGTCTACACGGCCGATCCGAGGGTGGTTGCGGATGCCCGAAAGATATCCGAAATCAGCTATGATGAGATGTTGGAACTGGCCAGTCTCGGATCGAAGGTGATGCAGGCCCGTTCGGTCGAGTTTGCCAAGAAATTCGGAGTAATGTTCGAGGTGCGTTCAAGCTTTAACCAGAAACCGGGAACTATCGTGAAAAAGGAAGTGAAATCGATGGAGGATGTCGTCGTCCGCGGAGTGGCGGTTGACAAGGATCAGGCCAAGGTGATGGTCAGCCAGGTGGTGGACAAGCCGGGTTCAGCGGCGCGGATTTTCCAGGCCTTGGGCGACGCCGGAGTCAGCGTCGATATGATCGTTCAGAATGTCGGTCGGAATGGAGTGGCCAACCTGACCTTCACCGTGCCACGGAACGATTCCCTTCGGGCCGAACGGACGGTGAAAGATCTGCTGGATGATGATGGCGGGGGGGAAGTCGAGATCTTTGATTCGATCGCGAAACTTTCGGTGGTCGGGATCGGGATGAGGAGCCATTCCGGGGTGGCGGCGATATTGTTTTCGGCGCTGGCCAACGCGGGGGTGAATATCCAGTTGATCAGCACATCGGAGATCAAAATCTCGGTTGTGATTGATCTGGATGCGGCCGAAATAGCGGCCAGAACGGTGCACTCGGCTTTCAATCTGGCCGGGGCTTGAACCACCCGAAGGATAGGATCATGCGGTTCGTCAGCACCCGGGGGCAGACCTCACCCCTTTCGTTCAGCGAGGCGGTCGCCACTGGCCTCGCCCCGGATGGCGGGCTGCTCGTGCCTGAGAATCTGCCCGGGATAGGCGATCTGCTCCCTTCGTGGGCCAGTCTTGATTACCCTTCGCTCTGTGATCAATTCTTCCGCCTCTTTGCCACGGACCTTTCGGAAGGTGAATTGAGGCCGATGATCGACCGGGCTTATGGCGGGTTCGATCATCCGGACATCGCACCCCTCCGGCCGATCGGAGACGGCCGGTATGTATTGGAGCTGTTCCATGGCCCTACCTTGGCCTTCAAGGATTTCGCCCTCCAGTTCCTGGGCCGTTTGTACGGACGGCAGATCCGTGAAACGGGCCGGCCGATCAACGTCCTGGGGGCGACCTCGGGTGACACTGGTGCCGCCGCGATTCACGGTTTGCTTCATCTCGAAGGAGTCCGCCAGTTCGTGCTTTATCCCAAGGGACGGATCTCGGACCTGCAGGAAAGACAAATGGCCTGCACCGGATCCGACCACGTTTTCCCGCTGGCGATCGACGGGTCGTTCGATGACACCCAGCGGATTGTAAAGACGATCTTTGGAGACGGGGCTTTCAAGGTCCGTCACGGTCTTTCGGCGGTCAACTCGATCAACCTGGCACGTGTTCTGGCCCAGTGTGTTTATTACCTCTACGCTTGGCTGCGCCTGAACTCGAGCGAACGCACGGACGTCACCTTTGTCGTCCCGACGGGCAATTTCGGGAACGTTCTGGCCGGCTGGCTCTGCCATCGTATGGGCGTTCCCGGTCTGAGATTCCGGGTCGCCACCAATCGCAACGATATTCTATATCGCTTCTTCACCACCGGCATCTATTCGGTCCGGGAGGTCGAATCGAGTCTGGCTCCGTCGATGGACATCCAGATTGCCTCCAATTTTGAGCGTTACCTTTTTTACCTGGCAGGCGGTGATTCCAGGCGTATTCGCGATGTGATGACACGGCTTTCCGAAGAGGGGCGCCTTGAATGGACGCTCACCGCCGATGATCGGTTCGACGCGACCCGTTCGTCGGACGACGAGATACTCGATCAGATCCGTCGGGTGCATGATGAGTACGGCTTTCTGATCGATCCGCATACCGCCTGTGGATTCACCTGCCCGGGCGAGGGGCGGACAGAGATCATTCTTGCCACGGCGAGCCCGGCCAAGTTTCCCAGTGTCATGAAGGCGGCGGTCGGGGAGGCGCCGCGCCATCCCAACCTTGAGGACCTCAAGGCGCGGCCGATGAACATCCACTCCCTGCCCGCCGAAGTGGACGCGGTACGGGCCTTCATCACCGATCACCTGCCATCCTGAACCCTCAAATATTTGCTCTGGCCGCATAAGCCGGCTGCTGCTAACACGAGACCGGTCAGATGAAGAAACCCGTACAGATCTACGACACCACTCTTCGCGATGGAACCCAGGGCGAAGGTATTTCGTTTTCGGTCACAGACAAGATTCTGATCACCGAACATCTCGATGCGTTCGGGATCGACTATGTCGAGGGGGGATGGCCGGGGTCGAACCCGCGCGACATGGCCTATTTCGAGGAAGTGCGGAAGCTCGACTTGAAGCACAGCAGGATTGCCGCCTTTGGTTCGACCCGCCGGGCGGGGATTCCGGTGGAGGATGATGGCCAGATTCGACTCCTGATCGAGGCGGAGACACCGGTGGTGACGGTTTTTGGCAAGACCTGGCTGCTGCACGTGACCGAGGTTCTGAGAACCACGCCCGAGGAAAACCTGGCCATGATCGAGGACTCGGTCCGCTACCTGGTTGAACACGGCAGGGAGGTCATCTATGACGCCGAGCACTTTTATGACGGCTATTCCGACAACCCCGGGTATGCGCTGTCCACGCTGGAGGCGGCGATCCGAGGCGGGGCGTCGTATCTTGTTCTCTGCGACACGAACGGAGGCAAATTGGTCCCGGAGATTGGAGAGATAACAGCCGCGGTCATCCGGCGGTTTCCAGATCAGGAGA
Organism: Verrucomicrobiota bacterium; assembly: GCA_003641745.1. GTDB lineage: Bacteria > Verrucomicrobiota > Verrucomicrobiia > Opitutales > Opitutaceae > B12-G4. The sequence continues at coordinate 16,559 of QNAI01000023.1, read as the reverse complement.
TCGGCGTTCACTGTCACAACGATTCCGGCGTGGGGGTGGCGGTGTCGCTGGCCGGTGTGCAGGTGGGTGCCACCATGGTCCAAGGCACGATGAACGGGTACGGAGAGCGGATCGGGAACGCCAACCTGACGGCAATCCTCCCGAACCTTATCCTTAAGATGGGCTACGAGACCGCATGCGACGCCAGGTTGCCCAAGCTTCGTGCGCTATCGCTGTTCATCGACGAGTTGGCGAATCTCCGACCCGATTCCCGGGCTCCTTATGTCGGTGATTCTGCGTTCGCTCACAAGGGTGGCGCCCATGCGGATGCCACCAAGAAAGTGCGCCATAGCTATGAGCATATCGGACCGGAGTCGGTAGGGAACCGGCAGCGGGTTCTGGTCTCCGATATGGCTGGGCGCAGCAGTGTTTTTCTCAAGGCGAAGGAACTGGGAGTTGTCCTGGAGAGGGATTCAGAGGCGACAAAGAAGCTGGTCGAGGAGGTGAAGAAACTCGAACACGAAGGCTTTGAATTCGAAGCGGCCGACGGTTCACTTCATCTTTTGTTGGCCCGGAGCGAGGGCCTGTGCAAGGAACACTTCGTGTTTGAAAGTTACCGGGTCATCGTCGAAAAACGCGGCGGAGGAGCCAAACCCACTGCAGAGGCGACGGTCAGACTGCGGGTTGCCGGCAAGAGTATCTATACCGTGGCCGAATGCACCGGACCGGTTGGGGCCTTGGACAAGGCTCTGCGCCTGGCGGTCGAAAAGGCCTTCCCGAGGATCAATGAGGTTCTGTTGAAGGACTACAAAGTCCGCATCCTCGAAAGCAACCAGGGGTCAAATTCCCGGACCCGGGTTCTGATCGAGTCCGCGGACAAGGCGGCTCGTTGGGGCACGGTTGGAGTCAGCGGCAACATCATTGAAGCGAGCTGGCAGGCCATTCGCGACTCGATCGACTACAAGTTATTCCGTGATTCGCTGGAGACGCCCGGAGAATGAGGCGGTCTGCGTGCTGATCCGGATGGGTGGCAGCGCAGTCCATGACCGCGACAGGGAGCGAATCCGGTCAGGCGTCCAGCAGGCCTTCGATCTTGGCCTTGAGGGCTGAGAAATTGAACGGTTTTCGCAGGAACGCGGTGCGTGCGTTCAGGCGGCCCTCGAGTATCACGATGTCATCGGTGTATCCGGAGACGAAAAGTATACGTGACTCCGCATAACGCTGGCGAATCTCGGATGCGAGCTCCAAACCTCCCATCTTGGGCATGACCAGATCGGTGATCATCAGGGCGAAGCCGTCGGAGGCATGCTTCCCTGCGACCTCAAGCAAGTCCTGGCCGTTCTCCGCACTGTGAACGACGTATCCGAGGTTGTTCAGAAAGAGCGTTATCAAATCACGGATCATCGGTTCATCCTCGGCCAGCAGGACGATTTTTGAGCCCGGCATCTCCGCCGTGGCAGTCGCTGAGGCGGAGAAACTGTCGGCTTGCAACGCGTTGCTGAGATCGGGTTGTTTTTCTTCGGTGAGATTCATGGTCACGTTGATTTGATGGAAAAATCTGGTCAGACGATCAGTTGATTGCCTGGAGCTTTGTCGGATTGCTGTCGTGTTCGACCCACCGGACAGCAAATCGGATCAGATCGTAGGAGGTATTCAATTTCAGCTTGTCCTTGATTCGTGATCGGTGGGCTTCGATGGTTTTGACGCTGACATGCATGCGTTCGGCAATGATCCGGTTGTTGCAGCTTTCGCCTATGTATTGAATGACTTGTAGTTCGCGGTTACTTAATAGATCGACCCCGGAAGCGGATTCTCGCGAATTTCCTTGCGCTATCTGGTGCAACATCTGGCGGCCGATCCGCTCGCTGACGTGGATTTCGTCGTCAGCCACCTTCATGAGAGCCGAAAGGAGGACTTCAGGATCCTCGTTTTTCATTACGTAGCCCATTGCACCGGATCGAAGTGACCGTTCGGCGTAGAACAGCTCTTCATGCAGGGAATAGCAGAGAATCTTGAGGTCCGCGTATTCCGCTTTGATCATGCGGAGAAGATCGAGCCCGTGAATTCCGTTCAGGGAAATGTCCAGGACGCAGACATGAGGTTCGGCGTCCTCGATTTGCGCCATCGCTGAAGTCGCGTCGAGAGCGGTGCCGCAGACATGGAAATCATTCTGTCCGTCGATGAATGCCCTCAGGCCTTCCAGAAGCACGGGATGATCATCAACCAGGAAAACTCTTATTGGTGTTGTGGCATTCACGGCAGGGGAGCGGTTCAAGGTTCACATACTCTCATCAGATCGCAGCCCACGGAGTTGGTTGCGTCGTTAAGTCCGAACGGAGCCTTTTCAAGCATGGGACTATTCTATCCCCTCGCGGAGTGTTTCCACAATCGGGCCACAACCGCACAGTGGAGGCGAGATTCTCCGGTCCGAACCCTGGGGGATCCCACTAGCCGGGTTCGTGTGTTTACCCGATGCGGGATAGGTCAGGGAGGGAATTCCGGCATCAGCCCCTCGACGGGGGGCCATGCTCGGTCGGGTCCCTCGAGCCGCTGATCAGGAGGTACGACCGTTTTCCTGCTCAACCCATTGGACCGAAAACTGAACGAGTTCGGTCGCGTTGCGCAAGTTGAGCTTCTCCTTGATGTGCGCGCGATGCGATTCGATCGTCTTCACGCTCAAGTTGAGGTTTCCTGCGATCTCGCGGGTCGAAAGCCCTTTCCCGATCAATTGAATCACCTCGAGTTCGCGATCACTGAGCCGGTCGATGGGGGACTCGTTCCCGGTTGCCTTGCCGTTCACGAGCTGCTGCAGGACCTGGTCAGCCACCCGATGGCTGACGTAGATGTCGCCGCTTATGATCCGACGAATCGCGAGAAGGATCTTGTCGGCCGACTCCTGCTTCATCACGTAAGCACGGGCACCCGCGCGAAGGGCACGCTGAGCATAGACGGTCTCGTCGTGCATCGAAAAGACGAGAATTCCAAGGTTCGGCAGGACGGCCTTGATATTCTTGATCAGTTCCAGGCCGTTGTTTCCACGCAGGGAGATGTCAACAATGACCAGGTCTGGCTGCTTGGTCTCGATCAGATGAAGGGCTTTGGAAGCGTCTTCTGCCTCTCCGATGACTTCGAGATCGGTCTCGCTGTTGATGATCTGGGCAAGGCCCTGGCGCACGAGCGGGTGGTCATCGACGAGAAAGACGGAAGTCTTTACCTTGTTCTCAGGTGTGACGGTGGACATCGTATTGGCTGTTAAGGTGTTCTCGTTTGGGAATCTAACGTTCGTTCAGTCTGGAAATTACGTTCTCGATCAGACCGGTCGGTCCGAGCACTCGGCGCATGTAAAAATTGTTACTTCCAAAGAAATCGTCTTCTTTGGGCCGACCTGAAATCCGATCCAAGGGAAATCCTCCATGAGTCCTGAAGGAATTGATGGTGAGGTTGGGCGTCTCTCGTATGTCTGCTCAATCATTGTCGGTGGAAATGGCCGCCGTCTGTTCAAGGATTACGCCACCCCCGTAGGACACGGTCTGCGCGTTCCCCTAGGTACTTTCCCTTAAGGATTTGGATAAAAACCCCTAGGACCATAGGGGTCAATGGGAATCAACGGGTGGGATTCCGTCGATGGATCCGTCCGAGGGGGTCAAGGCACTACCGAGGCAGCCGTGCGGTCGATATCAGCCAATTTCGCATTGGCATGCAGGATTGTGAGCAATGACCCCGGAATCAGAACATGCGTTCGGGCACCCAGATGACGTCACCGGGATAGACAGGGACTCGCGCGGGCTCGCCCGATCGTCGTCCGCGTCCGGTGATCATGCTCTCCACGTTGACCGTAAAGATGATTTCGCGACCATCGTCGCCTACGCGTGTGATTCTGACTCTGTCGGCGTGGGCGATCTGGGTGAATCCGCCGACCTTTGTTATGACGTCCACGATATCGAGGCTGGAGACTTCGGTTGGAAAGGGGAGTTTGCCTGGAGATCGGACGGCTCCCAGGATGGAGATCTCCTTGGGCGCATAATCGATGACCCGGACGGAGACGATGGGGTCTTTGAGTATCTCATTTTCGATATACGCCTTTTCGATAGACGCCTCGGCCTTGGAAATGGTGAGGCCGGCCACTTTGACCACACCGATCAAGGGGATCCGGACGCTGCCCTCACCGTTGATCCTCTGGGCCACGCTGAGGTCGGGCTCATCGAAAATCGTGATCTGAATCTGATCGAGTTTGCCCAACCGGTAGTTGCCGTTATCCGGATCTTCCGAGGCGCCCTGACCGCACAAGGCGGTCATTCCAGCGAAAAGCAGGATCAGCCCGAGGCAAACCGCGTGCAGGGGGGCGGCGCAGGACAGGCTTTTGGAGTGAGTCATGTTAACGGGGTTGATGGACGTTGGTTCAGAACGTGTAGGACACCCGCAATGAGACACGGTTCCGGGTATACTCTCCCAAAGGATTGTTTGAGCTGCTGTCCCGGTATTCGTAGTCGATGCCTCCGCTAAGGCGGGAGTTGTAAGCATAACTCAATCCGATTCGGAAGTCGAGCACCTGGTCGTCGCGGTCGCTCTCGTAATCGTACCAGCTGTAGCCAAGACGTCCGTCGAGGCTCCAACGTTGACCGATGTCCTGGTTGGCGGTGACAGTGACAGTTGTATTGTAATAGCCCGTATTGTAGCCTGAGATATTGAGTTGGCGCCCGATCTGCAGCCCGAGGGTCGTCTTCTCACGGGGCGTCCAGGTGAGGTTGGCGTTCAAGATCCACCGGTCCGCGTCCACATCACCTTCCTCACGGTCGTCGGTGGTTTCATAACCGATGGAGGCGGTACCATGGAGTTTGCCCCCGAGCGGACGGGAGATACCGAGAAAGAGGGCATCACTCACGTAGTCGCGACCGGTATTGATATCACCTTGGTTGTCGCTCGTGGACGCACGGCGCCGGTAGTCGAGAAACAGGGTATTGATACTGCGCAGATTGTAACCGACACCGAGAGTGACATCGTAGTAGGTGGATTGGCTGTATTCCACCGGTGGATCCCTGATGATATCCTTCGGGTCCTCTATCCGGTAGCCCGCGCCGAAGCGAAGGCTGGTCCTGGTCCCGATCATGTAACTGCCGTCGACGTTGAAATGGAAACGCTGGGTCTGGACGTATCGGAGGACACTCTGGTTGGAACCGGTATCCTGGTTGTATCTGAAATCGATGTTTCCGGTGAACTTGGAACCCGGAGCGGTGGGCGCATCGACGGTGAAACCGAGATCAAAATCGTTGAAGTTGATATCAGTAAAATCCTGGTAACGTGAGAAATCCAGGCCGAACCAGGCGTTGATATCGGAGCGGCCGACATCGCGTTCGTAACGAAGCATTGGCCGTAACGAGAACAGCATGTCGCTGAGATCGCCGGCGTTGCCGATGGCGTTACCGCTGACATTGCTGTCATAGATGATGCGGCCTTCGAGATCGAGGGTCAGGGCTCCTCGGTAGATCTCGGCGAATCCGTAACCTTCCTGGGTCAGGCCGAGCAGGAGCGCCGTACTCAGCAGAATGGATCTGACGATCTTGTGGGTTTGAGCGATGTGGGCCATGGTTGGGTTCAGCTTGGGTCGACGGATACCGGTCTTGGCCGGAACCCGTCGATCAGGTAATAGCCTCAGGAAGGTTTTCTGGTGATTTGATGGAGGTAGTGCAAGACTCGACTGACCGGGCGTCCTGGTGCTGGAACGGGTCGATCTGCCCCACGGATCCCGGGTTGATCGGGCGAGTGTTCATCACCTTCCCGACTTACGGCCTCGCTGCAGCATTCAGAGATGGCTGAGGCGGATGAGGGCATTGGTAAGGACACTGTTGAGCATCCATCCTTTTTCGAGTCGCCTGACGGTCTCCAGGTAGAGGTCGAGTACGATGTCATGTGCCTCTCTGTCGCCTGGTCGGGCCACGATTCTCTTCAGGCAGGCCTGCTGAAACTCCTCGATCGCTCTGACCCCGGGGACTGGATCGAGTATGGCGGTCATTCGAGGGGCGGGGTTGGTTCGGTCTCCTGGTATTTTCGAAGCACCCTCATGTGTCCGTCGATTGCGGCTTCCCGGGTCGCGTAGTCCTGGGTTTCAAGTTCGGGCATGACTGGCGTGCCATTCTCATTGAGCTTGAAGACCACGGTGGTGTACATATCGAAACCGACGGGCACCGTTCGGTCACCCGACATCTCGGTGTGGCGTTCCCCGATCGTGGCCACGCAGTATTTTCCGACATGGGCATGAAGGCAGAACGTACATTCATCGGCGAAGATGAAATGACCAGGGGAGTTCTGCCAATGGATTTCAGGTAACTGAGATTGATGGGGTTGTGTTTGCAGGCTCATGTCTGGGACGGGTTGGCATCCGATGCGGTTCACATGGGTTGAGAACTAAATCGGCAGGTTGTGCCGTGTCTTTATCAGGGAATAATGTGCGGACCCCAAAGCCGTTTCCCTGTTCCATGATGAGGCGCCTGTATAAGAATTCTCGTTTTTTCCGTCTCCTCCACCTATCATTGCGATGATGGAACCGGAAGATGGCATACGTCTGGACAAATGGCTCTGGTCGGTTCGTGTCTACAAGACCCGGCGTTTGGCGATCGAGGCGTGCCGATCGGGTCGTGTATCTTTGAACGGAGATGTCGCCAAGCCATCGCGGTCGGTTCAGCGCGGGGACGAAATCGAAGCTCGGACTCCGTCGTTTGACCGAAAGGTCCGGGTGTCGGGTCTCCCGCAACGGAGGGTTGGCGCAAAGCTTGTTTCGGACTTTCTCGACGACCTGACGCCAAAGGAAGAATACGAACGGGGCCGCAAGACCGCGGTCGAGGGCGTATTGGGTCGGGCGCGTGGGCTGGGTCGACCGACCAAGCGCGACCGGCGCGAGATTGATCGCTTCCTCGGTTGACCAGTGCACCCGAACCGAGGTCAGGAACCTGATCTCATCCCATCACTGGACGACGCGACGTGAAGCCCGGAAATACGCGGTCACCAGGTGGAGTATCACCTGTGAGAGCATCAACCCCGATCTCCCCATCTTCATCCAGATGGAGATGGAGGCACGATCCGGAGTGATGTGCATCGGACGTAGCGGGAATGTGCGGATCGAATTCATCATACGGGTTCTCCACCATCTTGTTTCGTCGTCGAAATGCCACAGCAACACCGGAGGGTGCGCCTTTGACGTCGATTTGCATGGGAATAGGGGATTTCCCCTAGGCAATGAGGGATTTCCTTGGGAAACCCCGATGAATCCTTCAGCTCGGTTTTAAAAGAACTGTAAACATTCGCGGTTGATTATTCGCCTCCCTGCTGTTTGGATGGTGGCATGCAATCGTGGACCGTAGGCGAATCAGAGGTGGAGATCATTCCACCGAAGTTTCGGAGTTTTCCGGGGCGTCGTGGGTCCATGAGCAGTCTGAGTGCGGATTATCGGCAGACGGTCAATTTGACTCGTGTGGCGGCTTTCAGCATGTTTGATCGAGTCTCAACCTACAATGCATCCGGGCGGTTGGATCGTCTGAGAACAGAGGTATCTTCAGAGTTCAGCGCATACGCTTGATCCTCCATCCCGGCAGACTCGATCGATTGTGTCTTCAGCAGGACCAGATTCGGGCGGGCGCAGGTCAGTAAGGTGGATCTCCCGCCCTGATCGATCGCCGCCCTGGGGGGCGATCATACTTCTGCTTGCGGTGCTCTTTCTCGCGCACATCGTCGGCCAGTCGGTGGCAAAGGCGGCTTCTCTGGATGATGAACAGGCCAAGGCCGATAAGCTGGTTCAGACCATTCCGGTGACTGAAGTGCTGGGGCCGCTGGCACCGATTGCACTTTCACCCTTCTTTGCCTTGACCTGCCTTTCGGGCGCCTCGCTCCTGGCTGAAACGGGGATTTTGCCTGAGAACGCACTACTCAGCGGCAATAGTGTCCTGAGTAACGGTCTGGTTTTTCTTGGTCTGCTGGGTCTGACCGTGGTGACGGCCCTGCCCAAACTGACCAAGGTGACCAAACCGTTGGCCCAGGCGATCGATCAGGTGGAAGGGTATTCCGGTATCATTGCTGTCCTGCTCGTCCAGGCTGCGGCCAGTTTTGGAAGCGCCGGGGGCGGACAGGAAGTGGTCTATCAGGCTGGAATCTTCAGCGTTACCCTGAGCACCCTGTTGATGGCTGTTTCAGTGGTGAATATCTTCGTCATCAATACGGTGAAGTTCTTCTTCGAGATGATGGTCCTGCTGTCACCCTTTCCGGTAGTGGATGCCGCGTTCGAAGCGGCCAACAAGGCTTTTGCCGCCGCTCTGTTGGGGATCTACGCCTACAATCCCACGTTGGCGACCATGTTGAATTTTATCATCTTCGGCATCTGCCTGCTGATGTTTGGTTGGGTGTTTCGGCGGACGGTCTATTACAAGGCGATCCTCGGCGACCCGATACTTGGGGCTCTTTCGGAAACGATCTTCCGTCGAAGACGTCTCGGGCCAATGTCCACCCGTGCGCCCACATCGGTGTTGGAGGGCGTTTCATCGCCCATCCTTGTCATGAAGGTTTTCCCCGTCTCCTCGATCGATACCATCAAGCAGAAGGCACGGTGTTATCTCGTCGCTGGAGAGGGAAGGGTGCAGGTGGCCCGGCCACGATTCCTGAGAAACCCGATAATTGTGAAGATCGATACCGGGAATGCCACAATCGACAAAGGTTTTCTGACCAATTCGATCTCCTGGGGCTCCGGAGGGAATCCGATCAAGGTCGTGTTCAGCCGACACTATAATGGACTTCTGACCGAGATTGCATCCGCACTGGGTAGCCAATCGGAGGGTATGGACTCGGTACGCGATCGACCGCGCGATTTCATGCGTGCGGCGCGGAGTGCTTCGGGCGACGAATTGAAAGCGGAACTGGCCTGACGCACCAGGGTACCGTCTAGAGCTCCTGCAGGAGCACGTCGATCATGGCAAGTTTGGTTCCGACCTTGTCCATTGTCCTTTCATAATCTTCGGTGGAACCACCGATCAGGCTGACTACGATGGGATCGGGTTCGGGGGCGTCAAACTTCCGGCAACCGGAGCTGATGAATTTGCTCCCGATGTCCTTGGCCAGGTTCAGGAGGCATGCGGTCTTGCCATAGGTCTGGCATTCGAGCGGCCTGAGCTGAAAACGAACCGGCTCGCAGACATTTTCCGGAAACTTCCATCGATCGAGAACATGGGCGGCGACGTCGGCATGCGATAGTCCAAGCGTGGTGACCTCATCCGTCTCAAGATCCGCCGGCTCTTCATCGAGATTGAAACGCTTGTTCGAGCGCATGGCCAGGAGGTGCTTGTTGACAAAGATCATGCCGATCGAATGGAGAAGGCCGATCGTATATCCTGTATTGGTGGCGGAATCATGGGCCTGAGCCAGCACTTCGAGGGTTACGGCCGTGGCGATTGACTGCTCCCAGAGTTCACCCGCACTCAGGCCGTAACAGGCCAACGGACCGCTCATGAGTTTGGCAAATGCCACCAGGGTGATCACACGGAAGACTTCATCATACCCCAGGTAGGTTACGGCATCCTCGATGTTGTCGATTCGAGACTTCGGCGCGAAAAACGCCGAGTTGCTTGTTTTTATCACCCGGGTGGTCAGCGTCTGATCGAGCTTGATCAGGGTGAATATGTCGTCCGGGTTGGTATTGCAGTCGCGGATCAAGGCCTGGAGTTTTGGAAGAATCTGTGGTGCGGCCGAGAGATCCTTGATCTGCGCATCGATGAAATCGAGGGAGAGAGGCGAGGGCAAAGTGGAAGGCATGATCACTTCGATTATTCGGCTGGGAGGCCCCGTCCCTTAAGAGACTGTCTGAAAAGTGCTGAAATGTGTCATTTCTGGCCAAACCCTTCGGGCCGAGTTGCTTTGGGTCGTGGCCGGCGTTGGGCACGAGGACCAAGGCCTTTGGGCCTGGGCGCCTCGCGCCTGCCTTGCCCAACAACCCAAATCAATCTCTGCGACACGTTTCAGCACGTTTCAGACAGCCTCTAAGAGCACCTTGAAACATTCGGGCCACGCTGATGGGTGTGGAAACGACCTGATCGAACCAGACGACGATCCCGGCGGCGCCCGATCGTTATCAGCGATACAGGAGAGACCGTTGCTGACCGTGACGGTGTCATCGAGCCAACTGAGTCTGTCGCTTCTGGTATTGTTGCACTCCCTCTTATTCCGAGTTGGCCTCCCGGGCATTTAGCTCCACCACAATTTCGCCGGGTTCGATCCTGATTGAGCGCACGAAACCGAGTTCATCTCCCAAGCCGTTCGACTGGAGGAGCTTTCGGGCTTCGGCCGGATCCTGAAAGCGACTGATCAGAGCGCCTGGAAGCGGTTCCCCCGCTGCGTTTGCGGATTGGAGGTAGAGTGGCAGGGGATATCCGGCCGGAGGTTCCGAGAGTTCAATCGTGCCCACAAAATACCGGCCGCCGAGCAGTGGAACCCCCTTCAGCGGGATGGATGCATTCAGAATCAGACGATCGTCCGATATCGCGAAACTCACGTGCGCACCCTTGGGAAGATCCTTGAGATTCCTGAACGCCAGTGCATTGAGGTCGGCAGCGGTCAGGCGGATCGTGGGTGGAGGTGTCTCACCCTGCGAATCTCCGGGTTCATCCGCTTCCTCCGTTTTGTCGAAAAACTGGTCGATTCGAGGTTTGAGACTCTGGTATTGAGCGTTTGCTTCCTCCTCGGTGTATGTCGGCGCGGACGGAGGGACATCCGTTGTGTATTTGATGCCCTGCCGGTAGGCATAAAACAGCGTTCCGCCAATGATCAGTGCTCCGACGACGACTACGATCAGAAGTGCGACGGCGAGTTGGGTAAGGCATCCTCCGCGACGGGATTGATTCAACGTCATGGTTTCAGGCTTGTGCATCCGGGAACTCGTTTCAAGCCGGGGATTCTGTCTGAGCCGAGATTGACTGGATCAATTCCGCGTTGCCACAGCAGGGTTGCCGATTCAGTCGTGTGGACTTCGTTGGGCTCCGACGGCTTATCGAAGTTCCCCCGTTTCCCCATGCTATTGCGCGTTCCGGCCCTGATTCCGGGTCTCGCTTCCCTGTTGATGGCTGCGAGCGAGGAGCCTGGTTGGAGGTTCTTTTCTCCTGCCAGGTGGGTGATATCGCAAGCGAGGAAATTATCGCCCCGGTTGATCTTGAAGTGATCGATCCCAAGGCCACGGCGCAGGCACGCCATGCCGCAGTCCGGTTTCGGCCATCTGTATGGATGCCTCAATGACGGAGGGTGGCATCTGCGAATCGTGACTTGACCCACGAATAGAAATTGCCTCCTGACAGGTTCTTGGTCTACCCATCGTATGCCAAAGCCCTTTTTCATGACGCGACCTTTCTCACTTCGGACCGGATCAGATGGTTCGCTGTCCTGCGGGACTGCGCGGAATCCGAGCGCGAATCCCGGAAACTGAATCGATGGCAGACGTATCCGGAAAACTGACTGCAAGGCCGTGGTGGAGTTGGTTTCCACATCTGATCACGGCGGTTGGTCCCCTGGCGGTTTTACTGGCCATCTCCATGAGTGCTGACCGTCTTTCGGGTGCAGACCGAATCGAGTCGTCATCGGTTCCCGAATACCTGATCGGTGATCTTGCAATCGAAGATGTTGTCGTTCCGGCCGGTTTGACTCCACTGGATCCCGGTTTGGAACTCGGTCTGAACGGTCGTGTTTCCGGCCGACTCTGGGTCTATCGTCGCGATTTGGACATAACGGCCCGGGTGGTCGAGGAACTTCAAGCTGATTTCGTGCGTTCGCAGGATCGGTTCCGCAAGGTCCTGATCGATGGGTTCGGGGAGTTGCCGGTCCAGCGCCGGGATGTCAATTCGGTGCGTTTTCGCTCCTTGCAGGCAACCTTTCAGAACCGAAACGAGGGATTTCCGGTGAATTACCAACTGGCGGTCAGTTGGGCTTACGAATTGGACGACTCGCACTTTTTCCTGCCCGTAAGCCTGTCGGTCTTTGAGAGTTTCGTCGGGCGTGCCATTGTCCCCGACGGTGCGGGTCGGCCGGAGGACGGCGACCGGGTCTTGATCGTCCCGGCGGGACAGATCGGCGACGACGACCGTCCGGTGACCGAGATCCTCGAGGGTGCGGCGCGGATTGATGGGAACAGTGTTGATGAAATTTCCGACATTCGCGAACGAGTCTATCGGGCGCTGGCCGGAGAGTCCCTGATCCTAGCTGAATACGTCGCCCAACGCATCGAACCCAACGCCGAAGTTGACCATGACCTGACCACCGGTCTGCGGCTTCACATGGAGTGGGTGGATGCTCTTTCAGCGAGATTGGCCGCAGGGACGATCATTGTTCGGAAGGGTGACCGGATCACGGAAGACACGCTTCTCCTGCTGGCAGAATTAGAAACAGCCATGGCCGAATCCCGGACGATTCGGAGATCCGACGGTTCGCTCCGGTCGCCTTCGTGGCTGCCTTCAGTTTTCTCGTTTGAACGATTGAAGTCCGTCAACGGTTGGATTGTGGGCCTCGGGTTGGCATTGCTCATCTCCACCGCCATCTGGACAACCTCCCGCCTGACCCGAAGCAAAACACGTCTGCCGGCCGTTATCTCCGAGTCTGAGGAAGCAGGGTTTTCCAGCGGAGCCGGGAGAGATGAAAACACGGTCCTGATCAGAGCTCTCCGAGACCGTACCGTCCAGGCTCTCTATTCCCAGCACAGGGAATTTCTGGCCCACGAAAGATCGGCGACCGAATTGCTGAAGGATTTCGAGAATCGAATCGCCACTCTGGAGCCGAGAGCCCAGGAAAAGATCCACCGCTACGAACTGAAAATCGAAGAACTCGAAAGGCAATTGGCGGACAAGGAAGCGGAAAACCGTGAGTTGATTCGGAATCAGATCGAAAGCACGCGAAGGGAGATCGCGCGGGAACTCTCCGGGGTCAACTTCGAAAACAACTAACGGGCACTTTGATTCATTCGAAACGACCTGCGGCCCGAAAACAGCTCAGACGATCGGGCGTTTCGGTACGCTGGTCTGCCCGAGAGCCTTTTCATAGCATTCCAAGGCTTCGTTGTAACGCTCGAGTCGATTCAGGATCCCGGCTTTTCCCAAATTTGCGGCGACCATGGAGGGCTCGATCAACAGCACCTGATCGAATGCTTCGAGCGCTTCGTTTTCGCGCTGCAATTGCTCGAGGGTTCGCGCCCGTTTGAGATGAACCTCGCTCTTGCCCGGTGCCAGGCTCCGGGCCTGGTCGAAGCAGACCAAGGCGCGGTCAGCCCTGCCGATGTCAAGAAGTTGGGTGCCCTTCTCAAGAAGCCGGGTGACTTCGAACTCATTCTGGTCAGCGGAGGTTTCCTCGGGACCATAGGTCACTGTTCGCGCCCGATCGGCTGCGACGGATGGGGCAGCTGCTTCTTGATGCGCGCCCTGCTCCATGGTTTCGATCTGGTTCCGAAGACTCTGAACCGCTTCTGAGAACTGCTGCCGTGACGTCCGGATTGTAGAGGATGTTCGGGTGGGCTCGGGAAGACCCTGGGGACCCCAACCCAGCGGGGACGGTGCAGGTGGATAGGTCTGGGCAAGGGCTGTTTCAGAAACGCGGTTGATCCAGCGTGCCTGCAGTACGACAACTGCAATGACGGCGCCGATCCCGGTCAGACCGGTTACTCCGGACACGATGAGAGTGATTTTGATCATCATCATCATCATCGAGCGGTCCTGTTCGCGATTGCGCTCCAGCAATCGCTCTATGGCAGCCATCCGCTCATCCAGGTGTCTCGCGCTGACTTCGATTGTTGCGGCCGGGGCTGAAGCAGGGGATGCGACTGTCGGGGGATCGGGTTCAGGAACCGGGATGTGGCTCTCCGGGGCAGGTGCCAGGGGCGACGACGAGCGCGCCTGGAGAGCGGCCGATGATGGTTGAGGGGGCGAAGTCGTGATCGCTTCGCGACCAGGCACAGAGGTTGACTGCCTGAGGACCAACCCACTTGAGCGTGGCTGATCCTGGGCCGGTCTCCCTGTGGCGTTGGTCGTCTCCCCGGTGGAGAGCGCCATTCCCTTGGTCGTGGCCAGAAAGAACAAGGCGGCCAACGTCGCCGAGCGGAAAACGTGATTTGCCAATCCCTTCATCGCCCCTTGATGGGAATCCACGCTCTTTGGCAAGACAAGCTTTAAGACGGTCCCGGTGGCCCGGCAGACCCCTTAACAGGCACTAGGGGAAACGCTATCTTCGCCGGGAAATCGGGCGGATGATACACCTCACGTTCTCGTGAGCGAGCCGATCACCCGATCAAAAAAGCCGTTCCCAGACTCAGAAAAATAAAAAAACCGGCCACATCGGTCACAGAGGTGAGGAAGATCGATGAACTCTGGGCTGGATCGAGCCCCACCCGTTCGAGGGTAAGGGGAATCAGAGCGCCGGCTGTTCCGGCCAACGTCATATTCAGAATCATGGCGACAAAAACAACCATTCCAATTCGGATGTCCCCGATCATCAGATAAGCCGCGATGGCAGCCGTCAGGCCGATTCCAATCCCATGGAGAATTCCGAGAGAGGCCTCCCGGAGGCAGATCCGCGATCTGTCGCCAGGGGCGACCTCGCCCATGGCGAGGCTTCGGATGGCGACGGCAAGAGTCTGGGCGCCCGAGTTGCCTCCCAGACTGGCGATGATCGGCATGAACACGGCCAGGAGTGAAAGCTGCTCGATCTGATGGCGAAACAGATAGACGACCGCCGAAGCCAGGGAAGCCGTTCCCAAGTTGACCAGGAGCCACGGCCCACGCTTCTTGAGACTGTAACGAATCTTCGAATGTACGTTTTCATCGCCACCCGCACCGACAAGTTTCTGTATGTCCTCAGTCGCCTCTTCCTGAAGAATGTCGAGAACGTCATCGTGCGTTACGATGCCGAGAATGCGGCCGGCACCGTCGACAACTGGAACAGCCAGCAGATTGTATTCGGCCACGAGATGTGCCACTTCTTCCCGGTCGGTTTCCGGGCTGACGATACCAAATAGTTCCGGCTCCATGACGTCGGCGATCAGGTTTCCGGATCGCGCAAGGATCAGGTCACGCATCGATGCGACGCCAACCAGGCGATTGTCCCCATCGAGGACGTAGATGTAATAGATTGTCTCGACTTCCCGGCTCTTGGTACGGACGCGGGCGATGGCCTCGTCGACGTGCATTTCTGGAGAAACCGAAGCGAACTCCGTCGTCATGATACCGCCGGCCGAGTCCTCAGGGTAGGAGAGCAGCTGGGTGACGGTTTCAACCTGCTCGGGTGTGAGGTCGCTGAGGATGCGGGAGCGGTCATCCTCATCAAGTTCGGCGATGATATCGGTCGCATCGTCAGGGTCGAAGTGCCCAACGATCTGCACCGCCCGCTCTTGACCCATTTCGCCGAGCAGTTCGGCGGACTCCTCTGGTCGGAGTTCTGATACCACGTCCGCTGCCAATTCCTCGGAAATCAGACGGAGGATGTGACGCTGCTCGTCAGTATCGAAGTGTTCGATCAGATGGGCGATATCAACAGCTGGTGTGGCTCGCAATCGGCCGACATCGATCTCTTGGATTGCCATCCAGTCCATCGACTGGAGTTCCTCTATCGAATAGGCCTCGGCGGTATGTTTCTCCGGTATTATGGGTTCCATGGGTGCGAGAAAGTTGAAGGGGGGACGCGATTCTTGCGATGGGCCCGGGACTTGGCAAGAGTGGCGAAGACCGGCGACTCGTTCTTGGCATTCACGGAATCGATCCTCAGTTTTGACTGAGATGAACTGGATCCGGACAATTCGCCCCTGTGTCCCTGCCGCAGGCGAAGTGCATCTCTGGAAGGCCGACTTTGCCGATTGGGTGGGTCGTCTTGCCGAGCTGAAGTGCACCCTGAGCCTGGACGAGGTGAATCGAAGTGATCGTTTTCTGAGGAATGAGGATCGGGACCGCTATATCTTTGCCCATGGGGTGTTGCGCAGGGTTTTGGCGGCCTGTCGCGGGTGCGAGCCCGGAACTCTGGTTTTTGACCTCGGTGACCACGGGAAACCCTTCCTGGCGATTCCCGTCATCGAGAGCGAAAGCATCGAATTCAACCTCAGTCACTCCGGCGATCTGGTTCTGATCGGAGTTACTTCGAGTTGTCCCCTCGGTGTCGATGTTGAGCGATTGTCCCGAAAAGTGGAATTTGAGGGGTTGGGTGACCGTTTCTTTTCTTCCGAAGAGTCGGAGGCGATTCGGCTTCGTCCCGAAGGGGAGCGTCGTCGGGTCTTTTTTGACACTTGGGTCTGCAAGGAAGCTTTCATCAAGGCGGTTGGCGATGGCCTGACCATGCCTCTCGACTCGTTTGCCGTTCGTTTTGAAGACGAACAGACCCTGGTGGGTGACAGTGCCGGAAAAGAAAACCCGCGTCTTCGGACGTCGTGGTTTCTCGATCGATTTGAGGTGGCACCCGATTACGTGGGCGCAGTCGCAGCCTCCACGGAGACGCTGGCTATCACTGGTTTCCTGTTACAGTAAATCCGGCGGGATCGTCATCGGAATTGAAGGGTTTCCGATGAAACCTTTCGTAGTTTCCAGTGGTGGTGG